>JBCCGH010000005.1:0-131811 GCA_039029375.1 Planctomycetota bacterium
AACGGCCGTGTCGCGCCGCGATGAGCCAGGAGGCACAGTCTCTCCGAGCCTTCCGGGCGGCGGCCGATGAGACCGCACGTGCATCGTGCGGACGAGGAGTTGTCGTCACCCGGAGGTTTTCGGCCCGGAAGGCTCATCGCGACTACGAAGCAATCTGCAGCAAGGTGTCCGTGATGCGGTTCACTGCGTCGATGAAGCGCGTGACCGCTTGATAGGTCTGCTCGAACCGCACGATATCGAGCATCTCCTCGTCGATGTTGACGCCGGAAACGGAGTCGCGTTGCTCCTGGATGCGCTGTGAGATCTCTTGTTCGGCATCGAGTGTGGTCCGTGCGGAGGCCGTGCTGAAGGCTAAGTCGCCGACCAGGTTGCCGTAGAAGACCTCAATGGCCTGGTCGCCGAACTCGCCGAACTCCTCCTCGCGCAGGTCGAGCATGCGGACGATGTTGTCCGGGTCTCCGGCCTCACCCGAGAGGCCTGTCGCGAGTAAGTCGGGGTTGCGATCGAGGTCCGGGTTGATCGCCAGGTCGTTGGCAGTGGTGCCGACGAACAGCGAGTTGACCCCGAGGGCGACGAGCACATCAGAGGTGTCACTGTCTGCCAAGGTGTCGACTTTGAACACGTCATTGGCCGACGCGGAGACTTGCGCGCTGCTGAATGAGACCTCGATCCCATCGACGACGGTGAGAGGGTCGCCCTCGGTGTAGTCGCGCCCTACGTCCAGCGTCGTTAGCCGATTGCCATTGGTGTCGAAGACGCCGAGAGTCAGGCCGTCCGTCACGCCAATCTGCCCGTCGCCGTCGGGAATAAAGACGAGCTGGCCGTTCGTAGAGCCGGTGTAGGAGCCCGTGATCTGGGGCTCGGCGTTGAGCGTCTGGCCGTTGCGGGTGGTGCCGGTCGGCAGCCCGAGGGCGGCGAGGGGCGAGCCGGTTCCGTCGGCGAGCGCCAGCGAGGCAGTAGAACCCGCGGTGTTCGAGCGGACGGAGAGGCGGCCGCCCACGTCGGTGGCGGTGCCAGCCGTACCCAAGTCGCTGTTGATTGCCGCGGCCAGCTCGGCGGCAGTCGCGGCTGAGGGGTCGGCAAAGTCGCTGCTCGCGAGCGCGATGGCGTGATTGGTGCCGTCGATCACGACGTTGAAGTCCGCGGTTCCCCCGGCCAGCGCTGTGGAGAGGTCGAAGGGCTCGGCGTTTGCCGTCGCTATCGCCGGGCGGGCACCGCCGAAGGAGCCGAAGGCGTCCGGCGTACCATCGAGTCGATTGCCGAAGTCAAAGCCGTAGCCGCTGCCGGCGCGAATCCGCAGACGTCCCGTGGGGTCGACCGAGGCGGTCAGGTTGGAGATGTTGCTCAGCTCGGCGGCAAGCCCGTTCAGCGTCGTGCTGCCGGGGTCAATGTCGATGCGCGTGCGCTCCAGCTCGCCGGTCGACTGGTGTGTCACCGTCACGTACAGCTCACCCGACTGGACGTCGAACGGGAGTCCGGCTTGGCCGATCAGCTCGTCGCCGACCTCCCCGTCGCCGTCGGCGTCGCGTACGAGGTTGTGCGACGTGAGTAGGTCGAAGGAACCGCTCAGTGGGACGCCGGTCGAATGAAGCCGGTTGAAGTGCAGTGCCATCCCGTACGCGAGACGGTCGAGCTCGCTGAGGATTCGGCCGCCGCCCTGGGCCTCGTGGTCCAGCAGGGCTGCGACCTTGCCACTGTGCAGGGTGAGTGGCCGGCCCGTCTGCGTCGAGATCAGCGACGTGCTGCCGTCGGTCTCGCGCACCGCGCGGAGTTGCGTCGCGGTCGAGCCGTTCACCAGCGTGGTGCCCCCTGCCACGATCGCGACTTCGCCGCTGGGGCGTTCGATTGCTCGCAGGTCGATCAGTTCCGCGAGGTTTTTGGTGAGCTCCTCTCGCCGATCGCGTAGATCATTGGCGCGCGAGCCGTTGGCTTCACTCGATAAGACCTGCCGGTTGAGATCGACGATTCGTCCCGTCAGGTCGTTGGCCTCGTTGGCCAGGGCGTCAACTTCGTCGAGAGCGTCGCTGGTGATCGACTCGACGCGACTGGCCAGCAGGTTGAGGTCCGTCGCGAACGACGAGAAGGCCTGCACGGCGCCGCCGCGCAGCGCGCGTTCGGCGGGATCTGCCTGCAGCGTCGCCAGGGAGTCGTAGAGCCCCGAGAGCTGGACGCTCAGTCCGCCATCCGGCTCGTTGAAGACACCTTCAAGCGCACTCCAGCGCGACAAGTCGACTTCGGCCCGGCCGGTCAGGCTGCGTTGCGCGCGGAGCTGGGCTTCGAGGCCGCTGTCCACGATCGAGTGGATCCCAGCAACCGAAACGCCGGTGCCTACCTGGAACCCACCGCGTGCATTGAAGGGTGCTGTGGTCTCGAGCAGCGCCCGCTGGCGGGAGTAACCCGGCGTGTTGAGATTGGCGATGTTGTGGCCGGCGGTCTCAATGCCGAGTTGGGCCGTGGCCAGGGCCTTGATCGCCGTGTTGAGTGCGACACTCATAACAAGTCCTCAAACAGTGCCCCGTACAATCACGCCGCCGACGGGAGACGTCCCGACTCGACGGGCATTGCGGTCATAGACCGGGACCTCGTCCTGGGTCGCGCCCAACGCGCGCAGGACGGAGGTCCGGGAATGTTTTGCGTTCTCGGCGAGGCGTGCGCCCAGCCGTGCTTCGGCCCGAACCGCGATCGCGGCTCGGCGCGCCGCGTCGCGCGCGGCCTGCAGTTGTGGCCGGGCGTCCTCTGGCAGTCGAGCGAGGATCTTGCACACGGACATCGATCCGCGCACTTGGAGCGCGGTGGCGAGGTCCGCCGCCGCGCTTTCGCGCCGCGCCGCTGCCGTGCCGACCGCGGTGGCCCGCAGCGCCATGTTGTGAAGAGCACGGTCACACGTCGACGCGCGCAACGCGGCGAACTCGACGCGACGCTCGACCATGGCTTGGCGGAGCTGGTCCAGTGCCGAGGTCTCGGCGGCTAGCGCATCGACGAGGTCCCTCGTCAGTTCAGGCGCGGACATCGATCCCCCTGGGCCGTTCGGCGGCCGCGTCCGCGCTGGGGATGACGCCGTCGCGTTCCCAAGTGCGCAGCAAGGACTCGGCGATGCCGATGCCGTTGCTACCCGCACGGGTCAGCTGCTCCGACATGTGGACGTCGAACCAGTCCTCGTAAGTGCCGGCGCCGGGACCGGCACCGAACATGCCTCCGTTCTCGCCTTTGGGCAGGGTGTCCCGGAGCCCCTTCACCAGGTGGTGGACGAAGATCTGCTCGAGCTGGCCGGCGGTTTGCTCGGCGCGCTGTCGCATCGTGTTCGCTCCGGCCGAGGCCGGAGCCGCGTCAATGGCTGTGACGTTCACGATCTACCTCACCCTCAAGTCTGCCTGTAGGTAGCCGCCGCTCTTGAGGTGCTCGAACACCTGGATTAGCTGGCGCGGGGATAGCTCCAAGGCCTTCAAGTTGCCCAGAAGCTCGTCGACGGTGGCGCCGCCGGCGACGGGTTTCAGTTCGCTGTTCGTGCTTTGGACGTCGATCCGCGTGCGGTTGACGGTCTCCGTGGTGCCCAGATTCGGCCCCGGCAACGGCTGCGAGACTTCGTCCTGCGACACGACCGAGATTGTGAGGTCCGACAGGGCGACGACACACGGGCTGATCATGACGCCCTGGCCTGCGAGCACGACGCCGGCCGCCGCATCGATGATGACCACGGTGGGATCGTGCACCTCGACCGGTAGCGGACGAATGAGCGTGAGCAACCGCATCGCGCCGGCCTCGGACTGCTGCTCCGACGGCACCTCGATGCGCACCATGGTGCGATCAATGGGGCGCGCCGTCGCGCCGCTGCCGGCGAGCGCTTGGTTGATGGCCTCGGCGATGTTGGTGGCCGTGCGCAGATCGGGGTTGATCAGCTGCAGCTCGACATGGCCCTCTTGGCTTAGATAGTACGAGCGCGCAGCCCGGACGACCTTGGCGCCATCCGGGACGTTGCCGACCGTGACGTGGTTGCGGACGACGCTTGTGCCTTGTGCCGACGCCGAGAAGCCACTGACCGTGACCGGGCCCCGCGCTTCGGCGTAGACTTCGCCGTCGATCGCCTGCAGCGTTGCATACTGCAGGTAGCCGCCAAACAGCGAGGTCGCGTCGCTCATGGCGGAGACCTTGACGTCCAGTAGCTGACCTTCTTTGGAGAACGGCGGCAGCGTGACGTTGACCATCACCAGGGCGAACGACCCCGTTGTCAGGTCCGTGTCACCAATGTTGAGGCCCAGGTTCCGGATCAGGTTCTGCGCCGCCTGACGGCTCACCTTGTCCTTGGCGCCGGTACCGTTAAGCCCGGTGATCAAGCCAGTGCCAATCAGCTCGTTGCCCATGGCGCCCTGCGGGCGCGTGATCTGCTCGATGGGTACGACCAGCGGCTCCTGCGCGGCGGCGTTGCCGACGAGCCCCAGTGCCACCAAAAGAAAGCTGCGCATCGGAAGTCTCAGAACGGCCAAGCCAGCCAGACCATGGTGTCAAACACCTGCGCGACGGGGCCGCGCGTCGTGACGCGAGTGTTGGCGCCTTCGCCGGTGACCGAGAGACGGGCGTCGGCGACTTGCGTCGAGCGCACCGTGTTGTCGGCGGCGATGTCGAGTGGACGGACGATGCCGCTGATACGAAGTGTCTTGGTCTCGTCGTCCACGTTGACCACCCGCGAGCCGGCGACGACTAGGTTGCCATTCGGTTGCACGTCGACGACGATGACCGCGATGCTCGCTTGGATATTGGAGTCCTTCTCCTGCCGGGCCTCACCCTGGAAGTCGCGCTCCTGACGAACGTCGATCTTGGGCAGGATGTTGGTCTTGAAGGTGTGTTCGCTGAGGGTGTAGTCCTCGAGCCGCGCCGCCAGGCTGGTCTGATTGTTGCGATCGACCCGGTCCTCGTTGGTGATGGAGTGGGCCTCCTGCACGCTGATCGTGAGGATGTCGCCGACCCTGCCGGCACGGAGGTCGGCGATGGGGGAGCGGGGATTGCGCACGGAGCGATAGAGGTTCTGCGCTGGCAGCACCCCACCGAGGAGTGCCAAGGCTGCCGTCAGCGTCGCCGCGCGTTCCGTCGAGCCGCTCATCGCCGCCTCCCGACCGCGGCGTTGGGCACGACGACGAGGCCCTGGCCGTGGACGACGGCCTGAACGACGCGGTTGGCCGTCAAGTTGCGGACCTGGATGCGTTGGTCGACCGCTCCGTCGGAGAGCGCTAGCGCTCGAGTCGTGACGCGGATCCGGCCGCTCGACGAGACCAGATGCACGATGTCGCCGCGGTGGATGACGGCGGGACTGCTGGCGGAACTCAGGGTCATGCGTTGACCCTGCCGGAGGTCATTGGACGCGACTTTCCCAGCGACTTCCCGCAGGTCGGTCAGCCACGGCGAGGCACCAACGCTCGATTCGATGCGCTTCATCATCAAGTTCTCGAGGCCCAGCGGCTCGCCCTTTTTGATGGCGCGGTTGGCGACGAGGATCTGCTGGTACCGCCGGATGCGGAAGGGAACTCTGACGACGCGGTAGGCCTCGTCGTCGACGCGCACCTGCAACTCCACGGCGGCGGCGGAATGCGAGAGCGGGCCGCTGAGGCGGCCGGTCACGTCCATGCTGTACCGGCCAGGCGGGACCGCCAGTGTGTGTAGCCCAGTGGCGAGCTCGATCTCAACGTCGCCTTGCGCCTCGATCTCTCGAAGAGCGCCCCGCAGCACCGACTCGGCGACTTCGGCCTGCTGCTCGGTGGTGACGTGCGTCACCGCCGGGCGTAGTGCGATGCGGTCGGCACCGGTGATCTTGAGCCGCGCCATCGACAGGCCCTCACGCGTCAAGCGGAGGAGGATGTCTTGGCGCGTGAGCACCCGGGCGTAGCCCGGAGCCGGGCGGGTACCGAAGCCGGCCTGCAGCAGTCGCGCGGTGAGCTCTGGATCGTCGGTCTCGACCGTGGCGAGGTCGCGGAGCTGCACCTCGGTGCCCCGAATGCTGGCATCCGGATGACAGCGCACGACGACTCGCGGCGGCGGCACATCGTCGTCGTCGCCGTGGCCGGCACCGAGGCCGGTGAGGCAGACAACCGTAGACCAGAGGAAGGTCGAGAGGCTCATCGTGGACTCCTATCGCACGATGCTGGTCGCGGTGGACAGCATCTGGTCACTGGTTTGGATGGCGCGGCTGTTCACCTCGTAGGCGCGCTGCGCAACGATCAAGCTGACGAGCTCGTTCACGATCTCGACGTTGGAGCGCTCGATGAAGCCTTGCTTGAGCGTGCCGAGGCCGTTGGCGCCGGGCTGCCCGACGATTGGCGCCCCGGAGGCCGCGGTCTCGGTGACGATGTTGCCGCCGGCCGACAGCAGGCCGGCCGGGTTGATGAACTTTGCCAACTGCAGCTGCGCGACCTGGGTGGGAGTCGGGTTGCCCTGTGTGCTAATGGTCACGCGACCCTCTTGGTCGATGCTCAGCTCCGCGACGTCGGGCGTCAGGGTGACCTCGGGGGTCAGCACGTAGCCTGTGGACGTCACCAGGCGACCGTCAGCGTTGATGCTGAACTGTCCGTCCCGCGTGAACCCAACGCTGCCGTCGGGCAGCAGCACCTGGAAGAAGCCGTCCCCTTCGATCGCGACGTCGAGGTTGTTGGCGGAGCCCTCGAGCACGCCCGGCGTGTAGATCTTGGTCGTGCCGGACACTCGGGAGCCGGAACCGATCTGCAGGCCGATCGGGCTGTAGGAGCCGCTGGCGTCGACGCGGAGGCCAGGGGCCTGCACTGTGAGGTAGAGGAGATCCTCGAAGGTGACCTGCGATCGCTTGAAGCCGGCGGTGTTCACGTTCGCGATGTTGTTCGCGATGGTGTCCACCATGGTCTGCTGGGCCTTCATGCCCGTCGCGGTCGTGTACAAGCTCTTGAGCACGTGCCTACTCCCTAGCTGTTCATCGCTTGGATGAACTGAGTCTTCATGTTGCCGAGACCCATGAGGGCTCGTGACGACGCGTCGAAGCCGCGCTGCACCGTGATCATGTGGACCATCTCGGTAAGCGCGTCGACGTTGCTGCGCTCGAGATTGCTCTGCGAGACGCGGGTATCCGGCGCGAGTGCGGGCCGTGCGTTGTTCGGCGCGCGGTAGCGTGACTGGCCGACGGGAGTGAGGATTCCCTCGGGCTTCGCAAACAGACCGAGTTGACCGAGCGATAGATCGCCGACCGCGATCGAGCCATCCGGCGCGATCTTGATCTCGGCCCGCGGGAGGCCGGCGTCGACGCTCAGGCTGATTGGTGCGCCGTCGGGATCGAGAAACTGCTCGCCCACGCTGTTGACCAAGCGTCCGTCCGGGGTCACCTGCATGGCGCCATTGCGCGTCAGGTACTGCTGGCCCGACTCGTTCTGAACGAGAAGAAAGCCGTCGCCCTGCAGCGCGATGTGGAGCGGTTCGCCCGTTGGGGTCAACGAGCCCGACGACCAATCCACCCGTTCTTGGTAAGCAACGGAGCCGAGCCGCTGACCGAGCTCGGAGGCGAACCCCGTGCTCACCGGCAGCGCCTGACTGACGCGGCGCTTGTAGCCGGTCGAATCGACGTTGGCGAGGTTGTTGGAGATGGCCGCCTGGGTCTCGGCCAGGAAGCTCATGCTCCGTGTGAGCGCGATCTCAGCGTAGTCCGCCATCAACCAGTCCCTTACCTGACGATGTTGACGAGCTCGGCCAGGATCTCGTCGGCGGTCGAGATCACCCTCGAGTTGGCTTGGAAGCCGCGCTGCGCGGTGATGAGCTTGACGAACTCCTCGGCGATGTCGACGTTGCTGTTCTCGAGCGAACCGGGCCGAATGACCCCGGCGCCGGCGTTGCCCGCGCTCGTCGCGATGGGGTTCTCCGAGTTGGGCGATTCGACAAACAACGTGTCGCCGACCCGCAACAGGCCGCCCTCGTTGGGGAACAGCGTGATGCGCAGGGTGTCGAGCGTGCGGGTTTGGCCGTTGCTGTAGAAGCCCTGCAGCCGTCCCGCCTCCTCGAAGGCGATGTTGAGTAGCTCGCCCGTCGCGTAGCCGTCTTGGCCCGTCGCGGTCACGCTGGTGGAGCTCCCCACCATGGCGATCCCGTCGAACTGACCCGACGTGCCGAGATTGACCGTGATGTTCTGCGGCGCCGTGATGCCTGCGAACAGGAACGACAGCGTGCTGCTGCCGCCACCGATGACGTTGAACGAGCCGTCTTGGTTGAAGCGAATGGTGGAGATCGTGTCCGCGATGATCTCGCCTTCGGACGCGTCCATCGATGCCTGCATGTCCCACACGGCTGGATCGCTCTCCGAGCGCGTGAACGTCATGTTCACCGGGTGCGTCCGGCCAAGGCTGTCGATTACGTCCATCGGTGTTACGGCCGTGTCCGGGCCCGTGCCGTTTTGGACGATCGTGAACGTCGGGTAGTTGTTCTTGCTCGAGGTGTCGCCGATGGACAGGCTAAGATTGGCCGGGCCCTTGTCCGCCGCTTCTAGCCGCAGGACGCCAGAGGTGTCGATGGACGCGTTGACCTGAGCGGTACCAAACGTGGTTTCGATGAAGGTGAGCAGCGAGTCGATCGTCGTCCCGTCCGTGCCGTAGATGAACGTGTCCGAGACTTGCTCGCCGTCGGGGTCGGTGCCGCCCACAGTGATTTGATCGCCGGCCTCGTAGGCGGCGGTTCGGGTGGTGAGGCTGGCGAGGTCGGTGTCGCCGTCAGCGGCCGACTCGGTGCCGTTCTGGCGCGCCGACGGCAAGCCCAGTGCTTGGAGCAGGCCCACCGAGGAGCTTGCGTCGTCGAACTTCAAACCGGCGTTGTCGCCGAGGATGACGGTGGCGAAGGCGACGCCGCCGGACGTCGGGTCGGCTGTGGTCGTAAGGCCCGCCACCTGGTCAAACCGGGCGGCGATCTCCGTCGCCGTCGCCGCGGCCGGGTCGGCGAAGTGGGTGCTCGAAAAGTCGATGGTCTGCTGCGCGCCACTGTTGACCGAGAGGAGCAGCTTGCCATTCGGGAACGCCGAGATGTCGTAGGTCGTGGCGCCGGTCGGGGCGGCGCTGGCGGTCGCTGCGGTCCCTGCGAGGAACGGCGAGCTCGACTCGACGATCTCCTCCAGCGGCCCAGTCACGACAGCCGGCAGGTTGCCCTCGAAGGTGATCTCGGTCGACGCTTGGGGCGCCAACGTCGCGGTGAGCGGGATCTCGATGTTGGAGCCAGCGGCGTTGACGACCCGGAGGCCAGACCGCAGATCCACCAGCGTCCGGTCCGCGTCGATCCCGAACGTGCCGACGCGGGTGTAGAAGGTCCTCAGCCCGTCCGTGACGGTGAAGAACCCCTTGCCCTGAATGGCCACGTCGAGCTGACGGCCGGTGTCCTGGAACGTGCCCTGACCGGTGTTCATGTCGATCGAGGCGATCTGCGTGCCCAGGCCGACTTGCATCGGGTTTTGGCCCCCGAAGTTCCCGCTCGGTCCGGAGCCCGAGCGCATTGTGAAGCTCAGGATGTCGCCGAACGTCGCCCGCGAAGACCAGAAACCAGGTGTGCTGACGTTGGCGAGGTTGTTGCCAATGACGTCGATGTACTGCTGGTGCGTCCGGAGTCCGGAGAGCCCGGTGAACAGTGAGGTGCTAACCATTGGATGTCTCGCTGCGACTCAGGACAGAGTCTCTTCTTCGGTGGTCTCGCCTTCGCTCGTGCTGCTGGCATCCGGGTCAGGCTCGGAGACCGCGACGACCTGGTCGAAGCCGATCTCGGTCTTGCCCTCCTCGTCGCTGACCACGACGCGGACTTCACCGACCTCATTGACGAACACCGACTGGACGAGGCCGGACTGTGCTTCGCCTTGGCTGTTGACGAAGCTCACTTCCTTGCCAAGCAGGTTGCTCCCCTCGGACAAGCCCTGCAGCTTGGCGAGCACGCCTTGGAAGTTCAGCAACTCCAGCAGGTTGTCATTGAGCTCGCGCTGCTCCTCCATGGAGCTCAGCTGCGCCATTTGGTCCATGAACGCGCTGTTGTCGACGGGCTCCAACGGCGTCTGGCTCTGCAGCTGCGTGACCAGGACCTCGAGGAAAGGGTTGTCGCCGAAGTCGGCGCCCTGAGCCGAGAAGATGCTGCGCCCGCTGCCGGCGGCGATGGTTTCGCTGATGGGATCCATAGTTGGTTTCGTCTCACACCAAGAAGTCGAGCCCGTCGCCAGTGATCACGGTGGTTCGCTGTGAAGTGGCGGTATCTTCTGCTTGCCCGGAGTCGGGCTGGTCGAACGCCGACGGCCAGTCCTGACTGTCGCCGTCTTTCTGGCTTTGCTCGCGCGACTGCACCGTCGAGTCGGAGACCGAGAGGCCCTGGTCAGCAAGGTGCTGACGCAGCTCGTTCATGTGCCTCTCGATCATCGAGCTCATCTCCGGTCGCTCGGCGACGATGGACAGGCGCAGCGCGCCGCTCGACTCGACGACCATGCGCAGGTCGAGCTCACCGAGCTCCGGCGGGTCGAGGAGCACGCGAAGCTCGCCGCCCTCGGGGGCGAGCCGCATCGCGATCTGGCGGAACACCGACATCCGCGCCTGCTCGGCCGTGGCGACGAGACGGGGATCCATGCGGTGAGGAGTGGCTGCCGCCTTGGCCTTGGCGGGCCCGGCGCCGGCCAGCCGCTGGTCCGTGCCCACCGTGAGCCCGCGCCCGTCTCCCAGCGTCGTGGGCTGCAGAGGTCCGTCCCACTTGGTTTGAGGGCCCGCGACCGCGGCGGGCTGCAGCGTGGCGGGTGCGCGCTGCACGTTCGCGGTGAAGTCAGTGGGCGCGTCGGCCGCGAGCCAGGACGGTCGAGCGTCCTGCTGCTGGGACGCGGTAGCTCCGGATCCGAGTTGACCGCTGTTTCGGGCCGTGGGCTGCGCCCCACCGGAGCTCTGGACGGTCGTCGGCGCGGCCGTGGTGGTGGGTCGGTCGACGCCTCGGTCGGGCTGCCGATTCGCGGCGGCCGTGACAGGAGGTGCCACGTGCGTGGGATCCGCAGGGCCGGCTTCCAAGTGCGGGGCCTCGTGAGTCGGCGCCTCTTCCTCTGGGCCCGTCGTCGGGTTTGACGACGCGGTGGGCTCTTCGCCCGTGCGCTCGGTGACGTCGGCGCCGACGACCCGTGCGGACCCCTCTTCGGTTGCCTCCGCCTCATGCGGCGGGGCCTCCTGGGCACCAGGCGCCGCTGGCTCCGTTGGATCGGTCCCGGGTTCGTGGCCGGTCGACGACGCGGGGTCGTCGCTTGGCTCAGGCTCAGGCTCAGGCGGCGGCGCTGCGACGGCCACTGCCGGTTCTGGGTCTTGAGTCGCGGCCAGCTGATCGAGCACGTCGCGAAAGCTCGACTCCACACGCGACTCGATTCGCGTCGCATTGCTCTGCACCGGACCGTAGGTCGCCGGGATCTTGATCACGTCTCCGCCTCGCCTTCCTCTTCCCGGTTGCACTAATGCACCGGCCGTGCCAAGTGCTTGCGAGATCTTCGATCACGCGATGCCATCGGCGACAAGCGAGGCGGGGCTCCGTCGCGCGCATCGCCGCGCGGCAATCGCTGCCGAGCCATCGCCCGGCAGGTGCTGCCGAGTCGGCAACTCCTGCTGCCCCGGATTGAGAGGTGGACCGGGAAGAAAGCCCGTTGCAGTCTTGGAGAAGTCTCTAAAAAAGCCCCAGCGGTTTCCGATCATCCACGTGGGAAGAGTTCATTCCCGACCAAGACCGATGGACGTTGGAAACATCAAGCCTGGGAACGTCGAGCGACGCGGCGAGCCCACAGTAGAGCTGCCGCGTCCGGCGCCCTCTGCAGTACCGCGGGGGCACGACGGCGAACAGGATACGGCGTCGATCAGTCAGGCGGGCCGTGGCTTGTTGTCCGCGGAGGTCCTGGCGCAGGGGCTGCGGGCACCGGATCCCTCGCGCGCGAGCTTGGTCGAGGCGGCCCGGCAGCGGCTGGAGAGCGGCGCGCTGGACGATCCGGCGGTCTACCGAGCGACGGCCGAGGCGATTGTGCGCGGCGACGGGCACGCTGCCTGACGCGGCGGCGTCCGCTCTAGAGCCCGCGCCACCGGCTCAGGGTCCGGTGCGCGACGAACGTCGCGAAGCGCTCCGGCGAGATGAGCAGTAGCTCCCAGCCGTGCAGCGCGTCTGGCTCGGCGAGGGCCGACAGCGTGTAGTGCTTGAGGTCCTCGACCGTGCTGGCGTCGGCGCTGTCGTAGAACACGTCGGTCGCCCACACCGCGTCGGCACTGTGCATCGAGATCATCTGCAGCCGCAGGCCGAGGTACGGCGGCTTGTAAGGACGATAGCCGGTGATGGTGGCGAGGATCACACCATCGAGACGGTAGCGATCGCCGAGGCGGGTCAGCGCCTCCGGCTGGATGCCGCCGCGCTGAAGGCCGTTGTAGATCGCGAACTGCGCCTCAGCGTCCTGCGGCAGGGGCACGATCTCGAAGCGCTGGAGCTTCTGGAGCTCGCTCAAGAACGGTTCGCGCACCGCCTCGGTGTCGGCGAGAACGCCGCTCGATGTCTTGAAGGGCAGCACCATCACGCGCCGGATGTCCGCCAGCTCGCTCGCTGGGCCGAAGTGGGCGGGGACCTGCCGCGGCTTGGGCAACGGCTGAACGAGGCCACAGCCGGTGACCGCGAGCAGCGCCGCGGCGGCGCCGAGCACGTGCCACGGTGCGCTCAATGGCCCACCGGCACCGGGCTGGCCAGCCCCATCGCGGGCGGCGGGTCCATTTGCTCGAGGTTGTGCTCGAGAGCGGCGATCTCGAGCTCCAGCTTGGCTCGCTGCAGCTGTGCGACCTGCAGGTGCAGATGCAGGATCTTGGTTTCGCGGTCGGCCTTTTCGCTGCTCAACCGCGCAACTTCCGCCTCGAGGCCGCCGCGCCGGTGCCGCTCTTGGTCGCGGTCCTCGCTCTCGCGCTGCAGAGCTTGGCGGAGAGCCTCGATCTCCTCCTGCAGCACGTCGTTGCGCTTCTCGAGCGCGAGCTTCTCGTCCAGAACCTGCTGGAAACGAGACAGGAGCTTCTCGCCGCCTTCGCCGAGCGAGACGCCACTGGGCGGCCCCTCGCCTCGTTGCAGGTAGCTGTCGGACGAGGCCAGGGCTGGTTCCTGGCCGAGGAGCGCCCGGCGGATGGACTGGCACGAGTTCAGGAGGGGGAGCAGCAGCAGCCCCGTCACCAACAGCACGCGTTGCGTCCTCATTGTGCTTCCGCCTCGTACACGCACTCCACGATCACGCAGGTGCCGCACTGGCACCGGACTTCAAAGCCCTCGACCCGGTCGCCGGCCATCAAGGGGATCACGGTCATCGTGGCGGCCGAACCCTGTCCAGCGCTCGAGTCGACGACCACAGGCGCGTCGATGCGCCGCACGGCAGTGCCGCGAATGACGGGTTGGCTGTCCGGCTTGTCACTCATCGTCGTACTCAGACGACGACATCGATCCGATGGCCGCCGTCCCCTTCGTGCTTTCGGTCGGCGTCCGGGCGGCGCTGAAGTTCCCTTCGTGAGGCACCATCGCGCTCCGGTTGGCGTTCACCACCCTGGTCGGCGAGCGCTTGGTCAAACGCCCCGCCGCCGCCCCCCTGCCGCTCGTTGCGTGTCCCGAGCACCATCGGGCTTGGGGGCAGCGGCTGGATCGAGGGGGATTCCATGGCGGTGCGCTCCTCAGGGGTTGAGCTTCATGTGCAGGCGTTCCATCGCTCGGGACAGAATCTGCGAGATGCGCGATTCCGTGACGCCGAGGATGCTGCCGATCTCTTTGAGGAAGAGGCTCTCGAAGTGGTAGAGCACTACGACGTGCCGCTCGACCTCGGGCAGCTCGCTGATCGCCTTAGCCAGGCGTTCGGTGTCCTCGAGGTGGATGACCCGATCGCCCGGATCTTCCTGGTTCGCGCTTTCGAGGCGCGCCCCGAGGCTGGCACCGTCGTCGTCGTTGCCGTGTGAATCGTCGAGCGACAGCACCCGACAGGTGTGCTGTGCCAGATAGTCCTCGTCCAGCGCCTCGACCGTGGTGCCGAGTCGCTCGGCGATTTCCTCGACCGTGGGCGTCCGGTCCAGCGCCGTTTGGAGCTCGCTAGAGGCCCGTTCGATCCGCCGGAGCCGATCGCGGCGGCTGCGCGGCACCGGATCGAGCCGACGGATCTCATCCAGGATCGCGCCCCGGATGGCGGTGAACGCGAACGTCTTGAACGAGGCGCCCCGCTCGGGGTCGTAGTTGCTGGCGGCGTGGAGCAGGCCCATGACGCCGACCGAGTAGAAGTCGTCGCGGTTGAGGGTCGCCGGCATCGTTACCGGCAAGCGAGCGACCACGTAGCGCACCAGTGGCAGGTATTGCTCCACCAGTGCGTCGCGCTCGGCGTCGGTGCGTCGTTTGGCCGTCGGCGCCTTCATTCAGCTTCCGCGTCCCCTCGCGCGCGGTCGCGCGCCATGGCGTCCAAGATCACCGAAACAGCTGGTCGCGCGAGCACCGGTCCGATCAGCAACGCGGCCCCGGCCGCGATGCTCCCACGAGTCAGCGCGGTCAGGCCCGCGGCCCCGCATAGGGTCGAGACCAAGAAAGTGATCGCGAACGCTACGCTGGCCAAGTAGGCCGCCGTTGCCTTCGTCAGCTCCCGACTTCCCTCCAGCATGGCCGCTTCGAGCTCTTTCATCGACCGCATGGTGCTTTGAGGTTTAACTTCGACCGCGTGCTTGGAGCCTCGAGATGAAACGCGCCGTGAAGGCCACCCGCATCGCCGCCATCCTGGACGAGCTCATACCCGCGACTCCGGTGCCGCTCGACCATGCCGATCCGTACACCCTGCTGGTCGCGGTACTGCTGTCGGCGCAGTGCACCGACGCTCGCGTCAATCAGGTGACGCCTGGTCTGTTTGCTCTCGCGGCGACCCCGCAGGAGATGGCGCGGTTGCCGGTGCCGCAGATTCAGACCGCGATTCAGTCCTGTGGGCTCGCGCCGCAGAAAGCGCGCAACATCCAGGCGTTGTCAAAGCTCCTTGTCGAAGAGTACGACGGTGCTGTGCCGCGCTCGCTCGAGCAGCTCGAAAAGCTGCCCGGCGTGGGCCACAAGACCGCCAGCGTGGTCATGGTGCAGGCCTTCGGCGAGGCGGCGTTTCCGGTCGACACGCACATCCACCGCTTGGCGCAGCGCTGGGGGCTGACCGGTGGCCGCTCGGTCGAGCAGACCGAGAAGGACCTAAAGCGTCTGTTCCCCGAGGCGCTTTGGGGGCGGCTGCACCTGCAGATCATCTACTTTGGCCGGCGCTACTGCCCGGCGCGCGGTCACGACCTCACGGTGTGTCCGATCTGCTCGTGGGCCGCGACCAAGAAGCGCATGGCCGAGGAGGCCCGCGGCGGCGCCGCGCGAGGGTGAGCCCGCCTAGCGCCCTCAGCGGACGATCTCGGCCACCGCCTCGGCGGCGGAGCGGGCGATCTCGTCGTAGCCGCGATCGGCGCAGTGCCCGTCGACCACGAACAGCTTCTCCCACGGCTCGTGCTCGAGCAGCCGTTCGAACGCGGCGCGGACGGGCACCAGGCGCGTCTCGGTCGTGGCGGCGAGGTCCGTGATCAGCTGCCGGTGCCGCGGGGCATGGAACGGATAGGTCAACAGGACTGGCTCGGCGCCGTTCTCCCGGCACAGCGCCATGGCCCGCTTGAGGTGTTCGATCAGGATGCCCTCGGCGCCGTCGGTCCCGGTTTTGGCCTCAGAGCGCAGCGTCTTGATCGCCAGGCGCTGCTCCTCGGTTGCGTCCAGATGGTCGAGCGACCGGTCGAGCAGCTCGGGTGAGAACTCGGCGCGCTGAAGGTTCACCCGGGTGAACGTCGGGTCGTGGACCAGGAAGTCGGATTCGAGCAGTGCCAGGAGGGCTGCCTCGGGCTCGCGGTCCTTGAGGGCCCAGAAGCGGACGCGCAGCATGAGGGCCCGGAGACCGCCCGTCGCGCGCTCGTCGGCGAGGGCTCGCGCGATGGCCTCCTGCAGCGCGGCGTGGCGCGCAGGATCCAAACTCGCCTGCATCAGCACCGCCGTGTGCGGGACCGGCAGCTCTGCCGCCTGCATTTCGAGGCACACCTCGAGCGCTTCGTCGACGAGTCCGGTCACGGCCAGCGCCCGTGCCGCGTCCTCACCGAGGTTGTGCCCGCCGGCGCGGAACCGTGCGGCGAGCGTGCGCGCTTCGTCCTGGGTCAGGCCCGAACCACTGGCCGTCTCGGGCGGCGGGCCCGGCTCTAGCTCGATCGCCTTGGGGCTCCCGGGCAGCAGCAGGCTCAGCTTGCCGTCGTTCATCTGCCACTGCGTGTCGAACGCGTCGTGGACCGGGACGTCGAGCAGCAGGCGGCCGCCATCCAGCCGCCAACGCAGGTTGATGCCATAGACGTAGGCGTTGCGCTGCTCGGCACCCCAGTCGGCGACGAGTTCGCCGCTCGGCTTGATGTGCACCGCGTTGGCGCCGTCGTGCCACATGCCGACGAACGGATGCTCCTGGCGTTCTCTCGCGTATGCCGGTCCGCCGCCGAGCCAGTTGCCGAAGGCTTGGGCGAGCCGGGCAAGGCGGAATTTCAGTGGGAAGCTGTCCTCGGCCTGGAGGCCCTCGTCGGGTGGCTCGATGAGCTGGGTCTGCCACCCGAAGTCGTTGATGCCACAGAGGATACAGACGACTTTGGGCGCGCAGCGGCGCAGCTGACCGGGCAGGCGTTTGAGCACGTCGGTCGAGGTCTGGCCGATCCAGCCGCAGTTCACGACCTCCACGTCGAGGCCGTGATCGTCGCCGAGCCGCGTGGCGAGACGGGACGGGTATGACCAGTCCGAGCGACTGGCGCCCATGCCGTAAGTGAACGAGTCCCCGACGCACAGGACGGCCGGCACGTCGGGCCGCGGGACGCCCTCGATCGGTCGCCGTTGCCACGCGACGTAGGCCCACCCCTGGAGCAGCAGCTCGGTCGCCATCAGACCGAACAGCACCCCCAGGGTGATGAACCCTGTGCGGGCTAGGGGGGAGGCAGAACCGGGGCGGCGACCCATGCTGCACATCGTAGCGCAGCGGGCCGGAGTCCAGTTATTGGACCAGGGTCTCGACCGGCGCGCGGTGGTTGATCCCGGTGGCGAGCTCGACCCACCACGGTGCCGTCCGGCGGGCGCAGATGCCGCCAAGCGCCATGGCAGCGAAGGCCCGGGGGAGCGAGGCGCGGTCGTCGTCCCGCAGCACGGCGAGCAAGGGCGTCACCGCTTCGCGTCCCCCGATGAGATCCAGGGCGCGGGTCACGTTGCCGAGCACTGCGGCGTTGGACTTGGCCTTGGCAAGCAGAGTGAGGAGCTGGCCGGTGGCGGCGGGGTCGCCGAGCTCGCGCAATGCCAGCGCGCACGCCTCGAGAAGCCTGGGGCGCTGCGCGGTCTCGGCGAGCAGAGCCCGCAGCGGCGTTGCGTCGTCGGCGGTCCCGACCATGCCGAGGGCGAGTGCCGCGTGCGGCGCGACCGAGTCGTCGTTGCGCACGTCTGTCATCAGCTTTCGCAGGGCCGGTGCGGCCGACGCGTGGCGGCAGAGGCCCAGCGCGATCGCCAGCGCGCCGCGCACGTGTGGACTGCGCGTCCGCGCGAGCTCACGCAGCAGGACGCGGCTGGCCGAGGCGGCGTGGTCCGGCCGAGTGTGCGCGTCGACCCCCAGGGCCAGTGCCGCCCACGGCTTGACCGTCGACCGGTTGCCGCGGGCGAGCGAGCGCAGCAGCATGTCGCGCGCTTGTTCACCGCCGGCGCGGCCCAAGGCCAGCATGGCTAGCGAGCGGACGTCTACGTCGGTATGCGCGCGCGCCGCCTGCATGAGGGCCGTCAGGCAGCCGTGAGTCTCGTCGCCGTCTCGGTCCTCGTCGCCGGCGACGTAACCGAGCGCCATCGCCGCCGACCGTGCCAGCATTGGGCTGCGCAAATCGCGCGCGCGCAGGAGGTCACAGCAGCGTACTCGAAGCACCTGCCGCTCCGCGCCGGATTCGTTCTCGAGCAGGCGCGCGAGCGCCACGAGGGCCTGCGCGGGGACCGCCGGGTCGCCGCGCCGCGTCCCGCGCTCGACGACGTCGAGCAGCGCGGCGGTGGCGCGCCACCGGAGCAGCTTCGCGCGTTGATGGGCGGGGTCGAGGTGCAGCATGCCCAGCCCCACGGCGGCGGCGGTGGCGACGTCGCGGTCGACGTCAGGATGCTGCTTGAGCACGTCGCCCAGCGCCGCGACGACCTCGCTTTGATCTACGTCGGCGCGCGCCCCCGAGCCCAGCAACCCGAGACCGTAGCCGGCGAACGCGCGCACACGATCGGCGACCTTCGGCCGCCGGGTGAGGCGCCGTCCATCGGGATCGTCACGCACGAGTGCCGCCAAGCGCTCGACCGCGGAGCCTTCACCCGCGACGCCGAGGGCCAGCGCGGCGATCTCCCGGGTACTGGCGTCGGCGGCGGCCAGCTGATCGCGCAGCGGGGTCGCGGTGAGCGGCCCGCCGACGCGCGCCGCCGCCAGCGCGGTGGCCGAGGCCAAGGCCGCGGGCCCGTGGCGACGCGCGGTCAGGAGCGTCTCGACCACCTCGTTGTCCTGCATGGCCTCCTCGCGCGGCGTCGTCGCCTCGTTGGCGCCGCGTCCGCGGCGACCGCGCAGGTACTCGAGCTTGTGGAGCTCCCACCACGCCGCCCAGCTAGCCGGGCCACCATCCGTGCCGGACAGTGTGAAGACCGCGCTGGGAGTGGGCGTGTGTGGCGCCGGGGTCGGTGTCCACGGGCCTGGCGTGCCGGGCCGAGGGGTGGCGGGTCCGGGAGATGCGACCCGGCATTGGGCAGTGAGCGGAGCGGCCGCAAGGAGCCCGAGAAAGACGGCGAAGGAGACGCGCGCGAGCATGTAGCACCTCATGGCGCATGAGGGGGAGCGGGCCGGCTCGCGGTATAGCCACCGCCCAGGCGCGCATTACAGGGGAGTTTTCCTGATGCGCGGGTCGGCCCCGGAATCACTCCTCGAGGAGGTCGTCGAAGCCCTTGGCCCGCATGCACTCGGCCAGTTTCTCCCGGCCGCGCAGGAAGATCGAGCGCACGGTGACGACCTTCTTCCGCTGCACGTGCTCGGCGATCTCTTCGTAGGAAAGGTGCTCGAGCAGGCGCAGCCGGAGCACATCGGCGGTGACTTCCCGCATCCCACTGAGACACTCGAGGAGCGCCTCGTGCGTCTCGTGGACCCGCGCGTGCAGGCTGGCGCGCGACGTTCGGTCGTCGGCCAGCGCCCGCCACTCGAAGCCGGATCCGCCGAGCGCGCGGTCGCCCTTTTGGCCACCGCGCTTCTGGCGCGACTGCCAGCGGGAGAGATCGACCAGCACGTGCTCGGCCAGTCGGTGGACCCACGCCCAAAAGCTGTCGCGATCGCGGAGCTCGATCTGTGCCAGCTTGCGGAAGACGCGCTGTGAGGTGACCGCGACGAGGTCGTCCAGCGTGTAGGGCGGCGGGACCTTGGCGGTCCGAAACGTGATGCGGACGCGCTCATCGACCTTGCTCAGCAGATCGTTCCACGACGGGTGGTCGGAATCCCGCTGGACTCGGGCGGCCAGGCGAAGCGTGGACGGATCGACCCCGGGGTCGTGGTCGGGGCCCTCGGGTCCTGCGTCCAAAGCGTCGGTCATTGGTGGGGGACGCCGCCGGTGCGAGGGGTTGAGCGTCCCAAACGAGGGTACGCAAGGGCCGGTGGGCGTCAACGCGCCGGACGCGGTCGCCGGGGCCTCGGCGGCAGGCCCCTTGCCAATGCCTCTGGAGCCGCGCGCCGGCTAGCGGTACACCGCAGGCATGACGGCCGAACCGCCGGTCACCCCGATCGGGCTCGAGGAAGAGTTCGAACGGGTGCTCGAGAGTGACGACCCAGAGGGCGGGCTCGAGGATCTGTGTCGACGGTTTCCGGGCCACGCCGCGATGCTCCGTGGCTGGCTGCAGCGCGCCGAGAAGGACACGACTGAGGCGGCGGAGAGGGTCGTGCAGGATTTGCCGGACCGGATTGGTCCGTACCGCATCCTGGGTCAGTTGGGCGAGGGCGGGATGGGCACCGTCTACGTGGCCGAGCAATCAACGCCCATGCAGCGTCGCGTCGCGATCAAGGTGATCCGGCTCGGCCTGGCGACGCGCGACGTGCTCGCGCGGTTCGACGCCGAGCGGCAGGCGTTGGCGATGATGAACCATCCCCACATCGCCAAGGTCTTCGACGCCGGCGCGACCGATGTGGGGCAGCCGTACTTCGTGATGGAGTTGGTGCGCGGCCTACCGATCACGAACTACTGCGAGCGCCGTCGGGTGCCGTTGGAAGACCGCCTGGGGCTGCTTCTGCAAGTGTGCCTCGGGCTGCAGCACGCGCACCACAAGGGCGTGATCCACCGCGATATCAAGCCCTCGAACATCCTCGTGGAGGAGCAAGACGGGACGCCCGTCGCCAAGATCATCGACTTTGGGTTGGCGCGGGCGACGGACCGACGCCTCACCGAGAAGACCATCTACACCGAGCTCGGCCAGATCATTGGCTCGCCGGAGTACATGAGTCCTGAGCAGGCGGAGATGACGGGTGCGGACATCGACACTCGCACGGACGTCTACTCGATCGGCGTGCTGCTCTACGAGCTGATCACTGGCACGTTGCCGTTCGACGCGCGCGAGCTGCGGCGTGGCACCTACCAGCAAATGCAGCGTCGCATCCTCGAAGACGAGCCGCAACGGCCGAGTGCGCGCGTGACGCGCATCGCGTCGCAGCCGCGCGGCTCGTTTGATCAGATCGACTTGGCGCCGTTGTCCTCGCGCCAGCTGCGCGGCGATCTGGATCGGATCACGCTGAAGGCGTTGCACAAAGACCGCGTTCACCGCTACCAGACTCCGACGGAGCTAGCGGCGGACGTCGAGCGGTTTCTCCACCACGAGCCCGTGAGCGCGGCGCCGCCGAGTTCGTGGTATCGGTTTCGCAAGTGGGCGCGGCGCCATCGCACGCAGTTCGCGGCGGCCTTGGCGGTGTTGGCCTCGCTGGTCATTGGCCTGCTCGTCAGCGTGTGGCAATACGTCGGCGCCGAGGGTGCCCGCCAGGAGGCGGAGAGCTACTTGAGCGCGTTCAACCGCCTCGCCGACAAGGTGCGGCTGCAGCGCCTGGTGGACGAAGCCGAGACGTTGTGGCCGCGCCGCCCGGAACGGCGCGCGGCGATCGACGCCTGGCTCGCCGCGGCGACGGCGTTGGTGCAGCGCGGTCGGGAACACGAGGGCGTGTTGGGCCAGCTCTCCCTGGAGCCAGGCTCGTCCGCGGCCGCGCGGATCGACCGGGAGTTCTTGATCGGCGCGCTGCAGGAGCTCGTGGATGCGCTGGGGGAGTTTGCGGATCCCGACGAGGGCCTCGTGGGCGCAGTGCGCCGCCGTCAAGCGTGGGCGTCGTCGATCCACGCCGCGTCGATCGATCGGCATCGCGCGGCATGGGATGCGGCGGTTGCCGCGGTGGCCCGGGACGCGCGCTACGCCGGTCTGGCGTTGGCGCCCCAGTTGGGCCTGGTGCCGATCGGGGCCGACCCGGCGTCCGGGCTGCAGGAGTTCGCACACCTGGCCTCCGGCGAGGTCCCGCAGCGGGACGCGTCCACCGGCGCGCTCGAGCCCGACGAAGAGAGTTGTGTCGTCTTCGTCTTGCTGCCGGCGGGTGTGTTCGCGATGGGAGCGCAGTTCGACAACTCGCTCGGCCGCAACTACGACGAGGAGGCGCAGGTCGTCGAGACGCCGGTACGCCGAGTCTCGCTGGAAGCGTTTTTCTTGGCCAAGTACGAGATGACGCAAGGCCAGTGGCTGCGCTTGAGCGAGGGCGAGCAACGCGGCACGTACCGGCCGGTGCCGGGACGGCCCATCACCCTGCTCTACCCCGTCGAGACGGTGAGCTGGCACGAATGCCGCGAGCTTCTGCGCCGCCACGCGCTGCAGCTGCCCACCGAGGCGCAGTGGGAATACGCGTGCCGCGGCGGCACCAAGGACCAGCCCTGGTGGTCGGGCGCGACGCGGGAGTCGTTGCTCGATCCGCCGCTCATCAACATTGCGGATCGTGCGGCGTACGACTGGGGCGCCCGGTGGGGCGGCATCAGCGAATGGCCTGACTACGACGACGGCTACCGGGTCCACGCCCCGGTCGACGCGTTCCCGGCCAATCCATTCGGTCTGCACAGTTTGCCAGGGAACGTCGCCGAGTGGTGCCGCGATGCGTTTGGTCCATATTCCGGGGTCCGGCCGCGTCCGGGCGACGGCTTGCGCGAGCCGCCGACCGGGAGCACGCACGCGGTTCGGGGCGGCAGCTTTCGGCGCGGAGTGTCGATGTCGAGGGCCTCGGGGCGCGCTGGCGTGGCCGGGCCGCACGAGGACCTTGGGGTGCGGCCGGCGCGGTCCATCGAGCCATAACAAGGGCCGGGCTCGCCCGGACCGATCGAGGGCGCGGGTTGACGGCGCGGATAGGCCTTCGAGAATCCATGAGTCACGAAGGAGCTCTCGCCTGTGCCCATCGCCCGAACCATCCAGCTCGCCGCCTGCCTCTTGTCCTTGAGTGCAGCGGCTTGGGGCCAGACGACGTGGAGCCTGGGTCGCTTCGGTCATCGCCTCGCCAACGTCGACGGCGGCCGCGTGCTGCTGTTCGGTGGCGCGGTGGGTCCCAACTCACTGCTCGACGACACGTGGCTGCGCGATGCGACCCGCCAGTGGACCAAGCAGATCACGGCGATCGCGCCGCAGCCGCGGGCTTGGTATGCGTCGGCCTCGGTGGTCACGGGGCAGCCGGGCGCGGACAAGGTCGTGGTGTTTGGCGGCCGAGTCGGTGTGGGTGGCACTCCTCGCCGCAAGAACGACACCTGGGTGTACGAGGGCGGTGGTTGGGGCATCTGCTCGCCGGGTGGCACCGGCAACGAGCCGTCGCCGCGCGAACGCCACGCGATGACCTATGACCCAATCCGCGACAAGGTCGTGTTGTTCGGCGGGTTTCAGGGCCTGATCAACCTCAGCGATACGTGGGAGTGGGATCCGAACACCGACGAGTGGGTGCGTATGCAGCCCGCCACCGTGCCGCCGCCGCGCTCCAATCACGCGATGGCGTACGACGTCCAGTCGGGCAAGGTGCTGATGTACGGCGGCCAGCCGTTCCGGTCCGATACGTGGGAGTGGGACGGCAACGATTGGAGTGAGGTGTTGCCGGCGCAGTCGCCGCCGGGGTTGCAGGAACACTCCATGGAGCTCAACGGCTTGCTGCAGCAGATCGTGCTGTTTGGCGGCAAATCGGCGATCGGCGCTTGGAGTCGCGAGACGTGGGTGTGGGACTGCGTCGCCCGGACGTGGGTCCAGCAGTTTCCCGCGACCTCGCCGCCGGCGCGGTCGGGCTTTGGCATGGCGTTCGACAACACCACGGCCACGCCGGAGATCGCGATCTTGGGCGGGGAGAACGAGAACGGCCTGCTCAGCGACAGCTGGTCCTGGAATGGCGCCGAATGGACACAGACCAACCCGCCGCCCGAGGCGCGCTCGACGGTCATGGCGGCCTACGACATCGCGCGTGAAGTCGTCGTGCTGTTCGGTGGTTCGCCGAACGGAGTCGAGCTCCTCAACGAGACGTGGCTGTGGGACGGGTTGACCTGGCGCCAGGCCACCCCCGACCTGCGACCGCCGCGACGGATCGAGGGCGGGCTGGCGTATGACGAGAGCCGGCAACGCCTCGTGCTGTTCGGTGGCTGGAACGGGACCAAGCTCGACGACACGTGGGAGTGGGATGGCATCAACTGGGCACCGATGAGCCCGGCGGCCCGGCCGTCGCCCCGGCAAGGGCATCGCATGGTCTACGACAATGCGCGTCAGGTCGTGATGATGTTCGGAGGCGATCCGGTGGACGACACCTGGACTTGGGACGGCACCAACTGGGTCGAGCAAATGCCGGCGGTCAGTCCGCCGCGGCGGACAGGCCTGGGCCTGGCCTACGATCGCAAGCGTGACGTCGCAGTGATGTTTGGCGGTCGCAGCGGAACGACGTCGTACTCGGACACCTGGGAGTGGGACGGCGCGGAATGTACCGAGGTGACCACGTTCCCGTCTCCCGCCGGCCGGCAGTGGCATGGGATGGTCTACGACGACGCGCGGGACCGCACCGTGGTCTACGGCGGCCGCAACACTTCGACCTTGCACCGCGACACGTGGGAATGGGACGGTTTCGCCTGGCGGCCCCGGTCGCTGTTGGCCTCGCCACCCCCGCGACACAGCGCCGCGATCGCCTATGACCGCGGCAATCGCAACATCCTGATGTTCTCCGGGCTCGACAGCATCAGCGGGCCGTTCACGTTCACGGGCAGTGACACTTGGCTCTACGCGCCGGTCGAAGTGGCCCGCTTTTCCAGAGTCGGTCGCGGTTGCCCTGGATCCACGGGTGTGCCCAACCTGTTTCGGCCGCAGCGCCCCGGCAACTGGCCGTGGTTGAACTCGACCTTCACGTTGGGTGTGGGCAACCTCCCGCCCTCCCCCACGGCGGCGATGATGTTTGGCTCGCCGCAGAGCTGCGGTGGCGTGCCGCTGCCCCTGGATCTGGCGCCGTTCGGCGCCCCGGGATGCACGCTCTACGTCTGTGACGAGATCGTGTTGCCGCTCGCGGTCTCAGAGCTGCGGCTGACGATCCCCAACGACAGCACTCTCATCGGGGAGACGTTCAACTGCCAAGCGGTGGTGGTCGATCCGGTCAATCCGCTCGGCATGATCACGTCGCTCCGTGGTGCCGGGCGCATCGGCGCCAAGTGACGTGGGCCACCGGCAGCGCGGCGACTACGACGGGTAGAACGCGCGCTGTTCGTTGGCGTGCTCGACGAGCAGGTTGGCCGGCGTAAAGCGCGTGCCGTGTGCTTGCGCCAGCTGCTCTAGGCGGTCGCGCACTGCACCGGCGCCCCGCTGGTCGAGGTAGCGAAACGGTCCGCCCAAGAGCGGCGGAAAGCCCAGGCCCATGACCGCGCCAATGTCGCCGTCGCGCGGGCAGCGCAGGATGCCTTCTTCTAGGCAGCGGACGGCTTCGTTGACCATCAGCAGCGCCAGCCGATCCTGCACGTCCTCCCGCGCAAAGTGGCGGCGCGGCGCCCCGCCGGTGTGCGCGTACACGCTGTCGTTGGGCTCTTTGCGCGCCTTTTTCCCCGGCGGCGGGTAGCGGTAGAAGCCTTGTTGGTTCTTGCGGCCGGCGTAGCCCGCGGCGAACAGCTTTGGCAAGGCGTCGCTGGGCGCAGTGCCCCGTTCGGCGAACTTGGCGCCGAGGTCGCGCGCCACGTGGGCACCGACGTCGAGCCCAATCTCGTCGATGAGCGCCAGCGGCCCCACCGGGTAGCCGAAGTCGCGCAGCGCGCGGTCCACGTCCTCGATGCGCGCGCCTTCCTCGACGAGCACGACGGCTTCGTTCAAGAAGGGCGCCAGGATCCGCGTGGTGTAGAAGCCTGGTCCATCGCCGACGACGATGACGGTCTTGCCCTGCGCGATGCCGACGGCCCGCGCCGTGGCAATCGCCCACGGTGCCGTCTGCTTGGCGGCGACGAGTTCGAGAAGGGGCATCTTGGGCACGGGCGAGAAATAGTGCATGCCCAGCACCCGCTCGGGGTGCTTTGCCTCCTTGGCGATGTCGGCGATCGGCAGCGCCGAGGTGTTGGTGGCAAACACCGCATCAGCGGCGAGCTCCGCCTCGGCTTCGGCCAGCACCTTGCGCTTGAGTTCGAGGTCTTCGAAGACCGCCTCGATGACCATGTCGCAGCCGCGGATCGCGGCGACGTCGGTCGTCAGTTGCAGCCGGTGCCAGCGTCGGTCGGCCTCGATCGCGGTGAGTGCACCGGAGCGCCGTTGCTTCTTCAGCCCGTCGGCGACGGTGCGGGCCGCACTGCTGAGAGAGTCGTCGGTGAGGTCGCGGACCACGACCGGGCCGGAGCCGACCGACACCGACGCGATCCCCGCGCCCATGAAGCCCGCACCCAGCACGCCGAGCCGCTGCACGGGCAGGGGCGCGGCGTCGTCCTCGTCCTTCTTGAGCTCGTTCTGCCAGTGGAAGAGGCGAATGAGCGAGCTGGCCTGAGGGCTCACGACCAACGCCCCGAATTCCTTGGATTCGCGCGCAAGGCCTGCCTCGAGGCCTTGCGATAAGCCGGTCTCGACGCAGTCCAGGATGGCCAGCGGAGCCGGATAGAGGCCGCGCGATTTGCGCTGGACCTCTTCCCGTGCCCGCTTGAGGACCAGGCGCCGACCCGGCCCCAACTCGGTGAGGCGACGCAGCCAGGAGCGGCGGCGTGTCTTGGTGCCGGACTGCGCCAGCTGCAGGGCCAGGCGCGCCGCTGTGTCGGCGATGCCGCCGGGCGACGTCACGGTGTCGACGAGGCCAAGGCGCTTGGCCTTGCGGGCGCGGACCTTCTTGCCAGTGAGCAGCAGGGGCAGCGCGGCGATCAGGCCGACCCGGCGCGGGAGTCGCTGTGTCCCACCCGCGCCCGGTAGCAGGCCGAGCATGACTTCAGGCAGGCCGAGCACGGTGCTGGGGTCGTCGGAGGCGACGATGTGATCACAAGCCAGGGCGACCTCGAGACCGCCACCGAGCGCGGCGCCATGAACCGCAGCGACCACTGGCTTGGGGGCGCGGTCGAGGCGCAATAACAGCTCGTTGCCGCGTTGCGAGAGCTGCGCCGCTTCGGTCGCGCCGTCGATCTCCTCGAGAACGTGCAGGTCCGCGCCGGCGATGAATCCGTCCGGCTTGGCGCTGGCGATCACGATGCCGCGGACGGTTCTGTCGCGGAGCACCTCGTTGAGCCGTGCGGCAAACTCGTCGAACATCGCCGGCGACAGTGTGTTGACGCGCTGGCCCGGGACGTCGAGCCACAGGATCCCGACGCCATCGTTGCGCCGCTCGAGCCGTACCGCTCCGGCGGCCACCGGTTCGCTCATGGTTTCGGTCATGACTGCTCCAACACCATTCCGATCCCCAGTGCGCCCGCGGCGCACGCGGCGAGCAGCCCAAAGCGGGCGCCGCCATCGAGCATCCGTTGCGCACAGTTCGTCACGAGACGCGCACCGGTCGCGCCGAACGGGTGGCCGACCGACAGCGATCCACCCCAGGCGTTGAGGCGTTCGCGGTCAACGCGGCCGACCGGCGTCTCGCGACCGAGCCGTTCGCGACAGAACTTCGGATCCTCCATCGCGCGCAGCACCGCCAGGACCTGCGCCGCGAAGGCCTCGTGTAGCTCGACCACTTCGGCGTCGTCGAGCTCGATGCCCGCACGCTCCAGGGCTTTGGGGGCAGCGATGGCCGGTCCGAGCAGCAGCTCCTCGACGGGCTCCATCGCGGTCGTCGCCATGCTGCGGATCGTGACCCGCGGTTCGATGCCGAGCTGCTCGGCCTTCTCCTGGCTCATGAGCAGCACGGCCGCTGCACCGTCGCTTAGGAACGACGCGTTGCCTGCGGTGACCGTGCCGGTGCGACGATCGAACGCTGGCTTCAGCTTGCCGAGCTTGTCGAGCGAGGTGTCGCCCCGCACCCCGTTGTCGACGCGGACGCTGCCGTAGCGCGGCGGAACGAACACTGGGGCGATCTGCCGACCGAGCGTGCCGTCGGCCGTGGCCTGGGCCGCTCGGTGGTGGGAGGCCAGCGCGAACTCGTCCTGCTCTTCCCGGCTGATCCCAAATCGCTTGGCCAGGCGCTCGCAGCTCTGACCCATCGTCTCACCGGTCGAGCGCTCGGCGATCGCGACTTGCTCGGGCATGAGGTCTCGCGGTCGGAGGCCGCGCAGTAGCTTGAGGTAGCCGCTGGCGCCCCGGGCCTTCTGCGCCGCGATCAGGCGTCGGCGCACCGGGCGACGAAACTGCAATGGCACGTCGGAGGCCGTGTCCGCGCCGGCGGCGATCCCCACTTCACAGGCGCCGGTTTGGATGGCCCGAACCACTTCGGCGGTGGCCTGCAGCGAGGAGACGCACGCGGCCGTCACGGTGAACGCGGCGCAGTCGTTGCGCAGGTCGGTGCCGAAGACCACCTCGCGCGCGAGGTTGGTCGTGTGCGGATCCGGGACTACCCGGCCCATCACCAGCATCTCCACCACGGTGGGGTCGACCCGGGCCCGGTGCAGCAGTCCGGAAACCGCGCTGCACCCGAGGTCATAGGTCGATAGATCGAAGAAGTCGGTCCCCGAACGCAGGAAGGGCGTCCGGCAACCGTCAACAACGACGACTTTGCGTAGGTCGGTGTTCACCATCGAGGCACCGTTGCGGCCACCCCATCTAGTGGGGGAGTGGCCCTATGGGTACATCGTCGGCGTACGGCCAGCCCCAGCATGACCGCCGCGGCGCGTGCCGCGGGGTGCCGCGCTCAGCTCGGCTTCGAGTTGGGGGCAGGGCGCTCCGGGGCTTTTGCCGGGGAGGTCCGATTGGCCCCGGAGTCGGCCTCTGAGGTGGGGGCCTGGGCTGACCCTGGGGGCACCGACGGGATGCGGTAGTCCGGCTCGACCGGCTGGGTCAACATGTAGAGATCCATGCTGCTGTAGTGCTCGGACAGCTTCTCGACGGACGCGCGCGCCTGCTTGGCCTGGGTCCGCAGCGCGTCCAGGGGTTCGAGGAGTCGCCGGCAGCCGGCGAGCTCGAGCGTGATCTGCGCCAGCTCGCGTTCCTGATCGGCGGTGCTCTTGCGCAAGGCGGCGTCGATCGCGTCGGCGATCTGCTCGCAGTAGCCGCGGGCAAAGCCCTCGATGCTGCGCTCCACGGTCTCGGCGAAGAACTCCTTCTCGTAGCTGCTGAGCCGGCGGCGGATCGCAGACTTCGCGGATTCGCCCAAGCGGGAGGTCTTGGTCTCGGGCTTGATCGGCGTGGCGGGTAGCTCGGGCGGGCCGAACACGCGGCGCCGCAGAGTGTTTTGCGAGCGGAACATCGCGCGGTCCATCGGACCTGGTCGGATGTTCAGGTGCTCGGCGCGGATGGGCGTTGGCGGGACGGCGACGAGCGCTTGGCGGTCCGTGCGTTGGTGGGCCAAGCGGCCGATCGACGCCAGGTCGACGCCGAGCTCGGTAAAGCCAGACTCACCCGGCAGCGCCGTGCCGACCCCGCCCTGCATCAGCCGCTCGCTCAGCTCTTTGCTGATCGCGACGATCAAGTCTTCTTGGTGGCGCACGAACAGCGGCACCAGGTCGCCCTTGGCGAGCTGGTTGAGGCTTGCGTCATTGCCGAACCAACCGCGCACTGCATTGGTGCATGCGCGGTCGGTCTTTTCTTCGACGTCCTTGGCCAGGCCGCGGCACACTTCGGCGAGCTCTTGGCGTAGGTTCTGCAGGTGGGCGTCCCACGGCTCTTCGCCAAGCACGCTCAGCGCGTGCATCTTCTCGTCGAGCTTCTTCCGTCGGGCGCCGAGTTCCCGCATGCGACCGCGTAACCGTTCGACCCGTCGGTCGGTGCACAACGCCTCGGCTTCGCCAAGCAGCGTCGTGGCGCGGCGCAAACTGTCGCCCAAGAACGCCAGCAGATAGTCGGTGCTGTTGAGGTACTCGGTGAGGTCGCCAAAGAACCGGCCGAACGCTTCGGCGTTGGGGTCGTCTTTGGTGACGCCGCGGATGCGGGCGCTGGCTGCCCGCAGCAGGTCGATCGGGTAGATGCGCAGCTTGCCAGCCTCGGCGGCGCGCTTGAGGGGCGCGCTCATTGCTAGGTTCTCGAACGCCGAGACCACCTTCTGCGGGTCGCTCTGCTCGAGGCTCGGGACCAGCTGCCCGTCCTTCGCGAGGTCGAACTTGGTCGAATCGACGTTGACGACGAGGAAGATCTTGCTGAACAGGCCGAGGAGATCGGTGAACTCGGCAAAGACCTGCTCGAGGAAGAGGTTGTCGCTCCGCACCACAAAGACCGCGCACGCCGCCGCGTTGCGGAAGTCGCGCGTCATCCGGTCGTAGCCGAACTTCATTCGGCTGTAGAGCCCGGGTGTGTCGACCAGCACCGCCTTGGCCTGGCTGAGCTCCGGTGCCGGCACGCGCACGTCGATCCGGCTGATCGCTTCGGGCAGGTGCTCGCGCGGATCGAACGACTTCCCCTTGGTCTCGATCTCGCGGATTTTCTGGGCCAGTGCGGCATGCGCCTTCTCTAGGTGCGGCTCCAGCCCGTCGGCGGTGGAGAAAGCGTCGGTCTGGCCGTCGTAGCGAGTGACGACATAGCGGCGCTCCGTCGCGTGTTGGACGTAGACCATGCACGGGTACGCCGGCAGGCTGCTCACCTCACTGACGTAGGCCGCCGAGATGGCGTTCATCAGCGTGGACTTACCGCTCTTGAGAGGGCCGAAGATCAGCAGGTAGGCCTGCTGCTCCGCGACCTTGTCGCCCAGCGCCTCGATCTGCTGCTTGAGGTCGGCGAGCTTGCCGCGCAGGCCGCGCACCGGGTCGTCGGCGCTCGCCGCGTTCGCGGCTTCCGCGGTTCGGCTCAACGGCTGCGAGAGCGGCCGCAAGTGGTCGACGAATTCGGCGCAGAATCGGCTGAGGAGCGTTTGCATGGGCGGGTGGGCGTTTGCGCGGAAGCGCCGAGCTTAGCTCGAATGCGACCGAACTCGAGCCAGGCTCTTTGCGTCGCTTTCACGACGTGACGGCGTAGGCCGCACGATGCGTTGTGCCGTGCGCGCGATAAGTGGTTTCGACGAAACGGCGTCGTCGCGCTCTCTCCACAAAGCGCTAACACGGCGTGCGCGGCGCGAAGTTGTTGTGCGCTTTGCGGAACGAACTCGCGTGACGGCGCGCGCCGCGCGCGTGGCCTTGGTCGTGACCTCGCGGCGTTGGGACAACACCGCCCGTCGCGCGACCGTGGAAGGTGGAGGGTGTCTTGACTCGACGGCGCCCGTGTGTCCGACCCCGCGTGCCAGACGCGCCGGACCTACCGCCGGTCCGCCCGTTCCCGGTCGTGCGGTGCGGTCGACGTTTTGACGAGCAACTCGGCGTCGGAGCGCTGATAGAGATGATCTGCGGGCCTCGTCGCGCTTGTCTAGGGGGCCCTTCGCATCTCAGGAAATCGCGCCCCTACGGGGCGCTGGGGCCGCTTGGCGAGCAGCTGCCCCCTCAGCTAGGGTGGTTCACATATGCAAGGAGAGTCACACGATCCCAAAGCTACTCAGGAAGTTGTCCAGAGCAATGCCGCCTTGTTCGCGAGGTTTCGGCTCGACGCGGATCCGTCGCTGTTCGCGGTGCTCTTTGAGCGGACATCGCCCTGCGTTTTCCGATGGGCGCGTGACTTTGGGTTTACCGGTGGTGACGCCCAGGATCTGGTCCAGGACACGTACCTCACGGCGTTGACGCGTGCCGATGACTTTGACGCCAAGCGCAGCTTCATCGCCTGGCTGCGTGGCATCTTGGTCAACAAGGCCCGCGGCGCCCGGCGGCGCGACCGGCGTCGTCTCGAACTGCCGCCTGCGGAGATGATGAGCGATCAACCGCCGCCGTTGCAGATTCTCGCTGCGGAGCAAATCCGCCAGCGCTTGCGCCGACAAGTCGCTGCGCTGCCCATGCCTTACAGTGAAGTACTGCATCGCTACTTCGTGGAGGGGATGAGCCCATCGGCGATTGCGCGAGCCAGCGGACTGTCTGCAAGCACGGTGCGCACGCAAGTGGCGCGAGGCATCGAACGACTGCGCCGCGCGCTACCCTCTGGGCTCGCTCTGGGCGCGCTGGCGAGCTTTGGTCTCGAGGGCCGGGTTGCCGCCGCGGTGCGTGCCGAGGCGGCTGCAGGGGCCCCTGGGCCCGCCGTGGTCCCGCTGAGGGCTTTGTGCCTGTCGCTGGCGGCCATGGCGTTGGCTGGGCTGGGCGCGGTCGTCTGGCCTGGGTCCACGGCCCCGGCCGCCGCCGCAGGGACCCTGATCGAGAGCGCGGCGGGGGCGACGCCGGTCGCGGTCGCCGCGCCGCGGCGAGTCCTAGCGGCCCCCGTGACCGTGCCGGCCGGAGCGGCGCGCGCCGTGCCTGCGGTCGACAGCGCCAAGGTGCGGGTGCACCTCATCGACCGGGCGACCGGGGTCCCCCTGGCCGGCGTTGCGATCGGTCTCGAGACGGTCGGCGCCGGTCCGCCGAACCCTCGGGCCGTGTTTGATCCCCCCCGCGGGGCGGTGACGGACTTGCGGGGGGAGGCGTGTTTCGACGATGTGCCGCACGGGTCCGTGCGGGTGCGGTTCAACGGGCGGAGCGGTTCGCGCACCTTCACCGTGAGTGGCCGCGGCGAGTGCGCCCTTTTGGTCCCGGCCGAGCGCTGTGTCCAGGTCCGCGGAATAGTGCGCGGCGAACGCGGTCTGCCGCTCGCCGGCGCTGAGATCTGGAGCGACCAAGGTGGCGACTGCACCTGGTCGACGGGGATGCCCGTTGCCCGGTCGAAGGAAGATGGCTCGTTTGCCGTCGCCTTCGCCGAGAGTACCCGCACGCGGCTGTGGGCTCGCGTGCCGGGCGTAGCGCGGTCGCGGCGGCAGATGGTCACCCTCGACCGCGCCCCCGACGCCGTCGAGCTGCGTTTGGAGCCGGCGACGTCCAGCGTGGGCGGCCAAGTGTTGTACCCGTCTGGTCGACCCGCCGTCGGCGCCGTCGTCGGCGTTTGCCCCAGCGACGCCGGGACGCGCGGGTTTGCGCCGGTGTTCGCGCGCACCGATGCCGAGGGGCGGTTCGCGGTTCGCGACCTCCACGATGGGCGTTGGCGGTTGGCGGCTCTCGGCACCGCGCAGGCCTCGGCGACGGGCGTCGTCGACGTTGAGATTGGCCGGGCGGCCGACCTCGTGCTCACCCTCGCAGCTGGTGTTCCGGTCCGCGGGCGGGTCACCGACGCGGACGGCGTGGCGCAGCCGGGCGTCGTGGTGGTCTCCCGAGGTCTTCGCAATTGCCCGGGTTTGCTGTGGCGGGTGTCGGCGCGGTGCGACGGTGATGGCCACTTCGAGCTCGACGCCGTGCCGCCGGGGCCCACGAAGCTGATCGCGGTGGTGGCGGCCACCGGGAAGGTGCTGCAGCACCACACCGTGACGATCCGGGACGGCGAGGAATTGGTGTGGAACCCGACCGTCGGGCAGCCGTTGCTCGAGCCACCGTGCGAGCGCTTCGAGGGCCACCTGGCGCGGATCGCTCTGGCTCGGCTCCCGTGCCAAGACGACGCGGGCCAAGGCGACCCGTGCCGCCCGGTGACCACCCTTTGCGGGCGCGTCGAGGCCCAGGGGATGCAGGCGAAGCCGCGGTCGTGGATTCGTCTCGAACCCAAGGTCAGGCGCCCTGACCTGGAAATGCGCTGGTCCGCGGTCGACGCGGGCGGCGGCTTTGCCTTCGCCGAGCTCCTGCCGGGCGACTACACCGCGAGCTTGGTGAACGGCCGAACTGCCGAGCCACTCCTCGTTGCCTCGATTGCCGTCGGGCCGGCCGGCGTCCGCGATTTGGTGCTGCGCGCCGGGCGCTGACCCGCCGCGACCAAGCTCACGGGACGAGCTTGTAGAGCCAGGCTTCGTCGACGCGCATCGTCAGGTCCTGCGGCGGTACCGTGATCGCCATCTCGAGTGCCGGCATGCGCTCACGCGGGAACGGGGCGAGGTAGGCCTCGAGCTCGGGCCGAGGTGCCAGCGCCGGGATCGCGTCGAGGAGTGGGCCGGACATCTTGAGGTATAGGTACCGCAGGCCCAGCTCGGGCGGGAGTTGGTCGGCTAGCCGCAGGGGGGCCGGATCGGTGAGGGGTTGGATCTGCACGTCCGGCGAGTCGACGTAGTAGCCGTAGCGATAGACGATGTTGAAGAACACGATGCTGCGGCGGCCGGCGGCGTCGCGGGCGGCTCGGCTCAGCGTGGCGCCGAGCTCGCGAAACAGCGTGGTGTCGGCGGCGCGGATGTGGTGCGCGCTGGACCAAGCGGTCACGCCGAGGATGGTGAGCCCGACGAGCCACAGCGCGCGGTGGACGCGCACGAGTGCCGCTAAGCCGGCGGCCAACAGGGGCGCGAAGTAGCTCACGAAGTGGACATGAGTGCTGGCGTGCCCCGCGAACAGGAGCGGGATGACCACGGCGGAGAGGGCGGCGGCGCCGAGGACGCGCGGCGCGCGTCGGGCGAGTGGCACGAGCCCCACCGCGCCGGCGACCAGCAGCGGCATGGCGTAGCCCGACTGCAGCTGCGCCCACACCAGCGCGATGAACTCGCCCAGGGGTGGCCGAGTCAGGAAGGTCCGCTCGATGAGGGCGCCGAGGCCTTCGCCCGAGTGATGACCGGGCGCACCCGTGCCTTCGGTGAGTGTTGGCAAAGCGAGCGCCCAGCTGCGCCACGCGAAGACGGTGATGCCCGCAAGCAGGGTTGCCCCGAACGGCACGGCCAGCCGGGCGATCGCCGTGCGCCAGGGCCGCGTCCACAGCAGGGGGAGGGTGCCGAACGTCAAGAACACCGCTAGCCAGTCGAGCCAGACGTTGACGAAGGCAAGGGCGGCAACGAGCGCCGCCCAGCGGCGGCGAGCGGCCGGCGCGGCGCGGCACCAGGCCAGACAGGCAAGCCACAGGGCCAGGCCCACCGGTAGGACCACGCACTCGAAGCTGACCTGGGAGTAGAAGGCCAGCGCGGGGACGGCCAGCGTCGTGACCCCGGCGAGTGTGGCCGGTCCCACGCCGAGCGCGCCGGCGAGCAGCAGCACCATCAGCCCGGCGCTCAGGGCATGGCCGGCAATCGTCGGCACGCGCAGTGCCGCCTCGGAGGTGCCGCACCAGTAGCTCAGCCAGCCGTAGAGCGGCGGGTGGTTGGTGTCCGGGTCGCCCTGATGGACTTGATCCAGGAGCTGTGAGCCCAGCGGGAGGCCCCGGCTTTCCCACAGGCCGAAGCGCTCCCAATTCCGGGCCCAAACGCCGAAGAAGTTGCCCGGATTGACCTCGTGCACTCCGAATGGGCGATCGGCGATCGGCAGCTGGACGGCGAGCCCGAGGGCCACGACGGCCAGCGCCGCCCAGATGGCGTGCCGAGAAGCGTGGGGCGGTGGCGTCATCAGCGCGGGCGATCCATGGCGTGAGTCGCTGTCGTAGCGTCCATCGCCCCAGGGATCGAGCATGGGCTCATTGCGGCGCCAGCGGCACGCTCCGCCGGGTCCGCGCTATAACAATTGGGTCGACCTGCCATGTCGTCTTGACCTCGCGGGACCGTTCGCGTCGCGGGGCTCCACCACAAAGAAAGGTTTCTCGTCATGCGAGTGCATGCTCTTCTCGTCGTTGCCGTCGGCGCGGTCCTCGGGGCCACGTTGGCGGCGCAGTCCGCCTCCACCTGGCGCGTGATCGACGTGGCCGGTAGCGGTGCTTCGGTTCGCGTCGCGACCGACGCGCGCCACGCTGAAGTCAGCCGCGACGGCGGCGAAACCTGGCGCGCGTTGCCCGCCGGGGATCCGGTGATTGATGCCCAGTACGGCGCGTTCGACCCCCGCGTCGCCGAGCCGATCGTGTCTGGCGAGCTGGCATCGGCGGCCGCCAGTCGTCTGTACTTGGTGCAGTTCGAGACGGCGCCGATCGACGAGTACCGGCACGTACTGCGTGGCCTCGGGGTCGAGGTTCACTCCTTCGTCCCGGACCAGTCGTACGTGGTGCGCATGGACCGCGACCAGCAGGCGCGGGTCCAGGAGCTGTCGTTCGTCCGTTGGGTCGGCGACTATCACCCCGCGTATCGCCTCGAGCCGGCCATTGTCGCGGGCTTGGCCGCCGGCATTGACCTGGAGGTCGCTCGCTACAACATCCTCGTGGTGGATCGACGCGCCGACGACGGCGTGCTCGAGCAGTTCATCACGCAGATTGGCGGCACCGTGGATGCCCCCGCTATGGGGGGCGGCATGGTGAGCGCGTCGCTCGACCGCGGCCAGCTACTGCGCGTGGCGCACCACGACAGCGTCATGTGGCTCGACCGGTGGACGGAACCAGGGGTCGACATGAACAACGCGTTGGTCCAGTCGGGTGCTCGCGAGCTCCACAACCTGGGGGCTCCAATCGACGGCAAGGGCATGACCGGGCACGTCTACGAGGGGATCTTTGCCAACCACAGTGAGTTCGCGGCGTTGCCGCCGTACCGCACCACGCCGCAATGGGTGGTGATGTCCGGCATTGAGCAGCACGGCACCAACACCGGCGGCGAGATCTACTCACGCGGTGTGCACCCGACCAACCCGAACTTCCGCGGCGGCGTGCCGTTCGCGCAGATGTGGTACACGCTCCTGGGCGCTGGCACTCGGTACAACCTCTACTTCCGTCTGGTGGACGCGAGCGGTGCCGTCAAGGCGATGACGTCGACGGCCTCTTGGGGCGGCGGCCAGACGAACAACTACACGGCCGCGTCAGCGCTGATGGACACGTCCATCTTCGACTTTGACCTGTTGGTGACGCAGAGTCAGAGCAACACCGGCGGCACGCCGTCGCGCCCGGAGGCGTGGGCCAAGAACGCTGCCAGCGTGGGTGGCTTCTGGCACCGTAACAACACCAACCCCAATGACGACTGCTGGTGCCGTGGTGCCAGCCGCGGCCCGGCCTCGGACGGCCGCATCGGTGTGACCTTCACTGGTTACTTCGACAACATCTTGACCACCACGACCGGCACCCCGACGTCCTACACGGGCGGTTTCGGTGGCACGTCGGGCGCGACACCGCTGGTCAACGGCCTGGCGCAGCTGGGCATTCAGATGTTCACCGACGGCATGTTCGGCTACCCGGCGGCGCCGACGTTCGCCGATCGCTTCGAGCACAAGCCGCACTTCACCACCAGCAAGGCCATGCTCATGGCCACGACACGCCAGGTGCGCTACAACTCGACCGGCATCACCGTCGGCGCGACGCGGGTCCAGCAGGGCTGGGGCTTCCCGCACGTGAAGGACCTCTACGACCAGCGTGACGACCTCCTGCTGATCGACGAGGACAACGCGACGCTGACCGGCTCGTCCCGCGACGTGCTGTTGCAGGGCCAGTCGCGGACCTACTACGTGTGGGTTCCGCCGGGCACGGAGGAGTTCCGGGCGGCGATGACCTACGCGGATCAGGCCCCGAACCCGGTGGTGCAGTCGCAGCACCGGCTCAACAACCTCGACCTCGAGGTCATCGCGCCGGACGGCACCCGCTACGCTGGGAACTGGGGCCTCCGCAATGGCGCCACGAGTGAGCCGGCACCGACCCAGACCGAGCTCCTGGACACCGAAGAGATGGTGATCCGGGCCGGCTCGGTGCAGGACGGCGCGTGGACGGTCACCGTCTCGGCGCCGCAGATCGTGGCTGACGGCCACGTCGAGACCCGAGCGTTCGACGCGGACTACGCCTTGGCGGTCCGCGGCATCAAGGGCGGCCGCAGCGTCTCGGGCATGATCGCGGATCTGCAGTCCACATCGCCGGGCGACCTGCGCGTCTCGGTCAGCAACGTGCCGACGACCGGCTGGGTGACCGGCCGGACGTTCTTCTCCGCCAATGGCAGCCGCCGGCTCGGCACGGGCAACTGGTTTGGCCTCGAGCTGGACAGCCTGTCGCTGGCGTCGTTCGGCTTCCCGCCGAGCCCGGGCAACGTGTTCGCGTTCACCAACACGGCCGGCGCGTACCCCTACACGACCTTCACCATGCCGGCGCCGGTGGCGCTCGCGGTGAGTGGCGTGACGTTCGACGTCAACGTCGTGCTTTACGACGCAGCGGGCCAGATCGCGTCCGTGTCCAACACGGACCGCGACACGGTGCAGTAGACAGCCGCCGCCGCGTGCGGCGGTCGCGCCGCGTCAGCCGGCCTCTTGGCTCGGCTGGCGCAGCTTCTCTTCTTCGCGCGCGCGTAGCTCGCGCCGCAGGATCTTCAGCACCGCGCTCTTCGGCAGCTCGGTGAGGAACTCGATCTCGCGCGGGACTTTGTAGCTGGCCAGATGGTCGCGGCAGTAGGTCTGCAAGTTCTCGGCCGTCACCGCATGATCCGAGCGCAGCACCACGAACGACTTCACGGTCTCGCCGCGCTTGGGGCAGGGGATGCCGATCGTCGCGGTCTCGAGCACCGCGTCGTGCGCCATCAGGACGTGGTCGACCTCGTCGGGGTACACCTTGAACCCCGAGCAGTTGATCATGTCCTTGGTCCGGCCCACGATCTTGAAGTAGCCATCCTCGTCCATGACGGCGAGGTCGCCGGTGTGCAGCCAGCCGTTGCGCAGCACCCGCGAGGTTTCCTCGGACTGGTGCCAATAGCCTTGCATGACCTGAGGGCCGCGAATGAGGAGCTCGCCCTCGGTGCCCGGTGGCACGGTGGCGTAGCCGTTCTCCGGGTCGGCGATCCGCACGTCGGTGTCCGGCACCGGCACGCCGACCGAGCCGATCTTGCGTTCGCCGCCGATTGGATTGGCGTGGGTGACGGGGGACGTCTCCGACATGCCGAAGCCCTCGGCGATTTTGGCGCCCGTCAGCTCCTCGAAACGTTCCAGCACTTCGCGCGGTAGCGGCGCCGAGCCGGAGAAGCAGCACTTCACGCTGCTGACATCGATCTTCTCGATGCCCGGGAAGTTGTTGATCGCGTTGAACATCGCCGGCACCGCCGGCAACAGCGTCACCTTGTGCCGGGCGATGCCACGCACGATCGACTCGATCCCACGCGGATCGGTCTGCAGCACCATGGCGGAGCCAGTCCAGACCGCCCAGTTCATCGAGATCGTCATCCCGAAGACGTGGAACAGCGGCAGCGCGGCCATGACGACCTCGGTGCCCCACTCGAGGTCTGGGAACCAGGCCGCCATCTGCTGGCAGTTGTAGCCCAGGTTGCGGTGCGTCAGCATGGCACCCTTCGAGAGGCCGGTCGTGCCGCCCGTGTACTGCAGCACCGCCAGGTCATCGATCTCGGAGCAGGGCTCCGGCGGGGCTTCTTCGGCGGCCCGCAAGAACTCGCGAAAGATGTGCACGTTCTCGGTTGGTGCCACCTGCGCGATCGCCGGCGGGTTGCGGCGCTTGAGCTTGAAGGGAGCGAGCTGCCGCATCGGAAACCGGAGGTACTCCGGAATCGAAGCCAGCACATAGTGCTTCACCGGCAGCTGATCGCGGATGTGCTCGAGCTTCTGCTCGAACAAGAAGTCCATCACCAGCGCGACTTCGACCCCAGCGTCGTTCCACTGATGCACGATCTCGTCTGGCATGTAGATCGGGTTGGTCATGACGACCACTCCGCCGAGCCGCAGCGTCGCGTAGTAGCCGATGACCAGCTGCGGCAGGTTCGGCATCTGGATCGCCACCCGAGTGCCCTTGCCAACGCCGATTTCCGCCAGCGCCGCCGCCATCCGCTCGACGTCCTCGTGCAGTTGCCGGTACGTCAGGCGGGCGTTCAGGAACAGCATCGCCGTGTGATCTGGAGCCCGCTCGACGGTGCGCTGCAACCATCGATCCAACGGTCTGGGCTCGAACTCGATTCCCGCGGGAACTCCGTCCTGATAAGCGCGATGCCAGACCCGTGCGTCCATCCAGTGTCTCTTCGGCCGCTGATCCGCCCGGCCCCACCGGGTTCATCGCGGCCCAACTGGGTTCTAGTTCGGCATCCCCGCCTGGTTAGGTGTTCATTGTCGCGAAACTGCCCAGGCCATCGGTTCCAGGCGACGTCGTCGCCGTGAGGCGAACTGATGGTATCCGCGCCACAAGAACCCGAGCATGGGACGCGGTCGACGGACGCCGCACACATGGAGAACCGCAAGAAGCTGGCTTGGTGTCTCGGGGCGCTCCTCGTGGCGCCACTGGTGCTTGAGGGCGCGGCGCGGTTGCGCAGCTACCTCCGCTACGGCTCCACCTATGACGTCTTTGACCTCTACGAAAGTGTCGACGCCACGGGGCTGCGGGTTCCCATCAAGGGGCTGCGCGCCACCCTGGCGAAGACCGCGCGGATCGAGATCGACTCGCGGGGTTTCCGCAATCCGGAGCTCGTGCAGCCCAAGCCGGCCGGCACCGTGCGGCTGGCGTTCCTCGGGGCGTCACCGGTGTTTTGCGTGGAAGTGGGCTCCAACGCCTCCACGTGGCCGCACCTGGTGCGCGAGGGCTTGGCGTCGGCCCATCCGGGCCAGCGCTTCGACTACATCAACGCGGCGGTCAGTGCCTACAGCGTCGCGGACTCGCACGTTCGGCTGGTCCAGCACGTCCAACCGCTCGATCCGGATGTCGTCATCATCTACCACGCCACGCGCGATCTCTCCGCCGATAGCTTCGAGCTGGCGCACGAGGCCGGACTCATCTCGCCTCGCGAGCCGGGCTTCTTCGAGCGCCACTCGTTTTTGGTGCAGCAGCTCCTGCTCAACGTGCGCTATTGGCGCGCGCAGCGGGCCGGTCGGTCGGCCGCCGAGGCCAAGCTCGAAGTGGATCCAGATACGCTCGCGCGGCCGTTTGGGCACCGCTTGACCGCACTTGTCGCCGCGGCGCGGCAGACGGCCGATTGCGTGGTCCTCGTGACCTTCGCGACCCGTGGTCGACGCGACCAGTCGCGCGCCTTGCTCCTCGACAACATGGCGCACGCGTTTACGTTCACGCCGTACTTGAGCGCCGAGTCCATCCTCGATTGCTACGACGCCTACAACGCGGAGGTGCGCCGCGCCGCGCACGACGGCGGGGCACTGCTCCTCGAGGCCGCGCCGGCGTTGCCGGGCACCGCCGAGTACTTTGTGGATTCAGTCCACCTGACCGAGGCCGGCTGCCGGGCGATGGCAAAGCTGATCGCCGATGGCTTGTCGGCTTGGCCGCAATTCGGCTCTCTGTTGGGGGTTGGCGAACCTCGGGAGGGGCACTGAGATGAAGCTCGCGCAGCGCTGGATCCGTTGGCGCAACCGCTCGCTTTGGACCGACCCGGTGCGCCGTGTGCGCACGCTCGAGAGCTTCGCGGCGACGGAGGATGACGGCGGCAAGGATCTGCTGGCGGCGGCCAAACGAATCTTGGACGCGGACCTGCGCCGGCACATTCAGAGGCATGCGGAGGACGAAGTTCGTCATGCGTCCCTGTTTCGTGGCCGCGCCGCTGAGCTGCGGTCCGAGGCGGGACTCGGAGTGCGCCGTGACGAAGAGTCGGGCCGCGCCTTTGATTTGATCGAGAGCCGACGCGGTGCGGGCCACGATCGCCACTCGGCGACAATGTGCGACGAGCTCGGTGAAGTGGCCTACGTGGCCATGCTGCACGTGGCCGAGCAGCGGGCGCGCGACCTGTTTGAAGTTCACCAGTCGTTGCTCGAGCACGATCCCGAGACGCGAGCGGTGTTCGAGCAGATCCTGCGCGACGAGAACTACCACGTCGCCTACACCAGCAAGTTCCTTGACGATTGGCAGGCCCAAGGCCGTGGCGCCGAAGTGGTCAGCGCCCTGTCGGCGGCCAAGAGCTCGCGCTTCCTCGGCGCCTGGAAGCGCCTAGGTCTCCGGTCGGGTGCCGGGTTCTCACAGGTTCTTTTGTTGGTCATGTACTGGACCGTGTTGCTGCCCTTCGGCGTGCTGTCGCGCTGCATGCGACGGCCACCCGCCGCGGCAGAGGTGCAGTCAGCGTCGAAACTCGGCAGCCAGTACTGATGCGGATCCTCGGAATCGGCGCGTTCCACAGCGATGCCGCCGCCGCCCTCATCGACGGCGATCGCGTCGTCGCCGCGTCGTCGGAGGGCGCCTTCAGTCGGCTACCCCACGACCCGGCGTTTCCGATTCGCGCGATTCGGTTCTGCTTGCAGCACGGCGGGGTGGTGGCGCGCGACCTGGACCGGGTCGTGTTCTACGAGAAGCCGCTTCGCAAGTTCGAGCGCGTGCTGGCGACGCAGATGCAGGCCTTTCCGCGGTCCGCTCGCAGCTTCGCGCGCAGCGCCTTCGCTTGGCTCGGGGATCGCCTTTGGATCAAGCATCACATCGCCAGGCAGCTTGCCGTCGAGCAGTCACGGATCGTGTTCACCGAGCAGGCGTCCGCGGCTGCGACCTATGCGTTCGCCACCTCGCCGTTCGAGGCGGCGGCGGTCCTAGTGGTTGACGATGCGGCTGAGTGGGCGACCACGACCATCGGCCGCGCCGGGCCCGAAGGGCTCGAGCTGCTGTGGGAGTCGCGGTTTCCGCACTCGCTGGGGTATGTGGCTTCCGCAATCACCCAGTATCTCGGGTTCGTGCCCGGTGCGGACGAAGGGCTCGTCGAAGCCTTGGGCGCGCACGGCACCCCCTGCTACGCCGGCGTGTTGGGCGAGCTCGTGCCGTCGGTCGGCGGCGGCTTCACGGTCTGCCAGCGCAGCTTCCGTTTTGGCTTTGATTCGGATCGACTGTTTGACGCTGCTCTGGTCGAGCAGCTGGGGCCCGCGCGCAACCCCGGTGAAGCGTTGCTCGGCGGCGCTAGCGGCGGCACGCGCCACGCCGATATCGCCGCGAGCCTGCAGGTTGTTCTGGAGGAGCGGGTCCTGGAGCTGGCGCGCGCGACCCATCGCCGTGTGCCGGTCGACGATCTCTGCCTCAGCGGAGCCCTGGCGCGGAACTCGCGTGTCTTGGCGCGGCTGCGCGGAGAAGGGCCGTTTCGGCGCGTGCATTCCCCGCCCGTGCCGGGGAAGGCAGGCGCGGCGATCGGCTGCGCGCTCTACGCGCTGCACGCCGACCGCGGGACGCTCGTGCGATCGATCGGCCACGCGATCGGCGAGCCGGTCGACGACCGCGCCGAGGACGGTGCGAGTCCGCTCCCCGAGGGCGTCACGGCGCCGGCCGCGCTGCTGCAGCGGCTTTTGGCGGGGGAGCGCGTGGCGTGGGTGCGCGGTCGCATGGAGTTTGGTCCGCACAGTTGGGGACATCGCAGCCTCTTCGCGTCGGCGCGGGGCCAACTCGCCCGGTCGGCATTGCTCGCGGCCGTGCAGCACGTCGAGTCGTTCGCACCCTGTCGATTGGCGTTGCCGCGGGCAGCGGCCGCCGAGTTCGTCGAGATGGATGGAGTGCTCGGCGCGCCGGGCGGACCGCTTCGGTTGAAGGCTCGCGACGCGCTGCGTGACGCCGCACCCTCGGCGATCGAGCCCGACGACACGGTTTGGTTGCACCTGGTCGATCCGCAGGATGATCCCGACTTACATTCGATCCTCGTCGCCATCGGCGAACAGCAGGGCCTTCCGGCGTTGCTACACGCCGACTTCGCCCTGCGGGGGGCTTCGATCGTGCGCAGCGAAGTCGAAGCCGTCGACGCCTTTCGCCGCAGCGCGCTCGATGCGTTGGTTGTGCAGTCCCGCGTCTACGAAGCGGCCGGCCGCCGCGCGACGTAGCAGATGAGCCCGGCGTCGGGGTCGCGCAGACCGGCGCAGGCCATCCCAACTCGCCGTGCAACCATGCCGGCGCCGCCGGGCCGTGGCGCCGCCGCGAACAATGGGTCGGTCCCGAGCGGGGGGACGGTGCGGATCCAGGCAAAGCCCATGCGGTCAAGGCAGTCGACCACCCGCGGCAGGGGCAGGATGTGCTCTTCGGGGTGCCGGTACTGGTCGTCGATCCAGATCCGCTTCTTCTCCGGGTCGAGATCGGCACGGCGAAGGATGGGGTCGAGCCAGGCCGCGGGGCGACCAAGGACCCGGCCTAGGGACCGGCGGGCGCGGTGCACGAGCCTGGCCTGGCTCTCATAGAAGCCGAGCACCAGTGCGCCGCCCGGCGCGGTACATGCCGCCACGCGCGCAATCGCCTCGTAGGGGCGTGGTGTGTGGTGGACGACGCCACGGCAGACGACGACGTCGAAGCCCGCGGTCTTGGCCGGCAGGTCGAAGAGCTCGCCGCGCACGAGCTGGAGATTGTCGAGGCCTACGCGCGCGCGAAACGACTCAGCCAGGCGGAGTGACGCGGCGCAGCCGTCGACACCGAACACCTGGCGCCGCGGTCCGGCCAGTGCCAAGAACGCGGCGAGCTGGCCGGTGCCGCAGCCGCAGTCGAGGACGCGGGCGGAAGGGTCAATCGCGGTGTCCAGGGCTCGCAGGAACGCGGATTGGCGCGAGCGGTCGAGCAGTGACGCCGCGTCATCGGCCGGTGCGTAGCCGGGAAACGGGCTCCTACCGTAGAACCGCTCGACCGTCGCGGCCCGCGCCTCTCGTTCGCTGGAGCCGATGACGTCGAGCAAGTCGCCGTCGCGCACGAATCGCAGGCCGCAGGCGGCGCAGCTGCCTTCGGCGACGACGGTGGCAAAGCAACGAGGGCAGGTCGGCATGAGCGCGGTGGCGTTAGACTGCCGGCACTATGCCGTCGGTTGCACGGAGCGGAAAGGAAGCAGGTCATGAGCCGAATCGCGACGGCGTTGGAGCTGATTCGCGCCCTCTGGAACGGCCCCTACTGGTGGCTGGTGCCGTTGGTGATCATCTTGCTGCCGGCGGCAGTGGTCTTCATCGTCCTGCAGGCGGCGCCACTCGTTGCCCCCTTCGTCTACACCGTGTTTTGAGCTGAGTGATGCGTCGCGCGGCGGTGATCCTCGCGATGCTCGTCGCCGCGGTGGCGCTGTTGTGGTGGGGTCAGCGGTTGCGATCGCGCGGCGGCGTTCGGTTCGCTGCGGCCGAGTTGGCGCCGGGTGAGCGGCTGTATCCGGCGGATGACCGCTACCTGATCGACCCGGTGATCGGCCATCGGCCGCGGCCGCAGAGCCGCACGTCGTTTGAGATCGCGGCGGCGGACGGTTCGGTCCGGCATCACTGCGAACGGGCCACCAACGACCTCGGGCTCGTGCACTCTGCGCCACTGCCCTCCCCATTGACCGGGCCCCGCGTGTTGCTCCTCGGCGACAGCCACATGGAGGGCATCGTCAGCGAAGACCGCCACGCCGCCACCGCCGTGCAGCATCGCTTGCGCGCCGAGCCGACACTGGCCGCCGCGCTCGTGCTCAATGCGTCGGCGGCCTACTACAGTCTGTATCAGTATGTCCTGCGCATTCGCGTGCTGCGGGATCGTCTGCAACCCGCGGTCTTGGTCGTCGTGGTCTTCACAGGCAATGACCTCCTCGAGCTCGAGGACGTCTCGCGACCCCACCTCGACGATGAGCTGGTCGAGCGCGCCCCTGTAACGGAGCCGCCCCCGGAGACGACCTCGGCGCGGTTGGCCTGGTTGGGTATGCGGCGGGACCAGTTCTTTCAGGGGCTGAATCAGGCTTGCTACGCCATGCAACGCCCCGAGCGCGTTCCGGTGCTGCTCCGCAAAGCGAATCGGTGCCTCGAGCTGCTGCGCGCTGCAGCAGAGACGGATGGCGCGGCGCTGCGGCTGGTCGCGCTCCCGCCCTACGACCTAGTGCGCCCGGACGCCGTTCGGCGGCTGGGCGAAGCGCCGCGGCAGGTCGTGGACTCGGGTGTGGCCGAGCAACTGCATCGGGGGTTTGTGGCCGCGGCCAAGCGCCAGGGCCTTCGCTGCATCGACTTGCTCCCCGCCTTCCGCGCGCATCGCGGCGGCGCGCTCTACGGCGAGGACTTTCACGTGTTCTTGGCGGCGCACGACATGCTCGCAGACGTCCTCGTGCCAGAGCTCATCGCGGCGCTCCGCGACGGCTGAACGCGCGCGCGCCACAGCATCAACCCGAATGGCACCCACCACAGGACATCGTTGGCGAGGATGACCCAGCCAAAGTGCAGCGGCAGCTCGCCAGCCCAGACGGCTTTGACGAAACCCAGCGGCCCCAACACTTTGCCGAGGAAGCCCACGAGCACGATGGGCCAGTGGCGGAGCGGGTCGGTGGCGGCGGCCCAGTAGCCGACGCCGTAGACGCCGACAATCATGCCAACGCACTGCCAAATGGCCGGGTAGCGCGGGGGCTCCAGTCCGGCCAGGTCGAACCAGACGAGCGGGAATAGCACCACCAGGGCGCCCCAGACCACGTTGTAGACCGCGGCGAGCCGCAAGCACCCTCGCATCCAGCCGTCGCCTCGAGCGCCCGAGTCCGCGTGCATGCGGCGCCGCGTCAGCTCCGTGCGTCCTTGGCACGGCTCGCTTCGAGACGGGCGATCTCGTCGCGGATCTTCTCGGCCTCGGCGGTGATCTTCGCGGCACCCACGACGTCGCCGTTGCGCTGCAGGTCACGCGACTTCTGGAGCTTGGCGTTGTACTCCCGCTCCAGGCGGGCGATCGGGTTCTTGGAGAACAAGCCGAACATGCGCAGGGGTTCGTTCGGGCGGCGGGCTTGGATGCGCTCGGCGGGCCGAGCATCCCGCGGCCACGCTACCCAGGTTGGCTTCCGGGAAGCGCTCACGGATGCGGTCGCGCAACCGCGCCACGGTCTCGATGATGCGCTCGGCGTCGAGCTGGCGGAAACTCATCGGGCGCTGCGACCCCGCGAAACTGAGCCGGCCCTCAGAACGAGCGGCGTACCGGCGCGCCGGCGTCGCGGGGGGCGGCGGCCGGGCCGGACGCGAGCTCCTTCAGCACCCGGCTGGCCCGATACACCACGCGGAGCGATTCGGTGATCGCCTGCGTATGGACGCAGACCGAGCGCGGCACGTCGTCGCGGAACAGGAACTGGTTGCCCAAGGACTCGATGTTGCCGTCGAACAGTAGGCCGACGAGCTCCCGGTTCTGGTTGACCATCGGGCTGCCCGAGTTGCCGCCGGTCGAGTCGTTGGTGCAGACGAAGTCGACGGCTTTGCGCATGTCCACCGCCGCTTGACGCTCGAGCCAGACCTCGGGCAGGTCGAACGGGAACTGGTTCTCGAACTCGGCGTTGCGCGCATAGAGCCCGAAGAACGTCGTGCGCCATGGTGCCAGCGTGCCGTTGTATGGATAGCCCTGCACCACGCCGTCGGAGAAGCGCAGGGTCGACGTGGCGTCGGGGCTCACCGTCTTGCCGTAGGCCGCGAACAGCGCTGCGCCTAGCTCGGCGCCGAGCACCGCTTCCCGTGCGGCCAACGCCTCATCTTCCTCTTGGTTGAGGTCGACCAAGCGCACGAGCTCACGGGCGATGGCGATCGTTGGGTCCTCGCTGGCCTCGACCGCGGCGCGGCCGCCGCGGATCAGCTCGCTCACGAAGCCGGCGTCGTCGATCCGACTCCGCACCGTAATGCGCATCATGGCCTCACGGGTGTCGCCACCGGGCGCGATCGCGCTGATGTACGGGTCGTCGGCTGGGAGAAAGCGCTGCGCCCGGACGAGGTGGTCGACGAAGAACTGCGTCTCGAGGACGTTCATCTGCACCGACATCTGCCGGGCGACGTCGACCTCCGTGGCGTCCTCAGCCTGGATGCCGCGCACGAGGGCGACGGCCTTGGCCAGCCGCTTCGAGCCGCCGGGCGTTTGCAGGCGGAGCTTCGGCTCCAGAGCCGTGCGCGCCTTGGCCACTTTGGCGATCCGATTCCATAGGTCGCCGAATCGCTGGCGAAGTCCCTCGTCGGCTTGGATCTTGGCCTGAAAGGCCTCTTCCGCCCGCGCCTTCCGCGCCATGAAGTCGTCGTCGAGGAGCGCCTCGTGCATCCCGCCGTAGGCTTTCTGCGCGTTTTCGTAGCTCAGCATCGAGGTGTTGAGCGCCTTGCGCAGGCCTGGGTCGCGCTGGGCGAGGCCGCGCATGATGCCGAGCCGGTTGTCGATCATCTGGCGCGTGATCGGGTACTCGGCGTCGCGCAAGTGCTCCATCTGAGCCTTCGTCAGAAGGCGCTCCGTGCTCCCCGGATTGCCGGTGACGAACACCAGCTGGCCGGCCTGCGCACCCTCTTCACTCCAGCGGAAGTAGTGGGCGCGCGTGTCGGCCGGTTCGCCGTTCTCGTAGGCGCGGCAGAAGGCGAAGTCGATCCCGTAGCGCGGGTACGTGAAGTTGTCGGGGTCGCCGCCGAAGTGAGCGGTTTGCAGGTGCGGCGAGCAAACTAGCCGGACATCGTCCCAAACCTTGTAGGAATAGAGGCGGAACACCGCGCCTGCGAACAGCTCGACGACCTGGTGCCGTTGATCGGGCGAGGCGCTCTCGCGGGCTGCGAGCAACCGGTCCTGATTGGCCTGACGCGTCTCGCGCACCGCGCGGTCATCGTCGCCCTTGGCGATGCCGGCGTTCACCGCTTCGGTGATGTCCTCGATGCCGACCAGCTGCTGCACGGTCAGGCCGTTGAGACGCACCTCGTCTGCCAGGGCGGAGGCGACGAAGCCGTCGTCGACCCAATCCTTCGCGCCTTGGTTGTTGGCGATGTCGTCCCGGACGCAGTGGTGGTTGGTGAGGATCAGCCCTCGGGGCGATACGAACGACGCCGAGCAGCCAGCGCCGAAGCGCAACGACGCCAGGCGCACCGCGTCCAGCCACTCCGACGTGGGTTTGAACCCATACTCCTGTTCCAGGTAGGCCAGGGGTGGATCCTCGAAGGTCCACATCTTGCCGAGCTCGAGGTTGTCCTGGGCCGAGAGGGAGGCGGCGCACGCGGTGAGCGCCGTGGCCAGGAGAGAATGGAGGGGGGGGAGGGAGTGCGGCATCGTTGCGAATTGGGTCGACCAAGGTAGCCGATCCGTCGCTGTGGAAACCTGCCCAGAACCGCAGAAACTCGGGGCATGGCCACGACCAGCGCCCCCGCCCTGGACACCGGGCTCAACGCCCGGCTGTCGATCATGATGTTCTTGCAGTACGCGATCTGGGGCGCGTGGCTGCCGATCATCTATTCGTTCCTCACCGGTCACCGCGGCTTCAGCGATGCCGAATGCGGGACCATCATCGGCGCCGGGGCGATCGGCGCCGTCGTGGGGCCGTTTGTCGCCGGCCAAATCGCCGACCGTTGGTTTCCAACCCAGCGCTTTCTGGCCCTGAGCCACGTCATCGGTGCCGGCCTCGTGTGGCAACTGGCCGCGGTCGAGACGTATCAGGGCTTTCTCGTGTTCTCGATTGTCTACGGCTTGGTCTACTCGCCGACGCTGGCGCTGACCAACTCGCTGACATTGCACCACATCCCGGATCGCGACCGGGACTTTGGCAAGATCCGACTCTGGGGGACCGTGGGTTGGATTGTAGCCGGAGTCGCGGTCGGGCAGTGGCTGCTGTTCAAGCATACGCCAGAGGGCACCGACGAGGTGGTCAAGGCGGCGCAGGACGCAGGTCGCGCCGACGCGTTCCGCGGTAGTGCGGTCCTCGGTCTGCTGATGGGCGTCTACTGTTGGTTTTTGCCGCACACGCCGCCTGCGCGCGACGCGCGCGAAGCCAACGCGTCACTCAAGGCGCTCGGCGAAGTGCGCTACCAACCGCTGCTCACGCTGTTCTTGCTCGCCGTGCCGATCTCGTGCGTGCACCAGTTCTACTTCGTGTTCACCGGCGAGTTCTTGAGTCAGTACGGTCGCGACGCCGCCAACGCGATCAACCAGGTGCTCGGCGTAGGCGGCGGCGGTCTCATGACCATCGGCCAGATGTCGGAGATTGTGGTGCTGGCGCTGATTCCATTGTTCGCCAAGAGCGTTTCTCGCAAGACGCTGCTGGGCATTGGCCTCGCGGCGTACGCGGCGCGCATGGCCCTCTTTGCCTACACCGACTCGCTCGCTCCGGTGCTGCTCGGGGTGGCGATGCACGGGCTTTGCTTCGGTTGCTTCGTCTTCGTCGCGTTCATGGTCGTGGACGAGAACACCGACGCCGACGTGCGCGCCAGTGCGCAGAACTTGTTCAACCTCGTGATCATTGGAGTCGGCGTCCTCGCCGGCAGCTGGATCGCCGGGCAGATCGGGGCGTGGGCCCGCGTGGATGGCGTGCGCGATTGGACCAAGCTGTTCGCCGTACCGATGTGGGCGGCGCTGGCCTCGCTCGTGGCTCTGCTGGCGTTTTATCCTGGTGGGAGCCGAAGTCGTGCCGCCTGAGCCGCGCCGGCGGCGTTGGCTCGCTCTGCTGATTGGCGTCGGGCTCGGGCTCCTCGCGTTCGAAGGGGCCCTGCAGCTGATCGGCTACTGGGTTTGGTCGCGCGGTGACCGTGCCGGGGCCGGCTCGGACGACGCCCGCGTGATCCTGTGTGTTGGTGACTCGTACACGTGGGGCCTCGGTGCGACCGACGCCTCGGGCTCCTACCCGCAACAGCTCGCGGCGCGACTGCAGGAAGCCGGGCACGGCGATTGGACCGTCGTGAACGGGGGTTGGCCGGGAACGAACTCGAACGGTCTCGTCGCGGCGCTTGGCGAGAAGCTGGCGCAGAACCGACCCGACATCGTCTGCCTCTTGGTCGGCGCCAACGATGCTTGGTCGCGGCCGGCGCTCTGGGACGGCACCGCGGCGGCGCCGCCCGGGTTTCCGTTGCGCTGGCGGACCGGGAGGTTGGTGCAGCTCGCCTGGCATTGGCTGCGCGCGCGTCCGTCGTCGGCCGCGACCGACGCCGACCCCCCGGGGTTTCTAGGCACCTGGCACGATGAGGATCGCGAGCTCGCGTTCCTGCCAGATGGTCGTCTATTGGCCGCTGGGATCGAGCTCCGTTGGTCCCAGCGCGGCGATGCGGTGTTCGTGCGCGCGGCCGATCAGCCAGAGGAGCGCATGGATTGGTCGATCGTCGGCGACGCTTTGGTCCTGCGCAGCCCGACCTTTGGCGAAGTGACTCTCCAACGCGGTCCGGCGCCGGCGGCCAGCGCGACGCCGCTGGCCCGGGGATTGCGCGCATTGGAAGGTGGACGCCCAGACGAGGCGGTTGCGCTGCTCGAACAGGCCGCGGCGGGCGCCGTGCCGGAAGCGGCCGCTGAGGCTCTGGCCGGCCTCGCGCGGGCCCGGGTGCTACTCGGCGACCCGCCTGGCGCGCGTGCCGCGATCGCCACCCTGCGCGAACGGCGCGAAGCCACTCCGACGTTGACCCTCGACGCCGCGCTCGCAGAAGCGCTGGCCGCCGTCGGCGAGCGCGAAGAGGCCGTGCGTCTCGCAGCGGCGGTGTTGGAGCGCGGCGACGAGCGTACCGCGGTGCGCGCTTGGCCCGTGCTGTTTGGGTACGGTGACCACTCGACGACGCGCGAGGTCGCGCTCGACGCGGTGCGGAACGCCGAGCGGCGCGGCTCGCTAGCCCCGGACCAGCGCTGGCAGGCGGCGGCGTTTCGCGCCAAGCTGCTGCTGCGGAAGGCACCGCGGGACTCGTTGGCCAGTCTGATGGAGGCCCTCGATGCCGGCGCGCCCGAGACCTACGTGCTGCAAGCGCTGCACGAATATCGGGCGATCTACACGCCAGAACTCGCCGAGGCCTACCTGCGCACGCAGTCGCCGGGGCCGCCGCGCGAGCGGCATGAGATGCTCCTCGCGAAGGGCCGCGCCGGTGTCGCATCAGTCACCGAAGTGCTTCGCGCCCACTACGTTTCGGCGATTGCGCTGTGTCGCCGGCACGGCGCCGAGCCGGTGTTGTTGACCTATCCGTTGGCGATCGCCGGGCACGACGCCACGGTGGAGTCGGTGGCGGCCGAGCTCGACGTGCCCTGGGTCTCGGTGCGGCCGGCCTTTGATGCGCTCCTGCGAACGCGCTCTCGGCAAGAGCTCTTCGTCCCCGATGGACATTGCACGGACGAAGGCTACGGGGTCATGGCCGCCAAAGTGTTCGACGTCCTGACCCCGTTGCTCCGCGCGCGTTGACAGGCGCTAAGCTGTTCGCGTCGCGCGCGGCGCGACCCGCAGTCGCAGCCCGGAGCCCCCCATGCAGCGAAACGCGCGCATCTTGCTTTTGTTCGCTCTCGTCGCAACCGCCGGTGTGGCCTCGAGTCAGACACCGGTCCTGTTGCGCGACCTCAACACCACGCCCCTCCCCGACGAAGGGTCGTTGCCGCAGGACGCGGTACGCCTCGGCAACTGGATCTACTTCACGGGCGTGATCCCAGGCGTGGGCCGTGAATTGCTGCGGACTCAGTCGCCGGGGAGCGCCGAGGTCTTCGCCGAGTTTTGGCCGGGCGGTCAGGGCACGGTCTACGGTCTGACCGTGGTCGGCAGTGCGTTGTATTTCGCGGCCGCGGATCCCCGGGACGGCACTGAGCTGTGGGTCACCGACGGCACCCGTTCCGGCACCCGCATGGTTAGCGACATCGCCCGCCCGGGCTCGTCGCAACCGAACCGGATGACGGCGTTCGGCAACCGCCTGATGTTCACGGCCACCGACGCGGTGTTGGGTGTCGAGCCGTGGATCACCGACGGCACCGAGGCCGGCACGACGCGCGTGCGCGACATCCGCCCCGGTGCCGCCGGCTCCGATGCCCGCGGCTTCACCGTCTTGGGCAACCAGGTGTTGTTCGCCGCCGACGACGGCGTCAATGGCGCCGAGCTGTGGATCTCTGACGGCACACTGCTCGGCACGCGGTTGCTGGTCGACGTGCGGCCCGGTGCGGGGTCTTCCATCCTGCCGGGCAGCGAGCCGTTCGTGCGGGTCGGCAGCGACGTCTACTTTGTTGCCGATGACGGCGTGAACGGAGCCGAGCTGTGGGCAACCGATGGCACTGCCGCGGGCACCCGAATGCTCGGCGACTTGCGGGCGGGTCCCGCCGGCAGCGACCCCCAGGATCTGACCGACCTGGGCGGCACGCTGGTGTTCTCTGCCAATGATCTCGTGCGCGGGCGCGAGCTCTGGCGCAGTGACGGTACGCCGGCCGGCACGTTTCAGGTCAAGGACGTCCAGCCGGGGGCGATCACCGGCACCGGGGCGCTGCTGGACGCGGTCGGCGGCACCCTGTTCTTCGCCGGCAACGATGGCACGACCGGGCTCGAGTTGTGGCAGTCGGATGGCACGGACGCGGGTACCGCGCTGGTCGCCGAGCTGCGGCCAGGCACGGCCGGCAGCAACCCGCTTCCCGGGGGGACCCTGGGCTCCACCCTGTTCTTCTCGGCCGATGATGGCACCACGGGGCGCGAGTTGTGGGCCAGCGACGGCAGCGCCGCGGGCACGGTGCTCTTGGCCGACGTGGCGCCCGGCGCCGCGGCTTTGGTGCCGCCGCGGGGCATCTTGGCGGATCCCGTCACCGGCCGGTTGCTATTTGCCGCCGACGATGGTGTCCGTGGCAGCGAGCTTTGGTCGAGCGACGGCACGCCGGCCGGCACCGCGCTCTGGGCCAACGTGTCGCAGCCGCCCCCCGGCGCCACCGCCGGCTCGATGCCGCGACACTTCAGCGATCTGTATCTCACCGGCCTCTTGAGTGCCGACGACGGCGCCGGCACTGGCCTGTGGCGCACCGGGGGCACCGGGCCAACGACCGCGTTCTTGCGCCGGGTCGGGACGGCAGCGACCTCGAGTCGGCAGCTCACCGTGGTCGCGGGTTCGACCTTCTTCTTTCGCGGCATCGAAGCTGCGACGGGTCGCGAGCTTTGGCAGAGCAACGGGCTGGGGGTGGGCACCACGCTGGTCGCTGACCTGTTGCCTGGACCAGGCTCCTCAGCACCGAACGAGTTGACTCCCATGGGTGCGGGCGTGGTTTTTTCCGCCACCGACGGCGTCGCCGGTCGCGAGCTCTGGCATTCCGACGGCACGGCTGCCGGCACGACGATGCTGCGCGACATTCGCCCCGGGGCGGCGGCATCCGACCCGCGATTTCTCGTCGACTTCAAAGGCGTGGTGCTGTTCTCGGCCCACGGTGGACCGGGCGTGGGCCGCGAGCTGTGGCGGTCGAACGGGACAACAGCGGGGACGTTCATGGTGCGCGACCTCGCCCCCGGCGGCGAGGGGTCGGCCCCGCGCGATCTTGTTGTCGTCGGCGGCCGCGTGTTCTTTTCGGCCCGCCTCGCCGGAGTCGGCCGCGAGCTATGGACCACGGATGGGACGATGGCCGGCACCGTGATGGTGCGCGACCTGTGGCCGGGCCTCGAGTCCGGGAATCCACGTGAACTCGCGGCGGCCAGCGGCTTCGTCTACTTCACTGCTGACAACGGCAATGCTGGCCGTGAGCTCTGGCGGTCCAACGGCACGAGTGGCGGGACCTTCATGGTCGCCGATCTAGAGCCGGGCAGCCTCGGCTCCAACCCCGCAGGCCTAACCTCGCTCGGCGGCGTGCTGATGTTCGCGGCCACGACCACCGCGTCGGGGTCCGAACTCTGGCGCTCGACGGGGCCGGGCGCGGGCACGTTTCGCGTGCGCGACATCGTCGGCGGCTCTGGCAGCTCTTGGCCGACCTGGCTCACCCCCGTCGGCAGTCGACAGCTCTACTTCTCCGCACACAGCGAGGCCGGCGGTCGCGAGCTCTGGCGTTCGGATGGCACGCAGTCCGGCACGCAACAGGTGGCTGATCTCCGTCCTGGCGGCGACGCGCGGCCACGCCTGCTCCGCACCGTGGGGGGCCGGCTGATGTTTGCGGCGAACGATGGCGTGCGCGGCCGGGAACCGTGGGTGCTGGACCCAGGCGCAACCGCGCGGGTCGTGGGCACTGGTTGCGGCGTCCCAGGCCGTCGGCCCACCCTCGACGCCACCGACCCCGTGCTCGGCCAGGTCATGACCGTGCGGGGCGAAGATGCGCCCGTCGGCGGCGCGGCGTTTTTGCTGGTGGGCCTTCAGCAGCTGCCGCTCCCGGTCGGGTCGAGCTGCTTCCTCTACGTCGGCTTGCCCTCGGTCTTGTTCGCCGTGCCGGTGACTCCGTCGTGGCAACTGCCATTCCCATTGCCGGCGACCTCGAGTCTGCTGGGCTTGCCGTGGGCCCTTCAGGCGGTCGTGGGCCCGTCGACGAGCGCGCTCGGCGCCGACCTCAGCAACGGCGTGTTCTTGGTGTTCGGCCGCTAAAGCGTCGGAGTTCGAGAGGAGGTCACGCGCTCCCGGCGCGGGGCCAGGAGGATGGCCCCCAGTCGGTTTCGTTGGATTGCGTGACCGGACCCGTGGGCCCAGACCTTCAAGCTGGTGGTTCGGTGCCAGGGTCTGGGCGGACGCTCAGGGCAGTTCCGAGGTCACCTGCTATCGTGGGTCGCCTCGCCGCATGACCAGACTCGCGCTGCTGATCTTCGTTTCGGCCTCCTCCCTCGCCCTGGGGCTCGCGATGGCCCACTACCGATGGCCACCCTACGCCTGGCTTGTGGAGGCGGTTTCGGCGACCCCTGCGCCAGCGACACCGAGTGGCTCGGCCGCAGCTCCCACCGCCGAGACGCCTTCGCCCGCCGCGGCGGGGGCTAAGACCAAGGAGCCTCCAGCCAAGCCCAAGGCTGTCGTCGGCAAGGCGGCGACGGCGCGCGGCTACGACCCGCGCTGGCACGCCGCGCGATCAGCGACGGCCCCGGCCGCGGGCACGGCACCCATCGAGGGCTCGGTCGTCCCGTATCTGCAAGGGGTCACGGCTGCTCCCGAAGCGGTCAACGTCCAGGTCTACGAGGCCGACGCGTGTCATACCGGCTTGAACCTTCTGGTGTCGGGACACGCCCCGGAGGCGCTGCTCCTCGACATGAAGGGCAACGTCGTGCACCGCTGGTCTCGGCGGTTCGAGACCGTGTTTCCGCACCCCGCCGGGGGCCTCGCCGGCCACGTGAGCACAACCTACTGGCGTCGGGCCCACCTCTATCCCAACGGCGACCTGCTGGCGATCTTCGAGGGTATCGGCATCATCAAACTCGACCAGGACTCGACGCCGCTGTGGAGTTACTGGGGCCGTTGCCACCACGACATGTTCGTCCGTGACGACGGGCACATCTTTGTGCTGACCCACGAGCGGCGGGAACAGCATCCCGCTCGATTGGTCGGCGGCGCCATCGTGGAGGACTTCGTCGTCGAGCTGTCACCCGAGGGCGAAGAGTTGCGCAAGGTCTCGCTGCTGGATTGCCTACTCCGGTCGCGCTATCGGCTCGTGCTGGCCCGCCGCAGCCAGCATCCAGACGTCATGCACGGCAACACCGTCGAGATTCTGGATGGCCGCTTTGCCGATCGGTACCCGATGCTGCGCGAGAATCACGCCCTGATCTCGCTGCGCAACCTCGACCTCGTCGCGGTCGTCGACCTCGACGCCCAGGACGTCACGTGGGCGATGACCGAGTTGTGGCGCCGGCAGCACCAACCCACTGTTGTCGACGACGGTCACATCCTGCTCTTCGACAACCGCGGCAAGGCGGGCAAGTCGCGCGTGCTCCAGTTCGATCCTCTGACCCACGATGTCGTGTGGTCCTACTCGGGCACCGCCGAACGACCGTTGCACTCCCACGCCCTCGGGTCGTGCCAGCGTCTCGCGAACGGCAACACCCTGATTACCGAGTCGGAGGCTGGGCGGGCCCTCGAAGTCGACCCAAGCGGCCGCGTCGTGTGGGAGTATGTCAACCCGTTCCGCGCGGGCGAGGACGACGAACTCGTCGCGAGCCTGTTCGAACTCATCCGGATCGACTTCGACGACCTGCAGTTCGACGCCGTTGCCGAGTACCGCCAGGCCGCTCGGCAGGGTATCGACCTGGAAGGCCTCGAAGGCCTTACGCGTGACCTCAAGCGTTAGACCTAGTGGTGTAATTCAGACAGATGGGGCATTACCCGCGAGGTATCGGCGCCGGTCGCAAGGCGGGTCGCCGCAGGCATCTTCGTGGATACGGCGAGGACGACCCAACGCTGCGAACGGCGTTGAGGGCCGCGGAGAACGCCCCAGATTTCTGAATCACACCACTAGAACCAGAGCACCAGCGGGACGGCGTTGCTTGCGAAGACCGGGTTGAGCGAGCCGTCGAAGACCACGTACGCGTGGTGCAGGGTGATGCCGATGAGGAGGTTGGTTAGGCCGCCCGGGATCGAGAACGTCGCCACGGCGCGGCCCTGGGCGTCCAGCGTGCCAAACGTGTTGCCGAGCGGTGGCGTGCCCGGCTGCGAGAAGGTGAAGGCAAAGTAGCCGTCGGGGACCAGCGGCAGCTCGATGGGCGGGATTGGGACGACGGGACGGGTGCCGACCGCCGAGCCCAACACGAAGTAGGTCATGTTCCCGAAGCTCGGTCCGGCTCGCAGGATCATGTTTTGGGTGCCGCCGTTGCGGGTCGAAATCTTCTCCCGGCTGCCGACGAAGGTGGTGAAGCTCGGAACCACCTCGACGCGACCGCGACCGTTTTGGCCGAGCGGTTCACCGACCACGAGGTCGCGGACGCCGTCGCTGTCCACGTCGACCGCGGCGATCGAATGCCCATACCAGGTCTGGTCTTCGGGGCCGATCAGGGCGCGGATCGGCGACCCGTCGACGCCGGACAGGAACCGGACTCCGCCGAGCATCGGCACGTCCGGATACACAGGGGTGCCCACCTCGAGCGGTGCGGAGACCGCTAGGTCGGGAACCGAGTCGCGGTTGATGTCGCCGACGTTGGCGATGGAAAAGCCGGACCAAACGGCGACGGAGTTGCCCAGCCGGATGAACAGCCGGGTTTGGGTGGCGCCGTTGAACACGTGGGTGACGCCGTTGTCCTGCTGCCAGCGGGCGCTGACGACGTACTCGGGGATGGAGTCGCCGTTGAGATCTTCGAGGCGGCTGATCGCGTGCCCCATGTCCGCGTTCACGAACGGCAATGAGAACGATGACAGCTGGGTGCCGTCGATGCCGGAGTAGACGGTCACCGAGCCGTTGTCGGACGCGCCGACGTTGTCGAGCGGCGCTCCCACGATCGCCTCCGGCCGGCCGTCGCCGTTGAGGTCGCCGATGCCCTCAACCGCGTGGCCGAATCGATCGCGCTCGGTGTTGCCGAGGAAGGTGCGCAGTGTCGAACCATCGGCACCCGAAATCAGATAGGCGCGGCCTACCGCGAACGGCACCTCGTCGTCCCCCGGTGCGCCCACGAGCAAATCGCCGAAACCGTCGAGGTTGACGTCAAAGGCGTCGCTGACCGAGTGGCCGAAGCGGTCGCCGGTCACCTCACCGTTGATTGTGAGGAGCACGCTGCCGTCTTGGCCGGAGAACACCACGGCCTTGCCGGGTCCGACTGCTGCGACCGCGGGCCCTGGCGCTCCGGCGATGATGTCGGGGAACGTGTCGTTGTTGACGTCGCCGGCTGCGCTCAGCGAGTAGCCCAGGTGATCCAGGGCGGCTGTGCCATTGAAGGTAAACAAGACCGAACCGTCGGCGCCGGAGTGGACGTAGACGGCGCCGGCGTCCGTGCCGCCCGCGTCGTGGTACGGCGCGGCGATCGCGAAGTCGTCGGTGCCGTCTTTGTTGACATCGCCGACGTCACTGACGGCCCAGCCGAGCAAGTCGCCGCCCGCTGCGCCGGTGTAGTTGTAGATCGACTGCGCGGTCGCCGAGGCGCCGAGCGCGACCAACGGAAACACTGCGGCCGCGACGCGGCGCGCCGATCGATGACGAGGTTGGAGCATGGTGCGTCAGGGTCCCCGCGAGAGGGGCGAGGTGGGGTGATGGCCGGATCGTAACCGCCAAAGCGGGCAGCGGTCGCGTCGAACGGTTACCATGCCCGTCCGACCGTGGTCGCGCTCCACCCCGTCCAGCGTCGCTACTTCGCCGAGGACCTCGTGCGGCTGCGCCCTCCAACCGAGCGACGCCGCTTCGTCGCCTCCCAGCGGGCCGCCACGATCGACCCCAATCCACACCAGGTGGATGCGGTCATCTTCGCGCTTAGCCGTATTCCCGAAGGCGGCTGTATCCTCGCCGACGAGGTCGGTTTGGGGAAGACGATCGAGGCTGGGTTGGTGATCGCCCAGCTGCGGGCCGAGGGTGCGGAGCGAGTGCTACTTCTGGTGCCGAAGCCGCTGCTGGGCCAGTGGCGGCAGGAGCTTGCAACGCTGTTCTGGATCGAGGCCCGCGAGGTGCTTGGGGATGCTCCGGATCTCGTCGGCGAAGGCGTGTTCTTGATGAGTCGGGACGCGGCCGGCAGCGAGCGGGGCGCGGCCGCGTTGGCGTCGGCGCAGCGATTCGACCTATGCGTGATCGACGAAGCGCACGAAGTCTTCGCCGGCATCTACCGGCGGTTCGATCGAGCCGGTCGCTATGACGACGAACGTCGCTATGCGGTCATCGCCGGGCGAGTGCGAAGCGCGCTGGAGGCGCACGGCACGCCGTTCCTACTGCTGACGGCAACGCCGATCCAGAACTCGCTGGTCGAGCTCTGGGGCCTGGTGCACTACGTGGATCCCACGAGCACCCTGCTGGGCGATCTGTCGACGTTTCGCGCCACGTTCTGTGCCGGGGACGATCGTGAGCTGGTCGAGGATCAGCAGCACGAGCTGCGCCGGCGGCTCGCGCGAGTGTGTCAGCGCACGCTGCGCCGCCAGGCGCAGGAGTTTCTCGAGCAGCCCTTTGTCCCGCGCCGCGCGCAGCTCTTTGAGTATTCGATGAGTGACGCCGAGCGCGCGTTGTATCGCGACGTCACGGACTACCTGCTCGACCCTGACATCGGCGCGTTCCGGGGCAACCATCGACGTCTGCTCGTGATCGGATTTCACCGCCGCATGGCCTCTTCGATCCCGGCATTGGCGGCGAGCCTCGGCAGCGTGGCGCGGCGGCTGGAGCGCCTCGCGGCCGGGGATCTCGACGCGGACGGCGCCGCGGCCATGGTGCAGGACTTGGAGGACTTCGAGGACGACGCGACGGAACGCGACGAAGGGGTGTTGCCCGAGGTCGAGCGTCTACTTGCGGAACGGCAACGCGTGCTGGCGTTGAAAGCGCGGGCGCTGGCCCTGCCGACCGACAGCAAGGCCGAGGCGTTGGTTCGCGCGGTGCGGTTGGTGCAGGATCGCGCTCGTCGCGGCGAAGGCAGCGGCAAGGTGGTGGTGTTCACCGAGTCGCTGACGACGCAGGACTACCTGCGCGATCTATTGGTGGAGCGCGATGTCGTGTCGGCGGGTGACGTCACGCGGTTTCGTGGGAACAACGACGGGGACCGGGCCGCCGAGGCGCTGGAGCGGTGGCAGGCCGAGGTCGGTGTGGACCTGCCGGACTACGCGCGCCCGAGCCGGGCGGTGGCGGTGCGTCTGGCCTTGGTGCACGAGTTCGCGACGCGCTCGAACGTCTTTCTGTCGACCGAGGCGGGGGCCAAGGGACTCAACCTGCAGTTCTGCGAGACGCTGGTGAACTACGACTTGCCGTGGAACCCGCAGCGCATCGAGCAACGGATCGGCCGCTGTCATCGCTACGGCCAAACGCGTCCGGTGACCGTGATCAACTTCCTGGCGAAGGACAACGAAGCGCAACGGCTCACCTTCGAGATCCTCAGCGACAAGCTCGAGCTGTTCGGTGCGGTGCTCGACGCGTCCGACGTGGTGCTTCAGCAAGCCGATGCTTCGGCCTCGGAGTTGTGGGCCGGTGCGTTCGGGGTTGAGTTTGAGGGCCGCCTCCGGCGCATCTATGAGTCGGCGGGTTCGGCCGACGAGATCGCTGGCGGGCTGCGTGAGTTGTCCGGCTCGGTCGATCGACGCCGGGCCGAGCTCGAGCGAGTTCATCGCCGGACACTGGGTCTCATTGACAGCCGCTTCGACGGCGAGGTGCAGGCGTCGTTCCGTCGGTTGGCCGAGCAGCTGCCAGAAGGCCTGGCCGAGCTGGACCGTGACATCGCTCGGGTGGTGGGCGCCTACCTCGCCACCCAGCCGGACGCGGCGGGCGCGGTCGAGTCCAGCCTGCACCTCGGGCACCCTCTGGTGCGGGCCGCGGTGGCGGAGGCGCGGGCCTCTGGCCAGGGTCGCTTCTCGTGTCGTATCGAGCTGTCGGCCGATGCGCCGTCGGCGTTGCGGCGGCTCCGGGGCCGGCGTGGCGTGTTGACGCTGTTGAAAGTTCGGCACAAGGGCTCCCAGGCCGAGGAGCGTTTGCTGCCCCTGGTCCTGCTCGAGGGCGTCGAAGAGTCGCTCCCGGTGGAGACGGCCGCAGCGTTGTTCGCCGCGCGGCTGCGCGACCAATCGGTCGATCCCTCGCCCGGCGTCACGCCCCTGGATCGCGATGATGCGGTCGAGCGCGCCGTTTTTCTCGATCAGATCCACGCCGCGGACAGCACGGCAGATCGCTTCGAGCGCGAGTTGGCGCAGATCGAGCGCTACCTCGACGACCGTTTGCTGGTGCTGCGCCGTGATTTACGCGAGCAGTCGGCGCGCGTGGCGGAGGCCGTCGCACGCCGCGACACGGCGGTCGGCGCCGCCGCCCGCTCTGCGGCCGAGCGCACGCTGGAGCGCGAGCAGCGTCTGCTCGAGGAGCAGCAGGAAGAGTTCGCGCGACTGCTGGCGCGTGACGATGAGGGCTATCGGCGCTGGCGTGCGCGTGCCCTGGCGCGGCGCTACGATCCTCCAGACGTGTCGCAGCTGCTGGAAATGGAGTTCGAGATCGGATGACCGCGGCTCACATCCGGTTCGGCAGAGCATGACGGTGGCGGAGGGGGATCAAGTCGTGCTCAAGCTGGTGCACACCGCGGATTGGCACTTGGGGCTGCGGTTTCCGAGCTTCGCCGAAGAGGATCGGCCACAGCTGTCCCGTGCGCGTTTGGCGGCGGTTGAGCGACTCCTCGAGCTCGCCCGCCGAATGGCGGCTGACGGCGTGCTGTGCGCGGGTGACCTGTTCGACGAGCCCGACCCTGCGGCCGAGTGGTGGGAGGGCTTGCTGGCGGCGCTGACCACCCACGGTCGCGCCGAGATCCCCGTGTTTCTGCTGCCGGGGAATCACGACCCGCTCGTCCCGGGGTCCGTGTGGCAGCCGACCCACCCGTTTCGGCGCCAGCTGCCCGATTTCGCGCACGTGGTCGACCGCGATGACTTCGAGTGGGCCTTTGGCGAAGAGGCCGTGCTCTACGCGGCGCCGTGTCGGTCGCAGGCTGGGCAGCGCGACCTGGCGCTGTCGTTGCCGGCGCGCGCGCCCGGCGATGATCGCGTGCGGATCGGGATGGTGCACGGCAGCACCGTGGACATCAAAGGCTTCGCCAACAACTTTCCGATCGCACGCGATGCCGTGGCCCAGCGCGGGCTCGACTATCTGGCGATCGGCGACACGCACGGCTTTCGTGAAGTGCCGCCGGGCGCCCGGCCGCCGACGGTGTATCCCGGCACGCCGGAGCCCACCGGCTTCGGTGAGACGGATGCGGGTCACGTCGCACTTGTGTTCTTCTCGCGGGATCGTCGGGTCACACTGCGCAAAGAGCGCGTGGCGACCTGGCGCTGGGCGGAGCGGACCGTGACCGATTTGGCGGGTCTGCGCGCGGTGCGCGATGCTGAGGACCTCACGCGGACCGTGCTGCGATTGACGCTCGACTTGGCCTTGCCGCCGGCGGAGTTCGACGAGGCAGAGCGGATTCTGCGCGAGCTGCGCGGCACGGAGGCGGCGCACGGCCGGGTCGGTGTGCTGCAGGTGCAGCGCCGCGAGCTCGTGCTCGATACGTCGGGCGTCGAACAAGCCTTCGCCGATCTGCCTGGTGTGTTGCAGGAGGTCGCTCGGCGACTGCGGACGGTCGAGGCTGACGCTTCGGAGGAGGGCGGCGTGGCGCGCGAGGCGCTGTCGCATCTCTATCGGTTGACGCGGGAGCTGCGCTGATATGCGCTTCGCGCGCCTTCGAGCGACGTCCTTTGGCTGCATTGAGACGGTCGACGTCACGCTCGGGCCCGGGCTCAACGTTCTGTTCGGGCCCAACGACCTAGGCAAGTCGACGCTTGGGGGTGCCCTTCGCGCCGCGTTGCTGTTGCGCCACGACACGGCGGCGGCCCGGGACTACGTGCCCTGGCAGAGCGATGCGGTGCCGTCCGTTGTGCTCGAGCTGTGCGAGGCGAATGGCATGCGCTGGCGCGTCGAGAAGTTCTTCGGCAGCGGCCGCCGCGGCAGCGCGCTGCTGGAGCGTTCGCGCGATGGTCATACGTGGTCCGTGGACGCCAAAGGGCGGGCCGTCGACCAGCGGCTGCGCGAGCTCATGGGCTTTGGGATCGCCGGCCCGGGCGGCGCGGGCGGGCGCCGCGGCCTGCCGGAGAGCTTCCTAACCGGCGTGCTCTTGGCCGAGCAGACCGCCGTGGTGGAGGTGCTGGACCGGAGCCTGGAGGGCGATAGCGACTCGTCCGGCAAGGAGCGACTGACGGCGGCGCTCCAGGCGTTGGCGCAAGACCCGTTGTTTGCGAGCGTGCTGGAGTCGGCACAGGCTCGGGTCGACGTCGCCTACACCGCGACCGGTCAACGCCGGCGCGGGCGCGGCTCGCCGTTTGTGCGGGCGGCCGAACGGATCCAGCGACTGCAGGCAGAGTACGACCTCGAGCACGCCAAGGCCGGCGAGGCAGATCGTGCGCAAGAGGCGATCACCGCGTTGAGCGATCGCCGACTGGCGTGCGAGGCCGCCCTCGCGGCGGCGCGGCAAGCCCTGGCCGCACGGCGGGCGCAGCGCGAGCGCGGGCTGGCGCGTGAAGTGGTGGCGCAGCGGGTCGCCAAGGCCCGCACCCGGCAGGCCGCCGCCGACCAAGACGCGCAGCGAGCGCAGGGCGCAACGGCAGAGCTGCAGCGAGCACTGGATGCGCTGGCCGACGCGAAACGTGCCGCGCGTCAAGCCGGGGAGCGCGTCGGCGCCGCGCGCGCGGAGCTCGCTAATGCGACGGAGCAGCGCCGGCTTGCCGAGCAGTCGGCGACGGTGCAGGAGCAGACGATCGCGCGGCAGGAGCTCGAGAACCGGGCCCTGACGTTGGCCGCTGACCTGCGCCAAGTGCGCGATCGAGCGGCCGTCGTGCGCCGCGCTCGCGACTTGGCGCGAGAGGCGGATGCGGCGGGGCGGGTCGTTGCCGCCGGCGACGAGGAGCTTCATCGGCTGCGCGAGGCGCGCGATGGCGCGGCGCGCTCCGTGGCGCGCGCGGTGACCGAGCTCACGGAGCTGGCCGGCGTCGAGGCGCTGTTGCGAGTGCGACAGGTCGAGGCCGAGCTGTCGGCCGCTGAGGCGGCGCGCGACGAGGCGCACGCGTTGCGTGAGCGCGCCGCTGAGTTGCGGCAAGGCGCCGCGGAGGGGGCCCGCGCCGACCTCCCGGCCAGCGAACGGGTGCGCGCCTTCTCGGCCCTCGACGAAGCCCTGCGGATCGCGGAGGCCAAGACCGACGCCAAGGTCCGCGTTGAGATCGAGCCGCTCCGGCCGTTCGCGCTGCGCACCCGGGTGGATGGGGAACCGCCTCGGGACCGAGAGACCGACGAACCGCTGGCTTTGGCCGGGAGTGAGGTCGAGCTCACCCTGCGCGACTTGGCACGCGTTGTGGTGACGCCGGGCGACGGCCTCGACGCGTCCGCTGCGTCCGATGTGGTGACCCTGCGGCAGCGCTGGGAGCGAGAAGTGCGGCCCGCGCTGCAAGCCGCTGGGGTCGCGACCGTGGCGGACTTGGTGGCACTGGTGGGTGATGTCGAGGTGCAGCGCGAGCGTGGCGCCCGCGCGGTGGAGCAAGCGAGTGAGCTCGAGGCGCGGGCCGTCGCTAGGGCCGAAGCGGGCGCGCAGGTTGATCCCCTCGTGTCGCGGTTGGCGCAGCGCCAGCGCCAGCTGGCGGGTCTCGATCAGGCTGCGTTGGCGCGGCGTGTCGACGCCCTCGGCAGCGATCCGCACGAGGAGCTGTTGGTGGCCCGCGCGGGCGCCGAGCGGGGCGAGGCCGCGGCGCGAGAAGTGCTGGCGCAGCGGGAGCGGGCGTTGACCGCTTGGGAGACCCGCTGCCAGCAAGAACGCAACAACTGCGAGCGAGTGCGCGGCGAGAGCTCTGCGGCCGCCGCCCAGGTCGGCGGGCCGTGGCAGCAGGCCGTGGCCGAGGTGCGCCGTGCTTACCACAGTCTGCGCTGCGAGCGCCGTTCGACCGAAGCCCGTCTCGCGGCACTGACCGTGGAGCAGGATTCGCAGCTCGGCGAGCCACAGCGTCTCTACCAGGAAGCCCAGAGTCGACTCGCGGTGCTCCAGCAGGAGTTGGACGCGACCTCCGACGCCCTGGACCGAGCTCGGGTCGGTGAAGCGGCGGCCCGGCGCGAACACGACCTGCGCCGCGAGCAGGCCGACGCTCACGATCTCGGCGGGATCGCCGGCGAGCTAGCGGCGGCACTCGCCGAGCTCGAGCGTCACCCTGCGGTCGCCGTCGTGACCGATGCCGATCTCGACGCTGGCGAACGCGCGGTGGCGACGGCTGCGGCCGAGCAGGCCTCGGTGCAAGAGCAGCTGCTCAAGGCTACCGGGGCATTGGAGACGGTCGGCGGCCACGTGGCCAGCGAGCGCGCCACCGAGCTCGAACGCGCGCTTCAGGCCGAGCAAGATCGGCTGCGCCAAGTCGAGACGCAGTTCGAGGGGTGGCGCCTCCTTCGCGACACCCTTCGCGCGGTGGAGAACGAGCAGGGGACCCACTTGGGCCGCGCGATCGCCGGGCCCATCACCGAGCGGTTCGCGGAGCTCACCGGAGATCGATACGGCTCGGTGTCCTTTGGCAGCGATCTGGGCGAAGTGTCGCTCGAGGCCGCGGGTGCGTCGCGTCGCGTCGAGGCGCTGTCAGTCGGCACGCAGGAGCAGCTGGCGACGCTGTTTCGGCTGTGCATTGCCGAACAGCTCGGCACCGCCATCGTGCTCGACGATCACCTGACGCAGACCGATCACCAGCGCTTTGAGTGGTTTCGTGTCCGTCTTCGTGAGGTGGCTCAAGGTGTGCAGGTCGTCGTTCTCACGTGCCGGCCCCACGACTACCTGATGCCCGCGGAGCTGCCGCCAATCGGCGCCCAGCTCCAGGATGCCGACGGCGGCCGAGTACGGGCCATCGACCTCTCCGTCTGCCTCCAGCGCGCCGCCGCGAGCAGCCGGCTGTGATCGCGCCGCGCGTCGTGTGACGCGCTACGCTGCGCGTATGCGCAGCCAGAAGCTGGAGTTCCCTGGTGCCTCAGGCCACACTTTGGCGGGCCGCCTCGAGCGGCCCGAAGGCGAACCCCGCGCGTGGGCGGTGTTCGCGCATTGCTTCACCTGCTCCAAGGACATCGCGGCAGCCAGCAGGATTAGCAGGGAGCTCGGGCGCCGTGGCTATGCCGTGCTGCGCTTCGACTTCACCGGTCTGGGCAACAGCGACGGCGACTTTGCCAACACGGACTTCTCGTCCAACGTGCAGGACCTGATCGCGGCGGCCAACTTCCTGCGCGAGCATCACGAGGCGCCCGCACTACTCGTCGGTCACAGCCTCGGCGGTGCGGCGGTCTTGGGCGCGGCGCTGCAGCTGCCCGAAGTCCGCGCCGTGGCGACGATCGGAGCGCCCAGCGACCCCGCTCACGTCACCCACCTGCTGCAGGATCAGGCCGAGCAGATCGAGCGCGACGGCGCCGCCACGGTGTGCCTGGCGGGACGCCCTTTCACGATTCGCCGAGAGTTCTTGGCCGACGTCGAGGAGCAGAACCTACGAGCTCGCTTACCCAAGCTCGATGCGGCCGTCCTGCTGCTGCATTCGCCGCGCGACGAAGTCGTCAACATCGACCACGCCCGGCTGCTGTATGAGTCGCTGCGGCACCCCAAGAGCTTCGTAACGCTGGATGACGCCGATCACCTGCTCACCCGCCGGCGGGATTCCGAGTATGTGGCCGAGGTCCTGGCCGCCTGGGCCTCCCGCTACGTGACCGAGGCCGAGCCGACGCCGGACCCTGGGCGCGGCGCGGTCGTGGTCGCCGGCGACGCGGATGGATTCGTTCAGCACGTCGCAATGGGGCCCCACGACCTGATCGCCGACGAGCCGACCAGCGTCGGCGGCGGCGACACCGGCCCGGCGCCCTACGACCTGCTGCTCGCCAGCCTCGGCACTTGCACCTCGATGACACTCGGGATGTACGCGCGGCGCAAGAAGCTGCCCCTCGAGCACGTCGCGGTGCATCTGACCAACCGTCGGATCGACGCCAAGGACTGCGACGATTGCGAGACCCAGGAAGGTCAGGTCGCGATCATCGAGCGCACCATTGAGCTGACCGGCGATCTCGACGACGCGCAGCGCGCGAGACTGCTACAGATCGCCGAGCGCTGCCCGGTGCATCGCACGCTCCACGGCGAGATCAAGATCCGTAGCCAAGCTAGGGTCGTAGCCGATGATGGCCGCACCTCTAGCCGGGCATCCTCTGATCTCGATCAGGCGTGAGCCGGAACGACGAGGGCTCAGAGCCTGTAACTAAATCGATGCTACAGGCTCTGATCCATGCTCCTGGCGCCGCTCCGCGTCGCGGAGCGCGCGTGACTTCGAAAAACTCACACGCTCTCAGTGCCCGTTGACGGGGGTCTTCTTGGCGTCGAACTGGGCTTCTTCGGTGGAGCCAGTCAGCGCCGTGGTGGAGGACTTGCCGCCGGCGACGGCGTTGGCGACCGCGTCGAAGTAGCCGGTGCCGACCTCGCGCTGGTGGCGCGTCGCCGAGTAGCCGTTGGCCTCGCTGGCGAACTCGGCCTGCTGTAGGCGAGTGTAGGCGCTCATGCCCCCGTCACGGTATTCGCGCGCCAGCTCGAACATCGAGTGGTTGAGGGCGTGGAAGCCGGCCAGCGTCACGAACTGGAACTTGTAGCCCATCGCCCCCAGCTCGCGCTGGAACTTGGCGATCGTGGCGTCATCGAGGTGCTTCCTCCAGTTGAACGACGGTGAGCAATTGTAGGAGAGGAGCTTGCCGGGGAACTCGTTGTGGACGGCCTCGGCGAACTCGCGGGCCTCGGCGAGGTCCGGTGTCGAGGTCTCGCACCAGAGCACGTCGGCGTACGGCGCGTAGGCCAGGGCGCGCGCGATCGCGGTCTTGATGCCGGAGCGGATGTGGAAGAAGCCCTCGGGCGTCCGGGCACCGGGCTTGATGAACGGGTGGTCGCGCTCGTCGACGTCGGTCGTGAGGAGGTTGGCGGCGTGCGCGTCGGTGCGGGCCAGTAGCACGGTCGGGACGCCGAGCACGTCGGCCGCGAGCCGCGCGGCGTTGAGCGTGCGCACGAAGGTCTGCGTCGGGACGAGCACCTTGCCGCCCAGGTGGCCGCACTTCTTCTCGGACGCCAGCTGGTCTTCAAAGTGCACGCCCGCGGCGCCCGCTTCGATCATCGCCTTCATGAGTTCGAACGCGTTGAGCGGGCCGCCAAAGCCGGCTTCGGCGTCGGCGACGATCGGCGCAAACCAATGGACGTCATCGCGGCCTTCCATGTGGTCGATCTGGTCGCAACGCTGCAGGGTCTGATTGATGCGCCGTACCACCTGGGGAACGCTGTTGGCTGGATACAGACTTTGGTCTGGGTACATTTGGCCGGCGATATTGGCGTCGGCGGCGACTTGCCAGCCGCTCAGGTAGATCGCCTTCAGGCCCGCGCGGACTTGCTGCATCGCCTGATTGCCCGTGAGCGCGCCGAGGGCTGCCACGAATGGCTCGTTGTGCATCAACGCCCAAAGTCGCTTGGCACCCAGATCGGCGAGCGTGTGCTGGATTCGCACCGAGCCGCGCAGCCGCCTGACGTCCGCTTCGCTGTAGTCGCGACGGATGCCGGTGAAGCGGACATTGTGCGGATCGAAGAAGCTCGCGGTGTTGGCAGAATCGAGATCGAGCCTGCCGTTGTTGCCGTTGCTGTGGTGCGTGTCGCTCATGGTTGTCGTCGCGTCAGTGTGAAAGAACGTTTGGCGCCTCTTGCGCGGTCAAGCCACTGGCCAAGCTGGCCCGAGCCGCGGGCCCTTAGTGGTCGCGTGTCTCGAGGATTCGTTCGTAGGCCGGAAGGGTCAGGAACTCGGCGAGGTCGGGCGCCGTGATCAGCTCACGGAACAGCTGGCCGGCTGTCGTGAAGAGCGCGGCTGTACCGTTGGCACTGGCACAGATCTTCTGCAGCTCCTCGTCGAGCACTCGTTCGCACATGGAGCGGTCGATGCGTCGGCCGTCGCTGAGACGTGCGCCATGCCTGATCCACTGCCACACCTGGGTACGTGAGATCTCTGCCGTCGCGGCGTCTTCCATCAAGTGGTGGATGGGGACGCAGCCGTTGCCGCCGAGCCAGGCGGCGACGTAGCGCACGCCGACTTCGAGATTGTGGCGCAGCCCGGCTTCGGTGATCTCGCCCTCCGGGACTCGGAGGAGGTCGACTGCCGACACGTCGCGATGGCCGTTGCGGTGAATCTGATGGGCCTGCGGCATGTGCTCGTCAAAGACCTCCCGCGCGACCCCCACGAGGCCTGGGTGCGCGACCCACGTGCCGTCGTGACCGTCGGTCGCTTCCCGAGTCTTGTCGGCTCGTACCTTGGCGAGGGCCTGCTCGTTGGCCTCGGCGTCGGCCTTGATCGGAATCTGTGCCGCCATACCGCCCATCGCGTGGATACCGCGACGGTGGCAAGTGCTGATGAGCAGCCGGCTGTAGGAGCGGAGGAAGTGACTGGCCATCGTCACGGTGCCGCGGTCGGGCAACACGCACGATGCGTCGTTCCGGAACAGCTTGATGAAACTGAAGATGTAGTCCCAGCGGCCGCAGTTGAGACCGGCCGAGTGATCCCGCAGCTCCCAGAGGATCTCGTCCATCTCGAACGCGGCGAGCACGGTCTCGATGAGGACGGTCGCGCGGATCGTGCCGACGGGCAGGTCGAGCATCTCCTGTGCCGCCACGAACACGTCGTTCCAAAGGCGCGCCTCGAGATGCGACTCGAGCTTCGGCAAGTAGAAGTATGGACCGGTGTCGCGCGCGTGCAGCGCCTCTGCGTTGTGGAAGAAGTAGAGGCCGAAGTCGAACAGCGAGCCGGAAATCGGCTGGCCGTCGACGAGGACATGGCGCTCGTCCAGATGCCACCCGCGCGGCCGGACGACCAGCGTGGCAGGATTGGCGGCGAGTTCGTAGCGCTTGCCGTTGTCCTCGCTCGTGAAGTCGATCTGCCGGCGTACCGCGTCGTGGAGGTTGAGCTGACCGTCAACCAGGTTGGTCCAGGTGGGTGACGTGGCGTCCTCGAAGTCCGCCATGAAGACGTCGGCACCGCTGTTGAGTGCGTTGATCACCATCTTCCGGCTGACCGGTCCGGTGATCTCGACGCGGCGGGACACCAGGTCGGCAGGAGGCGTGGCGACCTGCCAGTCGCTCGTCCGGATCGATTGCGTCTCGCCGAGGAAGTCCGGGCGCCAGCCGGCGTCGAGTCGCTGTTGCACCTCGCGGCGACGGGCGAGCAGCTCGCGACGCCGGGGCCCAAAGCGCCGCTCGAGCTCGGCGACGAAGGTGATGGCTTCCAGCCGCAGGATGGATCGATGCGCAGGCGCAATCGAGCCAAGGACGCGGATGTCAGGGTGCGAGGTCGCGGTCAAGTTCGGATCGCTCGTAGACGCAAAAGCGCCCGGGCGATTTCCCCGAGCGAAGCAGTCTACCGCACGATCAGGCCGGGCCCGGGGGAAACCACAGAAAGCTGCGGAGGCGCTCCTGACGCCAGCGGCACCGAGACTTGGCGATCAGGGCCGGTAACGAAATCCCCGCGACCGGCTCAGGCGTCGCGTTCGACGCGGGTGCCCGCGGCCGGAAGTCGATTGCCGTAGCCCTGGAGCGCGACCCTGCTCCGGCGCTGGTGGGACAGCAGCTCGGCGGCGCGGTCCCGCTGGGCCCCGGCGGCTTCGACCAAGCGTTGCAGCGCCGCGACGGCAGCGTCGCGGGCGGCCGAGGGCGCGTCACGATCGGGCCGGAGATGCCGCAGCTCGCGGCTCGCCTCGCTCACCCGGGCCTGGACGCCCGCCAAATCGTCCGCTTCGAGCGCGGCCAGGCCCTCGGCGTAGAGCGCCTCGATCCGGCGAAAGCCCTCGTCAGGCGGGGAGGACGGCATCCCAGCCCTCTTTGAGGGTACGCATGACCTGGAGCCCGTGCTCCAGCGGCGGCGGCGCCCGATCGAGGTTGGCCTGGGTGATTTGCTGGAGAGTGAACTCGTACAGGCGGTCCAAGTTGCCGGCGATCTCGCGGCTCGCGTCGTGGTCGAGCGCAGTGCGGAGCTCCGAGACGATCGCGTATGCCTTGCTCAATGACTCGCTGGCGTCGGCGCTGTGCGACGTCTTCGGGTCGGCGAGGGCGGCTCGGCCCCTTTCGAGGTGGCGGATCGCGCCTTCGTAGAGCAGCTTCACCAGCTTCTCCGGCGATGCGGTGAGGATCGCATTCCGGCGGTATTGAGCTGCAGCTGTCGCTTGAGTCATCGGTGTCTCGTCCTTCCTTTGCGTTGAGTCTCTTTGTCGCGGCGCCGCCGCTAGCCGTTGGGCGAGGGCAGGCCGCCGAGCGCTGCGCCTTGGGACTGCAGCTGGGAGAGCAGCACCTCGAGGTTGGCGAACCTCTCGGTGAGTTGCACCTCGGTACGTGCCAGGCGCTCCTCCGCCTGTCGAATCTGGTTGTCCGTGTCGCGGATGCGGCTGTCGAAGCCCTCCAGCCGCGCGACCAGGATGCCATCCACCGTGTCGAGGTAGTCGTCGACCTGGCTGTGGATCAGTTGGGCGAAGCCCGTCGCTGACTCGGTGAACAGCTCGGTGACCGCCGCGTCGTCGGTCTTGACCGCTTCGTCGAAGACGCTGCGTTCGAAGCTCAGAGTGCCGGTGGTGTCCGCAGTGATGCCGACCTGTGACAGCAGCTCGTAGGCCTCGTTGCCGGTGGACGCGGACCGTCCGAGGATGCTGCGCAGGCTCGAGCCGATCGTTCGCACCGTGCTGTCGCCAAACAGCGGGCTGTTGGGCGAGTTGGTCTCGGGGTCGAGCGCCCGCTGGGCCTCGACGAAGCCGACGACCGCATTGTACTTCTCGACGAAGTCCTGGACCTTGTCCGCGGTCGCTTCCGTGTCGGCGCTGACCGTGAGCGTCGTGTCCCCGCCACCTTCTTTGAGCAGATCCAGCGTCACGCCGGTGATCGCGTCGGCCACCTGGTTGCTGGTGCGCGTGAGCTCGATGCCGTTGACTGTGAAGACCGCGTCGTCGGCTTCGACTTCTTCGTTCGTGTTGAGCTCGTTGGCCAACGAGACGACCGCCGCCGTCCCCGAACCTGTGACCGTGAACGCCTTGTCGGAACCCACTTCGCCCGTGAGCACCAAGCTGTAGTTGTCCTCGGCGATCTTGACCACCTCGGCCGTCACGCCCTGCTCCTCGCTGTTGATCGCCGTGGCGATGTCATCGAGGCTGTTCAGCTCGTTGGTCAGGTCGACATCAAACGGGCTCTCGGATCCGACCTGGATCGTCAGCTTCGAGCTGGCGCTACCGGTGATCTCGGGCGAGCTGCCGCTCGTGTATGGGGTCGTGGTCGCGGAGACCTCGGCCTTGGCGAGCGACGAGACATTGACCGTGTACGTGCCGGCTTTGGCGCTCGAGCTCGCGGTTGCCGAGAGGATCGTCTCGTCGGCGACGGCGGTCGAGAACTCCAGGAAGCCCGTCGATCGCCGCAGGCCGTCGGCGGCGGTGAGCAGCGAGTCGAGGTGCTGCTCGAGATCGCCGAACAGGTTCTTGCGGTTGACGAAGTCCTGGCGCCGCTGCTCCAGCAGGGAAATCGGCCGTTGCTCGACGGCGAGCAGAGCGCCGATGATCGCTTGGGTATCCAGGCCCGACGCGAGACCACCGAACGTGATGCCGGTGGTCGACCCGATTCCGTTGACTGAAGTGGTGCTCATGAGTCGGAACTCGATGCTGCCGCTGTCCCTTTAATCGGGGTTCTCGCGCGCCCGCCTGAAGGCGACCGCGCGAGCTCCGGCAGCTCGCGTCCGACCTAGTGGGGCGCTTCAAGAGTTCGCCACATATGTCGCTGGCCCTCTGCGCCGTTCGTGGCGTTGCTAGCCGATCAGCGACAGGGCGGCGGTCGGGCCCGCGTTCGCCTGCGCCAGGATCGAGATGCTCGCCTGCTGGAGAATCGTGTTCCGGGTCAGCTGGGAGGTCTCGAAGGCGACGTCGACGTCGCGGATCCGACTCTCGGCGGCGGAGAGGTTCTCGGCCTGCACAGACAGGTTGCTGATCGTCGAGTTGAGGCGATTCTGTACGGCGCCGAAGCGACCACGAACGCCGGAGATCGTGTTGATCGCCGAGTCGATCTGCGCGATGGCGGTCGAGGTGTCGCCACCCGAGCCAATATCAAGGCTGTTGAGGCTCAGCGACGTGCTGAGCGCAACATCGAGGCTGACCGAAAGGCTGTCGACGGACGTGTTGGTGCCGAAGCCAATCTGAAAGCTCACCGAACTCGAGCTGCCGTCGAGCAGCTTGATGCCGTTGAACTCCGTGGATCGGCCGATTCGGTTGATCTCGCTCACCAGGTCGCCGAACTCTTGGTCCAGCGTGTCCTTATCCTGGTTGGAGACCGAACCGTTGGCCGCCTGGACCGCGAGCTCGCGGAGGCGTCCGAGGATGTTGTTGGTCTCGTTGAGCGCGCTTTCGGCGGTCTGCACCAAGGAGATGCCGTCGTTGCCGTTGCGTCGTGCCTGGTCGAGCGAGCGAATCTGCGCCCGAAGCCGTTCGGAGATCGCCAGGCCGGCGGCGTCGTCCGAAGCAGAAGCAATGCGAAGTCCCGTCGACAGCCGGCGGTAGTTCCCGGCCAAGCGTTCCGTGACGTCCGCCACGTTGCGCTGGGCGTTCATCGACGCGATGTTCGTGTTGACTCTGAGGCCCATGGGGCGTCTCTCTCTCTCCGAATGAGTTGTGAAATCGGCCCGAGCATCGTCGGCGTCGGTTGAGGTCTCTTGAGGTTCTCTGCGGCAGCGCGCCCGCAGATCGCCGAACAACGCAACCGCGCGCTGCTTGACTGTGGTCCAAACCGCCATCGCGCGGGAGAGTGCGGTTCGCCGCACCATTCTTTGTGCCGGCCTCGCGGTGTGTGGCGAAAGCCGACGCACGGCTCCCGGCTCGATCTCGAGCCGGGAGCCCGTTAACGCAACCAGGCTCCTCGTCGCGGTGCGTCTTGGACGCGGCCGCGACGAGGAGCCTGGCGACGGTTGCGAGCCGAGTTCGGGTTAGCCGAGGAGGCTCAGCGCCGACTGCGGCTGAGCGTTGGCCTGCGACAAGATCGAGATGCTGGCCTGCTGCAGGATCGAGTTCCTGGTGAGCAGGGCCGTCTCCCGAGCCACGTCGACGTCACGGATCCGGCTCTCTGCAGCAGAGAGGTTCTCGCTCTGCACGGCGAGGTTGTTGATCGTCGAGTTCAGGCGGTTCTGCACGGCGCCGAACCGGCCTCGCACACTCGAGACGGTGTTGATGGCCGAGTCGATCTGCGCGATTGCAGTCGAGGTGTCGCCACCCGAGCCGATGTCCAGACTGTTGAGCGACAGCGAGGTGCTGAGCGTCACGTCCAGGCTGACCTGCAGGCTGTCGACCGAGTTGTTCGTGCCGAAGCCGATCTGGAAGCTCACCGAGCTCGAGCTGCCGTCGAGCAGCTTGATGCCGTTGAACTCGGTGGACCGACCGATTCGGTTGACCTCGCTAACGAGGCTGCTGAACTCCTGATCCAGCGTCTCCTTGTCCTGGTTGGACACGGAGCCGTTGGCCGACTGAATCGACAGCTCGCGCAGTCGAATCAGGATCGAGTTCACCTCGTTGAGGGCACCCTCGGCGGTTTGCACCAAGGAGATGCCGTCGTTGCCGTTTCGCTTGGCCTGCTCGACCGAGCGGATCTGCGCGCGGAGGCGCTCGGAGATCGCCAGGCCGGCAGCGTCGTCCGCGGCGGTCGCGATGCGAAGACCGGTCGACAGGCGGCGGAAGTTGTTGTTCAGTCGCCCATTCACCTGCGACAGGTTGCGCTGCGCATTGATCGAGGCGACGTTTGTGTTGACTCTAAGTCCCATGAGAATCCCCGGTTGCTAGGTTCGGCTCGCTTGCTTGCTCCGATCCTCGGCGAGGGTCCGTCGGGCATAAGGTCCTGTTCAAACGTTCTACGTCGGCGTTTGCACCGAACAGGCGCCGTTGCGGCGCGATGCGGCACCACGCGTTTTGGGCGGCGCGGCCCACGATGCCGCCACGGTCGGCGAGACGGCGCCGCCGGCGTCGATCACGACGGCGGGAGAGCGTCAAGATGCGCGCGTGCCGCCAAGACGCGCGCCGGGCGAGCGCGCGGGGCGGCGTCAACGCGCCGAATCAGCCGAGGAGGCTGAGCGCGGCCTGTGGCTGCGCGTTGGCCTGCGTCAAGATCGAGATGCTGGCCTGCTGCAGGATCGAGTTCCGGGTCAGCTGTGCCGTCTCTAGCGCGACGTCGACGTCGCGGATGCGGCTCTCAGCGGCGGAGAGGTTCTCGACCTGTACGCCGAGGTTCGCGATCGTCGACTGGAGGCGGTTCTGCACGGCACCAAAGCGACCACGAAGACTAGACACCGTGTTGATCGCGCTATCGATCTGGCTGATGGCGGTCGACGTGTCGCCGCCGGAGCCGATGTCCAAGCTATTCAGCGCGAGGGACGTGCTGAGCGTGGCGTCCAGGCTGACTTGCAGGCTGTCGACGCTGGTGTTGACGCCGAAGCCAATCTGGAAACTCACCGAGCTCGAGCTGCCGTCAAGAAGACGGATGCCGTTGAACTCGGTCGAGCGGCCGATGCGGTTGATCTCACTGATGAGATCGCCGAACTCCTGCTCGAGGGTCTCCTTGTCCTGGTTGGACACCGAGCCGTTGGCGGCTTGAATCGACAGCTCGCGCAAACGGATCAGGATGGAGTTGACCTCGTTCAGGGCGCCCTCGGCGGTCTGCACGAGCGAAATGCCGTCGTTACTATTCCGCTGAGCTTGCTCGAGCGAGCGGACCTGGGCACGCAATCGCTCCGAGATCGCTAGACCGGCGGCGTCATCGGCCGCCGAGGCGATCCGCAGGCCCGTCGACAGCCGACGGAAGTTGTTCTGCAGGCGACCGTTGATCTGCGACAGACTTCGCTGCGCATTAATCGACGCGACGTTTGTATTGACCCTAAGTCCCATGCCCTTGCTCTCTGCCGACTTCGTGGTGCCGATCCGGGACCGGCTCCGCTTTTATCGGCTATCGGCGTTCTGGCTTGAAGAACCCGATGCCATTGCGCGGAAAGAGCGCAGGTCTTTTCGAAGCTGGCCAAAAGTCAGACACGGCCTTGTGCCGAAGACACCACGGCAAGGGACGTGAGCCGCCGATCGTACCGAAGACTCGGGTGATCGCGGCGAAAGCGAACAACCCGTGATTCGGAGTCGGCGATGAAGAACCTCAGCTTTCCTGGCCTCCCCCGCGTGCTCGTGATCGACGACGAGGAAGGCATCCGCGAGGGGCTGCGCGGCCTCCTGCAGGCCGAAGGCGTTGCGGTCGAGACCGCGGCCAACGCGGAAGACGGCGTGCGCCGTATCGGCCAGAAGGCGTACGACGTGGTCTTTCTGGACCTGAACCTGCCCGGGGCCGACGGCATGTCGATTCTGCCGTCGCTGCGGCGCGGCACCCCAGCGGCGGACGTGGTCATCCTGACCGGCTTCGGCACCGTCGCCAACGCGGTTGAGGCGATGCGCAAGGGCGCGACGGATGTCATCGAGAAGCCTTTTGCCGAGGACCGCATTCTTGCGGTCGTCCGCCGGATTCTCGAGACGCGCCAGCTGCGCAACGAGCTGAGCTGGCTGCAGGATCGAGTCCGCGAGCTGACCGCGACCGAGCTGGTGGGTCTGTCGCCGGCGATCCGAGACGTGCAGACCCGCATCGATCAGGTCGCTCATGCGCCGGACACCACGGTGCTGATCACCGGGCAAAGCGGCACCGGCAAAGAGCTGGTGGCTCGCTGTATCCACGAGCGCAGCGCTCGTCGGCACGGGCCGTTCGTCGCGATCAACTGCGCGGCGCTGACCGAGAGCCTGCTCGAGGCCGAGCTCTTTGGCTACGAGCCGGGTGCCTTCACCGGCGCCGCCCGCGAGGGTAAGCGCGGCCTCTTTGCCGTGGCTGGCGGCGGCACCCTGTTCCTGGACGAGATCGGCGAGATGCCGAAGGCGCTGCAGGCGAAGCTGCTGCGAGTGCTGCAGGAGCGGACATTCCGCAAGGTCGGCGGCGTGCAGGACATTCACGCCGACGTGCGCATCGTCGCCAGCACCAACAGGACGCTCCGCGACGAGGTCGACGAGGGCAACTTCCGCGAAGACCTCTTCTACCGGCTCAACGTGATGACGGTCGAAGTGCCGCCACTCGCCGTCCGCGCGGAGGACACGCCGCTGCTATCCCACTTCTTCCTCGATCAGTTCGGCCGGCAGATGGGCAAGTCGCTGACCGGCTTCACCGAGGAAGCGATGGAAACGCTGTGCGAGTACGAGTGGCCTGGCAACGTCCGGGAGCTCAAGAACGCCATCGAGCACGCCGCGATCGTCTGCCCGTCCGGCATGATCGATGAGTGCCACCTGCCGAGCTTCACCGGCGGGACGCCCGATGGCAGCGACCGCATTTCGCGCAACGTGCTGCAGATCGAGATGGGTGACCGGTCGATCCGCAACCTCGAGGGGAAGCTGGTCGCCCAGGTGCTCGAGGACACGCGCTGGAACATCAGCAAGGCGGCGTCGATCCTCGGGATCAACCGCACCACCCTCTACAACAAGATTCGCCTGCACGGCCTGGGCGGTCGGCCCAGCCGGAGCAAGGTCGGCGTCCGGTGAGCTCGCCGCAGACGCATCTGGCGGCGGTGCTCGGCCACGAGCTGCGCAACCCGCTCGCCGGCGCGGTGGCCGGCGTAGCGGCGGCGGCCGAGCTGACCGAGGCCGGCGATCCGCGGCGCAAGCTCCTGGAGCGCGCGCTCGATGAGCTGGATCGGACGGCGGTGACGCTGGATCGCTACTTGGACCTCGGCAGCGGCCGCGAGCCGCGGCGCGAGTCCACCGACCTGGTTGCCTTGGCGCGGGACACCGTGCGGCGGTGGGACGCGGTGGTGGTGCCGTCGGCGGCGCGGGTCGTCGCCGAGGTCGACCCCGTGCTGCTGCGTCAGGCTCTCGACAACTTGCTACAGAACGCCCGACAGGCTGGTGCGGCCTCGGTCGAGATCCAAGTCGACATAGACCGGGGACGACCGGTGCTGATCGTGATTGACGACGGACCCGGCATCCCCGCGGAGTTGCGCGAGCAGGTGATGACGCCGTTCGTGAGTGGCCGCGGTGGGACTGGCCTCGGCCTGGCGCTGGTCGGCGAGATCGTCGACGCGCATGGCGGGTCGGTCACGATCGAGCCCGGCGAGCCAGGGACGCGGGTGCGACTGCAGCTCTGACCGTCAGCGGAGACACGCATGCTGGTCCTTCTGGTCGAAGACGAGCCGGGGATTCGCGAAGGCCTCGCGGCCTTCCTCCGCATCAAAGGGCACATCGTCCGGCTGGCCGAGACCTGCGCGTCGGGGTTGGCCGCGGCGCGGGACGAGGTCTTTGACGCGGTCATCACCGACTGGCGCCTGGGCGACGGCACCGGCGACCAAGTGGTGCGGGCGAGCGACTGTCCTGCCGTCGTGATGAGTGGCTACCCGGAGGAGGTCACCGGTCTTGGCGACGCGGTCACCGTACTGCGCAAGCCTGTGACTCCGGCGACGCTCCTCCAGCAGCTCGAACAACTGGTGCCGCCCCAAGCCTCGGCCTCCCAATCCCAGGCAGCCCAAACCCCGATGCCGCAGTCCCAGGCTTCACCGCATGGCACGGCCGTGGACGACCTGCCCATCGACGTCCGCGACCGGGTCGCCCTAGCCCTGGCCTTGGCTGGCTATCCCGAAGAGGCGCGGATCACCGTGGACGGCGGCCTGGTCACCCTGGCAGCGCCGCTGGTCGACACCAGGGACGAGGACCTCACCGCCCTGGAGGCGGTCGGCGGTGACCTCCGGGTGCTCGAGCCAGACGGGCAACCATGGCTCGAGCTGCAGCTCGACGCGGCCGGCCGCCCCGAGGGAGAAACCGTGGTGCAGCCGGGCGAGCCGTGGCCCCCGGCGCTCGAAGCCGTGGTTGTCGATTTTCGCGGCTGTGACCGGTTCGACCCGGATGAGTTCTTGGCGCTGACCGACCGCGCGCACGCGGCCGAGCGCGATGGTCGCGTGGTGCGGTTCATCAACGTGCCGTCGCATCTGCGTCTCTATGCCGAGTTGTTGGACCAGGCGCATCGGGTGCCCAAGCGACCCAAATCGGGGCCGCGCTTGCCCGAAGTCCTGCAAGAGCTGTGGAGGCTCCCATGACGGAGGAGAACGAGAAGGACCTCGAGCAGACTCAGGAGACGATGGTCGAGGCCGAGGGCGGCGCGGCCGCCGAGGCTACGGAGACCGCGGAGACTCCCCTCGAGGAGCTCATGTCCGAGGGCGAGACCCCGCCTGCGGCCGAGGCCGAGCCGAGCGCGGCCGAGCCTCCCAAGAAGTCGGCGGTGGCTTCGGCGCCAGACCCGGCGCCGACACCCGCGGCCAAGGGCCTCGCGTCGTTGTTCGAGCGCCGCGCCGATCAAGTACTGCAGGGTCTACTGGTGCTCAACTTGGCGCTCGTCGGCGTCTTGATCGCCTTCTCCGACAGCGCGCCCTCGACCGAACCGCAGGCCGACCCCGCCGAGTCGAGGGTCGAGGCCCCGCCGCCGGCTGGCGATCCTTTTGTCCAGCTACCGCGACGCATCGGCCACCTGCCGGCGGACAAGCTGTGGGATCGTGCGGTCGAAGCCGCCGGAACCGGCGACTACACGACTGCGGTCAGCTTTCTCAAGCGCTACCTCGACGTGCATCCGGACATGCTGGATGCGGAGCGGGTGCTCATCTACCAGCAGCTGGCCTACTACCTAATGAAGGACCACGAACTCGCCGCTTCGGAGGAGTTCACGATCAAGGCCAACCAACTGATGGCGCGGGTCTATCTCCCCGAGGATCTTCTGGATACGGCGAAACGCGCCGAGGAAGACGGCGCGCTGCTCGAGATGCGGAGCGCCTACGCGCGCTTCTTGCTGCAGCTGCGTCAGGCCTCGCCGACGCTGCGGGCGCGCGAGGCCGCCGCCTACTTGAAGCTCGGCGACAGCTACCGGCTGGAGGCCAAGGACGGCGCGCCGCTGCCGCAACCCACCGAGCTGGAGGCGGCGGAGCCCGTCACCGGGCATGGCGGGGACGACCACAGTGGGGACGGCCACGAGGACGGCCACGATCCACACGCCTTGCCCGACAAGGGGCACGAATGACCGCCGCCGGGTGCGTGGCTCTGTTGACGTTGGCGTTGCCGCAGCAGCCGGCCATGTTCGACATCCAGGAGGCGGAGGGCGTCATTCGCGTCTCCGCCGACATCGCCGCCGTAAGTGCCGCCAAGGCGCTGCGCGGGCTCGGCCAGGCGCTGGGGTGGCGCGTCGATTTCGCGACGCCGGCTTTGCAGGCCGATCTCGATCGGTCTTCGCTGGATCTGTCGTTCGACCAGCGCGACCCGCGCAACGTGGCAATGCTGTTGGCGGCGGCGGCTGGAGCCGACGTGGTGTTCGACCAGCGCGATGGCGCCATGGGCGAGCGGACCGCAATCCATGTCGTGTCGCACCCCTCGCCGGAGACGGACTCTGGTCGGGAGCGCCTACGGCGCCGGGCGATGTCGTGGTATCGCTCCTTCCTGGGGGAGGACCTGCGGCTCGATCCCACGGTCGTCGAGAACCGCATGGAGGTGCGGATGCATCTCGGTCACATGCTGCTCGAGCAAGGTGAGATCGAGGAGGCGGTGCATCAGTTCCTGCGGATCCAAGAGGAAGACGACTCGCATCCCTACGTGCCGCTTGCGCTATTGCGGCTTGCCGAGGGCTACCTTGAGCTTGGCAACGATGCACAAGCCGAAGAATGGGCGCGGCGGGTCAGCCGCATGCACCCGAGTCGGCCGGAGACCGCGGCCGCCACGGTGCTGCTCGGCCGGGCGTTGCTCGCGCAGGAAGAGTACGACCAGTGCGTCGACACGATGCGGTCGGCGATCTTGCCGTTGGCGACGACGCCTGAGATCGTCGACATCCTGCTGATCATCGCGGAGGCGCACCGGCATCGCGAACGCCCGGATCGGGCCCTCGACCAGCTGCGCACGCTCTCGAGCTCGACCAGCTTCGACGACCTCACGCGCGAGCAGTGGCTCGACTACTACTTCCTGCGTGGCTATGCCTCGCTCGGCGTCGGCAGTCACGAAGAGGCCATCGAGGCCCTAGAGATCTTTCTGGCCACGGGGTCGGCCGACGAGCGTCGCGGCGAAGCGTTCGTCATGCTCGGCAACACGTACCTGGAGCTCGGCAAGTTCGTCGAGGCTCGAGCCGCGGCCTTGCAAGGGCTGAGCTTTCAGTCCGAACTCGACCGCGAGTGGCGGAAGGAGGGCCGCATCCTGCAAGCCAAGACCGGCCTCGCCCTTGGCCTCACGGACGCTTTTGAAGATCTCGAGCGCGAAGTGCAGCGCGATCCGGCGCGAGCCCCGGAGCTGGTGCTCTTCTTGGCGAAGTCGTTCATGGACGAGAGTCGTTTCCAGAAGGCGATCGCCACCGCCGATCTGTTGGCGTCGACCCCCGGGGAGGCCGGCGACCGCGCGCGCTACCTCAAGGTCCTGGCGATGTGGCGACAGGATCCGCAGGGTGAGCATCTGCGCACGTTCGTGATGTACGCGCGGGCGATCGCTGCCGAGATTGAGGATCACGAGCATCAGCAGCGCGTCGCTGAGCTCGTCGGTCAGGCGTGGGGCCGGATGGGTGAATGGGAGAAGGCGGTGGACGCGTATCGGGGCATCCTGCGATGAGCCGCCGCGACTTCGGCCGTGCGCTCGTGGTGGGCATCGCCGCCGCGCTTGGTGGTGCGATGACGCTCGTCGGCCAGACGCCGGCTCAGCGGCCGAGCCGCGAGAGCCTGCAGCGCGAACTGTCGGAGCGACGGCAGTCCCACGTACAGCGTGTGGCCGAGGCCGACCGGCTCCTCGACGTGCTCATGCGCTACAACCTCGGCATCGCCGTCGACGGCGACCAGTACTGGACCATTGCCCCCGAAGAGAGCGTGGTGCCGCGCGCGGATGCCGAAGCCGCGCTGACCGAGGCACAGCGGCAAGTCGCCGCGCGCACCGCGCGACTGCGCCAGCTGGAGCGCAGTCAGGAGGACGCGCCAGGCCCTGCCCGGTCGGCGCCTGAACATCAGCCCGTTTGGGGGCCGAGCTTGTCGGGTGGCCATGTCGAAGTGGCACAGCCCGCGACGACCGCGCCACCAGCTGCGCCGCCGGGGGCATCCTCGGCGATGTCGCCGGCGGCGAAAGAACACCATGGGTCGCATGCGCAAGGACCCGGGCACCAGGCCACCGGTTCCAAGGCGATGCCGTTGCCGCCCGATGTGGCTGCGTCGGCGCGGGCCGCGGACGAAGCAGCGGACCGCCCGGCCCCGGCCGGTGGTACTCCTGAGCTCGTGCGCGGCATTGACGACCCGGCGCGGATCGGGATGGCGCTCTATCGCGCCGGCGCCTACACCGAGGCGGTCGAGCACCTGACCAAGGCGACGGCCGGCGATACGCCGAGCCCGGGCAGTCTGTTCTACCTGGCCTTGTCGCACGAGAAGATCGGCGACTACGGGCGCGCCGACGGTCTGCTCATTCGGCTCGAGGAACTCGATACGAGGCAAACCGAGACCGGTGAAGCGGTGCTCGGCCCCTGGGCGCTGGCGGCGCGTGCGGCGCGGCAGCACATGACTTGGGTCCGGGACGAAGGCGAGTGGCAGCCGGTGTGGCCGGACGTCGGCGCGAGCGACAACCAGTGACCACCGAGGCCGAGACGCTGAAGCTGGCGCGCGAGTTTGCGGACTTCGCGGCGGCGGCGCATCGGCTGGAGGCGAGCTACGCCGCGCTCAAGCAGCGGGCCGACGCGGTGGATCGTCGGCTGGCGAGCGCGAACCGTGCCCTGCAGCACGCGCTCGCCGAACGCGAGACCATCCTCGCCGCGCTACCGGTTGGGGTGCTGGCGCTCGGGGATGAGGGGCGGTCCATCTGGGCCAACCCGGAAGGCTCCCGGCTCGAGGCCGAGGCGGCGGCGCACGAGCTGGACCTCTTGGCTCTCGAGCCCGGGTCGCACCAGCGCGGTGAGCTCTGCCTGGAGGTGCGTCGCGCGGCGTTGCCGGGCAGTGCCGAGCTGCTCGTGGTGGAGGATCGGTCGCAGATGGCTCGATTGGCGCGAGAGGTCGACCGGCTCGACCGCATTGCCGGCCTCTCCGAGCTCGCGCTGGGCATCGCCCATGAGATCAAGAATCCGCTCAACGGCGTGATGGGATTTGCGGCGTTGATGGAACGCAGCGAGGAGCCCGAGGCGCTGCGCCGCTACGCGAACCGGGTTCAAGAAGGGCTCTCGCGCGTGGACGGCATCGTGGTCGAGATGATGTCGTTCGCCCGAGCGCCGGCGGTGTCGACGCAGCCGGAGGCGTTGCGCGACATCTTGACCGCCGCTGCCGACGAGGCCGGCGTGCCGCCGTCGCGGGTCAAGGTCGCCGGCGCCGCCGACGCGGTGGCTTACCGCGTGCCGCTGCAGCGCGTCTTGTCGAACCTCCTGCGCAACAGCGCCGATGCTGCTGGCGGCGGTCCGGTGCAGATCGAGGTCACCGTGCAGGCGCGGCCTGAGGGGCTGGAGCTCGAAGTGCGCGACGATGGTCCCGGGATTCCCGCCGAGCTCGGCGAGCGCGTGTTCGAGGCGTTCGTGACCACCAAGACGCGCGGCATTGGGCTGGGCCTCGCGCTGGCCGCGCGCGTGCTTTCGTTTGTTGGCGGGTCCCTGCAACTGGTCCACGACGACCGGCCCGGCGCCTGCTTTCGGATCGTGTTGAGCCGGTCCGCGTCCGACCCGGGAGGCACCGTTGAGTGAGCCTCGCGACCGTGGCGAGACCGCGTTGTTGGCCGACGACGATGAGCTCTCCCGGGAGTTCCTGGCCGAGGCGTTTACCGCGCTTGGCCTCCAGGTCACTGCCGTCGCCGACGGCGAAGCGGCGTGCGACGCGCTCGGCCGGGAGCCGTTTGACTACGTGTTCTCGGATTTGCGCATGCCCCGCCGCGATGGGTTGGCGGTGCTTGCCGCAGCGAAGCAGAGCGATGCGCACCGGCCCGTGGTCTTGGTCACCGCGCACGGCACCCTGGAAGTGGCGGTGCGAGCGCTCCGCGAAGGCGCAGACGACATCCTGGAGAAGCCGGTTTCGCCGGGTGACCTGGAGCTGTGCCTGCATCGCCTGCGCGATCGGCGCCGGCTCCTGGCGGAGAATCGCTACCTGCGGGCGCAGACCGTTGGCGAGGAGCTGCTGGTGGCCTCGGCGGCGATGAAACGCGTGGTCGACATGGTCGAGCGGGTGGCCGCGAGTCGCGCCACGGTCCTGATCGGCGGCGAAAGCGGGACCGGCAAAGAGAGAGTCGCGGCGTTGGTCCATCGACGCAGCGATCGGCACGCCGGTCCGTTCGTCAAGGTCAACTGCGCGGCGGTGCCGGAAGCGCTGGCCGAGAGCGAGTTCTTCGGCCACGAGCCGGGCGCGTTCACCGGCGCCGCGGGGCGTCGCGAGGGTCGCTTCGAGCTCGCCGACGGCGGGACGCTGTTTCTCGACGAGGTCGGCGACATGAGTTTGGTGCTGCAGGCCAAGCTTCTGCGCGTCCTGCAGGAGGGCGAGCTCACCCGTGTGGGCGGCAACCGCCCCCGGCGCGTGGACGTGCGGCTCGTCGCGGCGACCAACCGAGACCTCGGCGAGGACGTGCGCTCCGGGCGGTTCCGCGAGGACCTCTTCTATCGCCTCAGCGTGGTCCCGATCGAGCTGCCGCCCTTGCGGCATCGACCCGACGACATCCTGCCGCTGGCGCGGCACTTCCTCCTGCGGGACGTTCGCTTGACCCAGGATGCCGAGGCCCTGCTACAGCAGCACTCGTGGCCGGGCAACGTACGCGAGCTGCAGAACGTGGTGCAGCGGGCCTCGTTGCTCTGCGACCACGGCGTGATCGACCGGGAAGTCCTGACGCCGGCGCTGGGGACGCCAAGTTTGCAGCCAGCCGGTCCGCGGCAAGCCGGCCGGCTCATCGACCCAGCCGAGCTGGTGCCCTTCGACCCGATCCAGAACCTCGTTGGACGCGCATTGCGCGACGTCGAGACGGATTTGATCCGGGCGACGTTGACGCACTTCGAGGGCAACCGAACCCGGACCGCGGCGACCTTGGGGATCGCCGTGCGCACGCTGTTCAACCGGCTGCGCGAGCCCGAGCCGACGCCCCACTAAAACTAGACTAGAGCTCGACCTCGGTGGTCTTGCCGGCGACCACCTCGACGGTCTGCGAGCGCTCGGCGCCGTCGTCGAAGCCGCTTAGCGTCACTGTCCACTGTCCGGCCTGCAGCCCTTCCAGGAGCGCGGTGCCGTTGCGCAGGAAGGCGAAGCTCGGCTCCCCGCCGTCGACCGTGCTCGCCGGCGTCGCCTTGACACCGCCGCCTAGCGCCGGCGCACTGGGGGCACGCACCCGCACGCTGCCGGCCGGCTGCAGGATCAGATCCACGCCGTCGCGGCTCCCGCCTTGGGGGACTTGGACGATCGGTGACACGCTCGGCGCATGGCCCTTGGCAGTGGCGCGCACGGTGAGCTCTTGGTCCGGCAGCACGCCGACCAGCTCGAAGATGCCGTCGGAGTCGGTGCGCACCTTGGTGCCGAGGACGCCGAAGCCAAACCGACTCCCGGCGGCGTTCATGACGCGCATGAGCTCGCTCGACTCGGCGCCGGGCGTGGCGCGCGCGATCGATACCTCGGCGCGGGCGATCGCGGCCCCCGACGGATCGAGAACGCGCCCGCTGATGGTCGCGGTGGTGAGGTCGACGTCGAGTCGATTCTCGCCTTCGCGCACCGTCACCTCGACCAAGGCGGGCATCGCGCGGTCGCGGTGCGAGACTCGCAGCCGGTGCGTGCCTACCGGGACGTCGCTCAACGTGTAGGCCCCGTCGCGGTCGGTCTTGCCCTGCGTGCCGCCGCCCACCATGCCGGCCACCCGCTCCGACAACTGCTGTGAGAGCTCCGCTGTCAGGCCGTCGGTGCCCTGGTCCGCCGTGCCCTCGACGAGCGTCACGGTGGCGCGCGACAACGGTCGCCCGTTCTCGCGGACGACGCCGGCGAGCTCGCCCGAGGGCGGCCGAACCAGCGTCAGTGCAGCCGTATCACCATCGAGCACGGTGACCTTCTCCCAGCCCTCGTCTTTGGGGGTCGCGGTCGAGACCATCACCGCGGTCCGCACGGGCGATTTGCGCTGTCGGCGCAGGCGGAACTCGTGCTCTCCCGGGGCCAAGCGCTCGAACTGAGCCACGCCGCGCGCGTCCGTGCGCTCGCGGCTGCGGATGGCCCCCGGCGCGCGGTGGTCGACGGTCGCGTTGCGGATCGGCTGACCGAGGTGGTCGGTGACGGTGACGTCGATCGTGCCACCTGTCAGCAGCTCGGCCTCGAACTCGAAGTCGTCGTGGCTCGGAAGCGGCGTGGGATCGCTGGTGAAGGCGGCGTAGTCGCGAGAGTGAACCTCTAGCCTCGCGGTGGCGCCCGGCAGGCTGTTGAGCACGCAGCGACCTTCCGCATCGGTCTGCGCCGTGCGGCGACGGCTGTCCGGATCGAAGGAGTACGCCGCGGGCGGGCCGTCCGCGTCCCCGCTCGAGAACGACGTCGAGAACTGGATCGACATGGATCCGCCTTCGTGCTCGTGGGACTCGCTCGACGCCACAGCGCGCAGCGTGACCCTGGCCGCTGCGACGGGCTGGCGGCTGGCTGCGTCGATCACGCGTACGCGCACCACGGGTGCCGGCTCCAGGCGCAGCACGCCGAGATCGATGCGGCCGCGCGTCGGCAGGTCGATGTCCTTGCGCTCGAAGTCGCCGTAGCCCAGCGCGGTGACCCGCAGCGTCAGGGTTTGACGGCGCTTGGGTCGTAGATTGGCGACCGTCACGCGGCCACCGGGGTAGCTCTGCGTCTTGTCCCCGCCGATTCGCGTGCCGAGCTGCTCGAGCAGCGAGCCGCCGCCCGAGAGGCTGGGGCGCACGCGCAGCTCGGTCAGTGGCTGATCGCTCGTCGCGTCCACGACCGTGGCGGTGACGGTCACGCCTTCTTCGAAGCGCAGCTCCGCGCCGCTCGTCCCGGCCGGCAGCTCGATGCGCTCGGTGCAGGGGTTGATCTGTAGGAGGCCGCGGCCGGTCTGCGACGCCCACACCTCGTAGCTCTGGTCGGCGCGGAGCCCAGCCAGCTCGAACGAGCCGTCGTCGGCGACGTCGGTGGAGTGCTCGCTCATCAGAAGGTCGCCGCCGACGACGCGCATGAAGACGCCGGCGCTGGCTTTCTCCGCTTCGTTCTTCTTGCGCCGAGCCAGCACGCGCAGCGCGCCGGTGCCCTTGGGCACGCCACTCACGCGGCCGCTGATGCTGGCGCCGCGCTCCATGACGATGAGTAGATCCTCGAGCTTCTCGCCCGCGGCGGCCGAGCGGCCCTCGAGGCGCGCGGTGGGATAGTCGCGGTGCGCGGCTTGGAGTGTGAACGGCCCGGGCGGCACCGACGTCAGCGCAAACCGTCCATCGTCTTCGGTGATCGTCCCGCCGCGGCCCGAGGCGAGGCCGGCGAGGAGGCTGAGCTCGCCAAACACCGCGCCGGCGCGCGCCTCCGTGCGTCGCACGCGGGCGCCGGCGATGGGTTGGCCGCCGCGGTCCACGACGCGACCCGACAACACCGCGCCGCGTGTGAGGATCAGATCACCGACTGCCACATCGTCGTCGGCGGGCCGCGGCGCGCGCTGTGACAGGCTGACGTAGCCGTGCGCCGCAGCCTCCAGCCGTAGGTCGCCCGCGGCAGCCGGGACCGGCAGCGCGAACGCTCCGTCCATGCCGATCGCGACCTCGGTACTCTGGTCTTGGTCGCGCAGATCGCGCCACGCTTTGGCGAGGTCCTCGGCGCCCTCGAGGGTCGCCAGCTGGTCGGGTGTGAACGATCGCCGCACGGTGCAGCGCACGACGGCGCCGACGACCGGTCGACCCTCGGGGTCCATGACTCGCCCCACCAGTTGGCCGCTGCCGCTGGCGATCGCGGCACTTCGCCCGGGGTTGTCAGGAGTTGTCACCGCGGCGCGACCCGGGTCGTTGGCGCTGCCGCGCAGCGTGCCCGTCGGGCCGGGCTCCCCCGTGGGATCGATCGCTCTTGTGCCCACGCCGGGCGGGGCTTCGACGGCGGTGTCGCGGGACAGCCACCAGGCGGCAATGGCCAGCAGCGGCAGGACGGCGAGCAGGAGCAGGCGGGCTTGGCGCATGGCGGATGGGACCCGGGCTTGGCGAAGTGGGGTGAAGCCGCGAATCCTACGTTCCTCTCGGGCGGGGTGCTCCCGCGCGGACGACTTTCATCCCGGCGCGGGGCCGCGACCGTGCCGGAGGCCGCGGGTTCCCCGGCCAGCGCCGCGTCGCGCCCGTATGCTAAGGCGTTCGCCGCTATGGTGCTCTCCGCCTTCCACCCCGCGGTCCGCCGCTGGTTCGAGACCAGCTTGGGGCCCCCGACCCGACCGCAAGTCGAGGGGTGGCCGGCCATCCGCGACGGTCGCCACACGCTGATCGCCGCCCCCACTGGATCGGGCAAGACGCTGGCGGCGTTCCTCTGTGCGATCGACTCTCTGCTGCAGCAAGGCGCGGCGCTGCCGGACGAGACCCAGGTGCTGTACGTGTCGCCGCTGAAGGCGCTCGGCAATGACGTGCAGAAGAACCTGGCAGTGCCGCTGCAGGGGATCGGCGCTCTCGATCCGTCGCTGCCCGCCGTGCGCGTGGTGGTGCGCAGCGGCGACACGCCGAGTAGCGAGCGCGCGCGCATGGTCAAGCGGCCGCCCCACGTGCTCGTCACGACCCCGGAGTCGCTCTACATCCTGCTGACCAGCGACGGCGGGCGGAACCTGCTCCGGACGGTCCGCACCGTGATCGTCGACGAGGTGCACGCGGTGCTCGGCAGCAAGCGGGGCTCGCACCTGGCGCTGTCGCTGGAGCGTCTCGCGGCGCTGTGCGGCGAGGTGCAGCGCATCGGTCTGTCGGCGACGCAGAAGCCGCTGGCCGACGTGGCCCGCTTTCTCGTGGGCGCCGACCGAACGTGTCACACCGTCGACGCTGGCCACCTGCGCCAGCTAGACCTGGGCCTGGAAGTGCCGGGATCCGAGCTCTCGGCGGTCTGTTCCCATGAAGTTTGGGACGAGATCTACGACCGCATCGTCGAGCTCGTCGAGGCGCATCGCACGACGCTGGTGTTCGTCAACACGCGCAAGCTGGCCGAACGCGTGGCAGCGCGGCTGAGCGACCGCCTCGGCAAGGACGCGGTGACCAGCCACCACGGCAGCCTTTCCCGCGAGCGGCGTCTCGACGCGGAGCAGCGGCTCAAGAGCGGCTCGCTGCGTGCCCTGGTGGCGACCGCGTCGCTCGAGCTCGGCATCGACATCGGCGACGTCGACATGGTCGTGCAGGTCGGCGTGACCTCGTCGATCGCCGCGTTTCTGCAGCGGGTCGGGCGCGCCGGACACGGCATTGGCCGAGTGCCCAAGGGCCGCCTGTTCCCCCTCACGATGGACGAGCTGGTGTGTGGCGCGGCGCTGCTGCGCTCCGTGCATGTGGGCGAGCTCGATCGGACGCCACAGCCGGCGGCACCGCTCGACATCCTGGCGCAGCACGTGGTGTCGGCGTGCGTCGCCGAGACGTGGGAGGAGGCGGCGCTGCTGGCGTGCTTCCGCCGGGCCTGGCCGTATCGCCACCTTGCGAAGGAGGACTTCGACCGGGTTGTGGCGCTCCATACCGAGGGGCGGTCGGCCTACCTGCACCGCGACGGCGTCGGTGGCCGGTTACGCGGCACGCGGCGTGCGCGCATTCCGACGATGACCGGGGGCGGCGCGATTCCCGATACCGCCGACTACCAGGTGGTCCTGCAGCCCGAAGGTACCGTCGTCGGTTCGCTGCATGAGGACTTCGCGATCGAGTCCAACGTCGGCGACATCTTCCAGCTGGGCAACACCTCGTGGCGCATTCTCCGGGTGGAGCCGGGGATCGTGCGTGTGGCCAGCGCCGAGGGGTTGCCACCGACGTTGCCGTTTTGGATCGCCGAGGGCCCGGCCCGGAGCCGCGAGCTGTCGGCGTCGGTGGCGCAGGTGCGCGAGGCCCCGGAGATCGGCGAGATCCCGGGGCTGCCGGCGGCGGCCACCGACCAGCTGCGCGCCTACCTGGAGGCGGGGACCAAGGCGTTGGGTGCCCAGCCGACGCAGCAACGCATCGTGTTGGAGCGTTTCTTCGACGAGGCCGACGGCATGCAGATCGTCGTGCACAGCCCGTTCGGCGGCCGGATCAACCGCGCCTTCGGCCTCGCGTTGCGCAAGCGGTTTTGCCGGAGCTTTGGCTTCGAGCTGCAGGCCGCCGCCAACGAGGAGGCGCTGCTGCTCTCGCTCGGGCCGCAACAGAGCTTCCCGCTGGCTGAGGTCGCGCGCTACCTGCACCCCAACACCGCGCGGCAGGTGCTGATCCAAGCGCTGCTCGACTCGCCGATGTTTCAGACTCGGTGGCGCTGGAATGTCACGCGCGCGCTGGTGGTGAGCCGGACGCGCGGCGGCCAGCGTGTGCCGGCGCCGCTGCTCCGCTTTCGTGCCGAGGATGCACTGGCGCAAGCGTTTCCGCAGGTCGCCGCCTGCGCCGAGAACCTGGCGCCGGGCGATCTCGACGTGCCGATGGATCACCCTTTGGTGCAGCAGACGATCGAGGACTGCCTGCACGAGGCCATGGATGTCGAGGGGTTGATCGAGGTGTTGGCGGGCATCCATGACGGCTCGGTCGACGTGGTGGCCGTCGATCGGCCCGAGCCGTCGCCGTTCGCCGAGGGCATCCTCAACGCGATGCCCTACGCGTTCCTCGATGACACGCCGCTCGAGGAGCGACGCAGCCAGGCGGTCCTCAATCGCCGTGCCTTCCATCCGGCGGCCGTGCGTGAGCTCGGCGAGCTCGATGCCGACGCCGTGCAGCGGGTGTGCGATGAGGCGTGGCCCGACCCACGCGACGTCGAGGAGCTGCACGAGGCGCTGTTGTGGATGGGCTTCGTCGCCGAGACTGAGGTTGGACCGTGGCGGCCGTGGCTGGAAGCGCTGCGCGCCAAAGGCCGCGCCGTGCTGGACGGCGACCGCTGGTTTGCCGCGGAGGCCGAGCGCGAGCCGCTGGCCGTGCAGCGCGGCCGGCTCGAGGCGCTTGGGCCGATCCACAGTGATGACCCGCTGCTGCTGCAGTTGGAGGGCGAAGGCGTCGCGGTCCGGGTGACGTGGCAAGGGCGCGAGGCGTGGTGTAACCGCCGGCTCCTCGCCCGCATTCACCGCTACACCGTCGAGCGGTTGCGCCAGGAGATCGCGCCCGTCGCGCCGAACGACTTGCTGCGGTTCTTGGCGTGTTGGCAGCACGCCGCCGAAGGTCAGCGGCTCGAAGGCCCTGCCGGGACCGAGAAGGTCCTGCGACAGCTGGCCGGCCTCGACGTGCCCGCCGCTGCGTGGGAGAGCGCGGTGCTGCGTACCCGGGTGCGCGACTACTCGCGCGAGGACCTCGACCAGCTGACGTTGGCGGGGGCGTTTGCCTGGGGGCGTTTGTGGGGCAACGGTGCCTGTGCCGTGCGCAGTGCGCCCATCTGCGTGGTGCCACGGGGCGACTTGCCGTTCTGGTTGGCGTTGGCGGGTCGCGCGGCGCCTGACCTCGAGCCCGACGGTGAGATTGCGCAGGTGCTCGACCTGCTGCGGGCGCGCGGCGCGATGTTCCCGCTCGAGCTGCAGCAGGCCGCGTCGATGCTGCCCTCGCGGTTCGAGGACGCGTTGCGCGAGCTCGTCGCGCGCGGCGCGATCACCTGCGACTCGTTCGCCGGGCTGCGTCAGCTTCTCGTGCCGGCGCGCCGCCGCCGCTTCGCGTTTGCCGCGGCCGGGCGCTGGTCTTGCTTTGGTGGTGTCGAGCCCGCCGAGCCACCGTTGGAGTGGCTCGCCGAGCGGTTGCTCGATCGCTGGGGCGTCGTGTTTCGGCGTGTGCTGCGCCGCGAGCGGTTTGGCGTGCCGTGGCGAGACTTGCTGCGCGTCTTCCGTCGCCTCGAGCTCGAGGGCCGTGTTCGCGGCGGCCGCTTTGTCACCGGGTTCGATGGCGAGCAGTTCGCGCTACCCGAGGCGGTCAAGCTGCTGCGCAAGCAGCGCCAGAGCGAGGGACCGTCGCTTGAAGTCGCGGCAGCGGATCCGCTCAACCTGAGCGGCATCTTGACGCCAGACGAGCGCGTGTCCCCGCTGACGCGGCGTAAGGTGGCGGTCGGGTAAGCGCCTTGCCTGCCTTCGCCCAGCGCTGGGCGCTACCGCTGCTGGTCGCTTTGGCCCCGGCGTGCGGTGCGCCGCCCCCGCCGAACTTCGATTGGTTTCCGGCGCTGGCGGAGCTGCACGCGCAGCAGGACCTCTCGCTGCCGATGCCGGGCCTGCGCGCGGGCTTCGATCCGACCACGGCCGTGACCGAGCCGGCGGTGGGGGACGAGATCGTCTACGTCTTGGATCTCGATGTGCCGCCGACCAGCGAGCGGTGGTTCCTGCACTTCTTCGTGCAAGAGCCGGCCGACGCGAAGGACCTCGTGACGATGGCCGTGCGGGTCTACGACGCCGACGGTGAGGAGCGCGGTCGCGGCCGCGAGCGGGTGCATCGACGCCATTTGTCGAGCGGCCTCTACCGTGCCGCCGAAGTGCTCAGCGTTGGCCCTGACGGCGGCGTGCCGGCCGACGAGGCGGTGCAGATTCTCTCCGACGGTGTGAGCTCCATGATCGCCGTGCTGAGCATCGTCCGGCACAACGAGGACCTGGCGCCATTGCTGTGGCGCGTGGTGGAGCGGCCGTCAGTGTGGTCCGTCGTCACCAATCTCGGCGTGCGCACGGACATCACGTTGTCGCGATCCGTGCCTTGGGACGGCGCGTCGATGGGGTGGCACGGGCAGGGTCTGCGCACGCCACTGGCGGTGCGGTTCAACGGCCGCCCGGCGCTCGATTGCAGCATCGCCACGGTGCCTCCCAACGCGCCGGTCCACGTGTGCGCCGGAATCCTGTCGCTGGTCGCGAGCCGTCCGGGCGATTCGGGGATCACGCTGAAGATGACGGCCGTGTCGGCCCGGCGGCGTGGCCCCCCGGCGCAGTGAGAGCGTGTGATTCTTTCGAAGGCACGCGCTCTCCGCGACGCGGAGCGGCGCCAGGAGCATGGATCAGAGCCTGTCGATTTGGTTACAGGCTCTGAGGGCTGGTCTTGGCTTTGGTCACAGGCCCGACAGCGTGTAGCGTGGCTTCTCGCCGGTGACGCAGCAAAATCCGAGCATGGCGCCGTCCGACCCCCCGCCCTTCTCGCGCCTCTCCCGCGAGGTCTTGGTCGACAACCAGTGGCATCGGTATTGCCTCGACCGCTACACGCGGCGCGATGGCAGCGAGGGCCGCTACTACTACATCGACATGCCCGGCTCCTGCGGCACCATCCCGCTGTTCGCCGATGGCAGCACGGTGCTCGTGGCAGTGCGGCGCTACCTGCTGGGTGGTGTGCTGTGGGAGTTTCCGATCGGCGGGATGAAGGACGGCGAGGACCCGTTGGTCGTCGCGCAGGCGGAGCTGCGCGAGGAGGCTGGACTGGTCGGCGAGCGCTGGATGCCGCTGGGTTCGTTTGCGCCGTACAAGGGCGTCTCGAACGAGCGGTGCCACTTCTTTGTCGCCGAGGGCCTGACGTGGACCGACCAGGAGCTCGAGCTGAGCGAGGACATCACCGTGCATCAAATGCCGTTCGAGGAGGCCCGGCGCACGCTGCTCGACCAGGAGCTCGGCTGCGGCCAGTCCATGGCGGGGCTGATGCTCTATGACCGCTGGCGCGCGAGCGCTTCGTAGCGGCTGGCTAGCTCGGCAGCGATGCGATCCCATGAGAAGTGCGCCACCGCACGTTCCCGTGCGGCGTGGCCCATCGCGGCGCGGCGGGGCGCGTCGCCGAGTAGCTCGATGAGGCGTCGGGCGAGCGCGTCCGGGTCGGCGCGCGGCACCAGGTAGCCGGTCGCGCCGTCTTCGATGATCTCAGGCATGCCGCCACCGTCGGTGCCGATGGTCGGGCAGCCGCTCGCCATGGCCTCGACGAGCGGGATCCCGAAGGGCTCGTGCCACACCGACGGCGCCGCGAACACCGCGGCTTGGCGGTAGTCGTTGACGAGCGCGGTGTTGGGAGCGGGCCCGGTGATCTCGATGCGCTGCGCGACCGCGGCGGGTAGGTCGCGCGTCAGCGCCGTGGCGTAGTCGGCGCGGTAGTGTGGCTCGAGCGCGCGGACCTGCGGGTCGTCGCTGAGGTCGAGCACGAACTCGCGCGACGGTGCTCCGACCGGACCAACGAGGCGCAGTGTCGCGTCCGGGTGCGCGTCCAACACGCGCCGAAACGCTTCGACGAGGACGTGGGCGCCCTTTTCTGGCGAGACGCGGCCGACGAACAGAATCTGCGAGCGGGTGCCTTCCCGCGCTGGGTCGCCTGGGTCCGGCGCGAAGCGGGCGACATCGGCGCCGTTGTGCAAGCCGTAGCACCGCGACGCAACGGCAGGGAACGCCCGGCGGATCGTCGCCGCGATGTAGTCACTGCAGCCGAGCACAAGGTCGGCGGCGCGCAGCCGGCGGCGGATGACGCGGTGGTTGAGCTGCGACAACCACTCGCAGTGCATGTGCAGAACGATCTTGGCCCGCGGGAGCCGCCGCCGGAGGACCGGGAGAAACTGCGAGAAGTTGTGGACGTGGACCACGTCACAGCCGCGGCGCTGCAGATCGCGAGCGACGGCACGGGCGAAGCCCCGGTAGGACCAACGGCTCGCGAACCACGGCTGCCGGCTGCCGGCGCCGCGCCGCAACAGCCGCAGCACGCGCAGGTCGGCGTCGAGCGACACGCGGTGGCATTCGAGGTTGTCGGCACTTCGCTCATGGGCGGCTTCGTCCGGCCCCTGCCGCGCGTAGACCGCGACATCGTGGGTGGCGATCAACCGTCGGGCGACCTCGTAGGTCCAAATGGCGATCGACCCGTTTTGGACGGGCGGGGCGAACCGGTTCCACGGCTGACTGACGAACGCGACGCGCGGCCGCGGCGCGGCCGCGGTCATTACGCTGCCTTCCGCCGCAGCAGCCAGAACGAGGCGCCGGCGAGCAGGTAGATCGCACCGGCTAGTAGCAGCGTCCAGGTAAAGCCGATGGCCAGCGAGGTCGGGATCGCGGCGAGCGAGGCGACCACCGAGGTAAAGCCGTTGAGCCCGATGGCCCACGGGCTGAGGTGCGCCGCCTGGGCCTCGACGACGCCGAGGCAGGTGGGAAACATCACCCCCGCGCACAGGCCGGCGGGCGCGATGAGCGCGATCTGGATCGCGATGCGCACGGACAGATCGAGGTGCAGCAGATCGGTGAACAGCCCGCCGGAGAACAGCGAGAATGCGCCGATCCACGTCGCCATGCCGAGGACGGCGATCGCGACCTTGGTGCCCGGCGCGGCGTTGGAGCGTCCCGCCAGGTAGCTGCCGATGCCGGAGAAAACCAGCAGCGAGAACAGCACCGTGGAGATGGAGAAGTTGGGGTGGCCCAAGAACAGACCGCACTTCTGCATGAGCGCGATCTCCAGCAGCATGAAGCCGGTGCCAATGCTGCCGAAGTAGAGCGCGACGGGAAGTCCAGCGCCCAGGCGCAGGCCGCGGGTGAAGAAGACGACCAGCGGACCGAGGATCAGCAACAGCGCGACGAGCCCGATCTGCGTCGCGAGCACGACGTAGTTGGTGACCTCGAAGTTGTAGCGCGGCGCCGGTTCGGTCCGGAACAGGTCCTCGAGCGTTGGCGTGCGCAGCGGCGTGTGGCTGAAGAAGAAGGGTTTGTCGTCCGTCGGTGCCGAGAAGTCGACGTCGGTGCGCGCGAGCAGCTCTTGCTCGCGGACCGCCAGCGCCTGTGGCGCACCGTCGCCGTTGGCGCCGGCGCCGACGGCCGGGAGGTAGAGCGCCTGGATCGGTGTGTCGAGCCGGAAACCGATCGGCTCGAAGACTGGGATTGTGGTCTGCGGCCCCAGCTCCACGCTGCCGGCGCACACCGCCTTCAGCTGCTCGATTTCGCTGGCGGTGAATGGCACGCGTTTGGCCAGCGTCGCGCCCCAAGCGAGCTCTGGTCCCTGCGCCAGGATCGCCACGTGCTGGCTGGGGTCGGCGACGCCGAGCTCGCGCAACGCGGCGAGCATCGTCGTCAACACGCGCAGCGACTCCCAGCTGAAGCGCGTGATCGACACGACGCCGTCGGGCTTGATCGCGCGCAGGTAGTCGACGAACGCCTCGACCGTGTAGAGGTAGTTTTCCGCTAGCACAGAGCCGCCCGACGCGCTCGCGGCGTAGGTGTCGGCGCCGGTCATTTGCACGACGTCGAACTCGTCGCGGAACCGGCGCACCCAGCTCCGGCCGTCGGCGACCACGAACTTGAGACGTCCCGAGACCGGATCGGGCAGCCCGAGGAATTCGGGGTAGACGTCGCGGATCGCCTCCACCGTCCCGGCGTTGATCTCGGCGGCCTGAATGGTCTTGGCGTCGTTGTGCAGCGCCGCGAGAACGTCCGGCGCGCCGCCGACGCCAATGATCAGCGCCTCGGCCTGCGGCCGGAGGTTGGTCGCGAGTCCGTAGACCGTGCCGTCGGCGAGCAGCGGGCCGAGCTCGGGATGGGCGCCGAGGCCGAACAGCACCGAGCCGGCGCCGGCGTCCTGGGCGAAGAACAGCGAGTCGGTGCGGCCCCCGAACTGCTGGAACGGCTCGGGGAACCGATAGACCTCGATTTTGCCCACCGGGTCCCAGCGCTCGAACTCGAGGGTCGGCGCGACGGCGCCGCCCTGCTGGACCTCGAAGGCCTCGACGGCGTGCGCGTACTGGTCGGACTTGTCGGGCGCGAACCGGAGCACGCTCTCGGCGAACGGCACCGTGGCCCCCGCGACGATCGCGACGATCGCGCCGAGCGGTCGCCAGACCCGGTGGCCGGCGAGCGCCGCGGTCAGCGCGGCGGCGGCGGCGATGGCCAAGATCGAGCCAGCGGCGCCGAGCGTGCGGAAGAACGGATAGATGAGAAAGCAGCCGGCCGCCGAGCCGACGAGGTTGACGAAATAGCTGCGACCGACCGAGCCGACGTCGGCGAGCAGGGCGAGCGCGACGCCCATGCCCGCAAACAGATACGGCAACGAGAACATCAACAGCAGCGCCGCGGACGGCGACAGGATGGTCAGGCCGTGGGTCGGGACGACCAGGTGCGACACCTGCGCAAACGCCAAGTGCACGACGACGGCGGCGACGGCGAACAGCACCAGGCAGGCGCCGACCGAGGTGCGCGGCGGGATGCGCAGCAGCCCGCGCCACACCGACAGCAGCGTGCCGCTCAGGCCGAAGCCGAGCATCGCCAGGCTGACGGCCATGTACACGAACGCGTGGTTGATCGTGTAGGACAGGATGCGCACCTGCACGATTTGCAGGGCGATCGTCACGGTCGAGAGGACAAAGAGCATGACGCCGACCCCCGGCGCCGAGCCCTTTGATGCGGTGGGGTCTCCCGTCACGAGCTCACTCGGCCGTCGTCTTGTTCAGCAGGTTCAGGAACGGGTCGCGGCGCGCGCCGTCGACGCGGCCCAAGGCTTCCTCGGACTCGGGATCCACGACGACGTAGACCGGCATGGTGACCGTGCCGGTGTAGTGCTGCTGCAGCTCGGCGATCTGCTCGCCGTTCTGCTCCGGAAAGTCGGTGTGCAAGCGCGCCTCGACGAAGTGTTGTAGGGCTCCGGAGACCTCCGGAGTCGGGAAGACGTGCGTCTCCATCATGCGGCAGTTGATTCAAGTCACGCCGGTGAAGTTGAGCAGGAGCTTCCGATTCGTGGCGATCGCGATCTCCCGGGCCTTGTCGTAGTCGTCGATCACGATCTCGTGCTTGGCCTCGAGGGTCTCCGTTGGCTGGCCCTCTCCTGGCCCTGCGGCCGCCGTGGCCACGCGTGAGCTATAGGGGGGCGCGATCGCGCTCATGATCCAACCGAGCTTGCCGCCGGTTCCCAACACCGCGAAGAAGATGGCCAGCAGCACCACGCTCAAGCCGCTGACCAAGCGGCCCGGGCCGACCTCTCCACCCTCGCCCTTGAGGCGGATCACTCCCAGCAGGTGGAAGCCGGCGATCCCGAAGATGCCGGCCCACAGGAACAGGAACAGCTCGCGCGAGAGCAGCTGCCAGTGCCAGGCCAGATCGACGTTGGACAGGAACTTCAGCGCGGCGGCGATCTCGACGAAGCCCAAGAACACCTTGAGCGTGTTCATCCACTCGCCGCTGCGGGGCATCGACTTCATGCGGCCCGGCGCTAGCGACAGAAACACGAATGGCAGCGCCATGGTGGCGCCGAAGACCGCCATGCCCAGCACGACCCGGCCCAATCCGCCATCGGCATTGGCCCCGAACGCCAGCAGGCTGCCGACGAAGGGCGCCGTGCAGGTGAACGAGGTGACGACGAGCGTCGCCCCCATCAAGAATACGCCGACGTAGCCGCCCTGCTGGGACGCGCTGGTGGCGGACCGCATCAGGAATTGCGGCGGCTTGAGGGTGAAGACGCCGAACAGCGACAGCGCGAACACGAAGAACAGGGCCGCGATCACCAGGTTGGTGATGGGGCTCGCGGCGAAGCGCACGATCGGGTCGCCCACCACGACGCCGATCAGCACGAAGATCGCGATGATGCCGAACCCGTAGGTCAACGCCAGCGGCAGCACCTTGCCGCCGCGCTGGTCGGCCTGCTTGGTGAAGAAGGAGATCGTGATCGGGATCATCGGGTAGGTGCAGGGCATCGCCAGCGTGAGCAGCCCCCAGAAGATCGCCGCGAGCAGGAACGCGCTGAGCGACTTGCTGGCGACGTCGTCGACGTCCGCGATCGCACCCTTGTCCTCGTCTGGAGGGTCGACCGGCGTCGCCGCGACCTCCGTCGCGCCTTCGCGCGCCTCTCCTGCCTCCACCGTCAACGTCGCCGTGAACTTGGCGTCCTTGGCGCGGTCGCAGGTCTCTTCGGTGCACGCCATATAGGCGACGTGGCCGCCGACCTCGATCGTGCCGGGCGCGGTCCCCGCTGGCACGCGTGCCTGCTGCCGGAAGATCGCCTCGCCCTCGACCCAGTGCGACACGATGCCAAACGCCTCGTGCGGCTCGCCGGGCGGCACGTCGGGGTCACCGACCAGCTCGAGCGCCCCGGCATCGCTGATCACCAGTCGCGAGGGCGCGCCCTCCTCGTTGCCGCCGTAGATGTGCCAGCCGTCGTCGATCACGACGACCGCCTCGATCGTCACGATCTCGCCGGCCCGAGCGGTCGTCGGGTCGAAGCGCCCGGTCGCCGTGGCTTTGTCCCGATCTCCGCCGAAGCCATTGAGGCCAAACCCGAGGTCGGGGTCTTGGGCCGTGACCGCGGCGACGAGGAACAGGGCGGCCGTGACCGGCCGGAGCATCCGGAAAAACATGGCGGCGTTCTACGGTTCGGTCGAGCGAAGGATCCTAACCCAGGGCTGACCGGCAGGCGCGCCGCGATTCGGTCACGGTTGGCCCGGCACGACGGCCAGCCTGGTGACCGTGCCATCGGCCGCGATCACCCGAAACCGATGACACCAGCGGCCGTCGATCTTGCAGTATTCCGACACGTAGACGCGGCCCTGCGGGCCGACCGCAACGCCGTGCGGGCTGTCGAACTCCGCCTCGGCGCCCGGGCCGTTCCGACCGCCGCGGGTCCCGGTCCCGGCGAGGCGCCGGGTCGTGCCGTCGGCCAGCACGCGAAAGATCGCGTGGCGCGACGAGTCGGCGACCACGAGACCCCCCTTGGGGTCGTGCACCAGGCCCCAAGGCTGGCCGAGAGTGGTCACCACCTCGATGTTGTCCCGGCCCTGATCCCTGGTCGCGGCCGACCGCAAGCGCAGCACGTCGGCGTCCAGCGTGAAGAGCGCGCTGCCGTCGGGCGCTGGCGCAAAGCAGCTGGCGTAGAGGCGACGCTCGCCCGCGCCGATGCCGTCGCGGTGGCGGACCCGGAAGACCGGCGCCGTGGGGGTCGCGGCGTTGGCGGCCGGCGGCGGCGCGGTCACTACCCAGTAGCGTTGGCCGCTCTCGCCCCCTGGGCCCCGCTGCGAGCGCAGCAGCACCGCGAGCCAGCCGGCCTCAGGCGTGTACTTGAGCTGGAGCAAATTGGCGCCGGCGAGACCTGGCTCGTCGGCGGGGAGCGGCAGTTTCCATTCCCTGGGCGCGCCGCCCTCGCGCGGAATGCGCCAGGCGCGCGGCTCGTACGTCGCGGCGACATAGAGGGCTCCATCCGGCCCCAGGGTCACGCTGTGCGGTTCGCGATCGGTGACCTGATTGAGGTTCGCGAGTCGCTTGATCTCGCCGTCAGGGGCGATGCGGAACAGCTTCCGCCGCGCGAATGCCAAGAAGTAGACGTTGCCGTCCTCGTCCACTGCAAAGCCGTAGGGGGGATGGGCGGCCGCGGGGGCGGCGAGGACTGGGAGCAGCAGCGCGGCGAGGAGTAGGGACTTCATCACTGGGGGGGAGACGCACCAGCGGGGGGTGGCGTTAGCGAGCCGTTCTGCTTCCTTCCGCGACGTCGGTCAGGATCTGCGCGTAGCTGGTCGCGGTCATGGGCCGCGGGTTGGCGGCGTTGGAGCCGTTTTCGGCCGCGGCATCGGCGATGGCGGCGTGCTCGGCGAGGTCGATGCCGAGGCTGGTGAAGCTGGGCACGGCGAGCGCCGCGGCCAGGTCCTCGAGGCGGGCCAGCCACGCCTCGGCGCGTTCCGCCACGGGGGCCCGGGGGTCGGCGCCGAACACGCTCACGGCCAGCTCGGCGAGGCGCGGGTCGACGTGGGGCCGGTGCCGGCGAAAGACCGGGACCAAGAGGATCGCGTTGGCGAGCCCGTGGTGCACGTCGTAGCGGCCGCCGAGCGCCTCCGACAGGCAGTGCACCGCCGCGACGTCGGCATTGCCAAAGGCCATTCCGGCGAGCGTGGCGCCGCGCATCACCTGAGCCCGGGCGCCGTCGCGGCGCTCTCCCGGTGTTCCCACGGCGTCGGGCAGGGCGGCGAGCAGGAGCGCCAGGGCGCGCTCGGCCAGCGCGTCCGAGACCGGGTTGGCCAGCCGGCAGGTGGTGGCCTCGAGGGCGTGGGTCACCGCGTCGAGTCCGGTCCAGGCCACCAGGGGGTCGGGCAGGGTGCCCAGCAGGTCGGCGTCGACCAGGGCCTGGGCCGGGAACATCGCTTCACCCTTGAGGCTGATCTTGGTCCGCGCCGCCTCGTCGGTGAGCACCGAGACCCAGGTCACCTCCGAGCCCGTGCCGCAGGTGGTGGGCAGCGCGACCAGGGGCAGCGGCGCCGCGGTGTAGCGCTCGCGCCCGGCGAAGTCGGCCGCGGATCCTTGGTTGGTCGCCAGCACCGCGGCCGCCTTGGCCGCGTCGATGGCGCTGCCACCGCCCAGCGCCACCAACGCCGCGGCGCCGTGCTGGCGCGCTCGGGCCGCGGCGGCCTCGGCCGTGGTCGTGCGCGGGTTGGAGGGCACATCCGCGAAGGTCGCGCTGGCGATCCCGGCGGCCTTCAGGCTGGCCCGCAGCTGCGTCGGCCAAGGTGTGGCCTCGAGCCCGGGATCGCAAACCAGGACGACTCGGCCGGCGTCGAGGGTGTGCAGCACCGGCGCTAGCTGGGCCGCGCAGCCGGGCTCGATCTCGACGCGAGTGGGCATCCGAAAGCCGCGCATGGCGGCTCGACTGTAGGCGTCGAACGCGGGCGCCGCGACCGCGGCCCGTCGTCCCGTTGCGAGAGGCGACCCGAAGTCTGTTTTGGGCAGTGTGTTGCAGCTCATTGGCAGGCCCGCGCTCGCGGCTTCCCCGACCAACGCGTAGAAAACGACAGCATGACCCTCACGACACCTAGGGCGCTGGCCGCCGCCTTCGCCGCTGTTCTGGCCACGCTGGCCGCGGCCGCGGCGCAGCAGCCGACGCCGCTCGAGCCCGTCACCGAGGCCCAGGCGCTCAATCCCAGGAACCGTATCGAGTGGTTTACGACGCCGAGCCGGGTGCGTTGGGCACCGGACGGCGTGCACTACGTGCGGCGCGCCGACGGCAAGACCGAGTGGATCGATCCGGCGACCGGGGCGGCCACTGCGCCGGCTCGCGATGCCGAACCCCGCGAGGCCGCGGCCCCGCCGCGCCGGCGGGGCGCCCGGTCGCCGCTGCGGCTCATCGAAGACGACCTCTATTTCGGCAAGCCGCGCGCCAAGAAGGACGAGATGCGGCGGCTGACCAGCGACGGCGCGGCCAAGCGAGTGCCGACGCTCAGTGCCGACCAACGGCGCGCGGCGTTCGTCCGAGAGGGCAACTTGGCGGTCATCGACGTCGCCTCCGGCGAGGAGTGGGCGGTCTCGTCAGATGGCAGCGAGGACTTGCTCTACGGCGTGCTCGACTGGGTCTACCAGGAGGAGGTCTACGGCCGGGGCGACTTCCAGGGCCACTGGTGGCGAGACGATGGCGCGGCGTTGGCGTTCTTGCGCCTCGACGAGTCGCCGGTGAAGTCGTTCACGTTGGTCGACTTCGTCCCTACGCCCAAGCTCGACGATGAGCGCTCGGTTGAGCCCGAGGTGATGCGCTATCCGAAGGCCGGGGACTCGAACCCCACGGCTAGCCTGCACGTGGCCTGGATCGACACGAAGAAGATCGTCGACGTCGACCTCGCCGGCTACGCGCCCGACGTGCTGCTCGTGCGGGTCGGTTGGGCCCCGGACGGCCGCCTGCTGGCGATGGTGCAGGACCGCATTCAGACGTGGCTCGACCTCTGCGCGGTGGACCCCGAGACCGGGACGCTGACGAAGCTCGTGCACGAGGAGTCGGACAGTTGGGTCAACCGCATGCCGTTTCCGACCTGGCTCGACGATGGCACGTTCCTGTGGATGAGTGAGCGCACCGGCTACCAGCACGTCTACCACTACACCGCCGATGGCAAGCTGCTGCGCGCGGTGACCGAGGGCGACTGGCAGGTGCGGAACATCGTGCGACGCGCCGAGGTCGACGGCGAGCTGTGGCTGTGGTTCACCGGGACCAAGGACGGCGCCATCGACGACAACCTCTATCGGGCCTCGATCAAGGGTGGTGAGCCACAACGCCTGACCGAGGGCCCCGGCCGGCACTCGGTGAGCCTCAACGGTGACGCCAGCTGGTTCATCGACACCGTGTCGTCCATCGAGACACCGACGGAAGTGCGGCTGTGCAAGGGGGACGGCAGCGGCTTCACCGTGCTGGACAAGGCCGAGCCGACCGGCGCCAAGAAGTACGTCTACGCGCCCAAGCGCCGGCTCACGATCGCGGCGCGCGATGAGTATCCGCTCGACGCGACGCTGATCTTGCCGCCGCGCCAAGACGCCGGGGCGCGTAAGCACCCGATCTATCTGCAGACCTACTCCGGGCCGGATGCGCCCACGGTGCGCAACTCGTTTCGGGTGAGCTCGTGGCAGCAGTTCCTGGCGCAGCAGGGCTGCATCCTGCTGCAGGTGAACGTGCGCTCCGCGAGCGGCCGTGGCCAGGCCCACACCGGCCTGTGCTACAAGCAGCTGGGTGTCCAGGAGCTGCGCGATCTCGAGGACGCGGTGGCGCACGTGGTGGCGAAGCACCGCGGCGATCCCGACCGCGTCGCGATCGATGGCTGGAGCTACGGTGGCTTCATGGCCGCGTACGCGTTGACCCACAGCGACAAGTTCAGCCTCGGCATCGCCGGCGCCGGCGTCCACGACTGGCAGCTCTACGACACGATCTACACCGAGCGCTATATGGACACGCCGCAGAGCAACCCCGACGGCTACGCCAAGACCTCGGTGATCGCGGCAGCCGACCAACTGCACGGCCACTTGGTGCTGATGCACGGCGCGCGCGACGACAACGTGCACCTGCAGAACACGATGCGGTTGGTCTACGAGCTGCAGAAGGCCGGCAAGGATGACTTCGAGCTCATGATCTACCCGCGGTCGCGCCACGGGGTGCGGTCGCCCCACCGGCAGCGCTACATCTGGCGGGCGATCCGCGAGCACTTGCTGCCCTGACGGGGGAGACGCCCACGACCGCGATATGCAGAACTCCAGGGCGCGGTAGCCAGGCTCCGAAAAGCCAACGTGGCGTTTCCGGAACTACCTGATCTCGAGCTGTCGCAGGCTGGCCGCAAGGCGCCCGTGCCGGTCGGCCTGCTGTCGGGAAAGCGAACACCGTGGCGGCGTGTCGCATCCCTGGGCACCGCGACCGTCAACCGCCTGCTCGACAAGCTCACTCCCCGCGGCCTGTTGCACCGTTTCGTGCAGCGCGGCCTGCAGTTCACCGACGTGGACGTGACTCTGGAGCGCGCCGGGCCGGGTCTCGACGGCCTGCGCATCGCGTTCCTGTCGGACCTGCACGCCGGCAGCTTCATGAGCGAGCTGGACCTGTGTCGGATCTTTGCGCGGATTGCGCGACTGGAGCCAGACCTGGTCTGCCTCGGTGGCGATTTGATCAACACGTTCGACCGCGAGATTCTGCTGCTGCGCGAGCCGTTGCGGCTGTTGTCGCCGCCGCTCGGCGTCTTCGCGGTGCCCGGCAACCACGATCATTTCTACGGTCGTGACATCGGGCTTTGGGAGGCGTTCCTGCAGGCGCAGGGCGTGCGCGTGCTCATCAATGGCGGCGAGCGCGTCGAGCGCGACGGCGACTCCCTGTGGGTGGCCGGGGTCGACGACTTGACCGAGGGCAAGCCGGACCTCGCGGCGGCGCTCTCGGGGCACCGGGACGGCGAGCCTGTGCTTCTGCTCTCGCATCACCCGGACTTCTTTTTCGAAGCCGCGGCGGCGGGTGTCGAGCTCACTCTGGCCGGTCACACCCACGGTGGCCAGGTCATGCTGTTTGGCCGCACGCCGCTGAAGCACAGCAAGTTTGGCTACTGGGGCGGCCTTTACCAGGAGGAGGAGGCCAGCCTGTACGTCTCCCGCGGCGTCGGCGTGACCTTTCTACCCCTGCGAATCGGCGCCCCTTCCGAGGTGCCGATGCTGCGCTGCCGGGTGCCGGCGGAGCGGCGCCGTTCTGGTGCGGCGGAGGAGCCGGCAAACGTGGCGGAGGCGCTACACTCGAGCGTGTGAGCATCGTCGAAGCGATCGATTCGCATACCGAAGGCGAGCCGACCCGGGTCGTGCTCGGCTACGAAGACGTGGCCGGCGCGACCATGACCGCCAAGCTCGAAACACTGCGCACGCAACACGACGAAGTGCGCCGGGCGTTGGTGCTGGAACCACGTGGTCACAACGCGGTGGTGTTGGCGTTTCTGACGGCGCCGGCGACCGAGGGCGCGCACGCCGGCGTGGTGTTCGCCAACGACGCCGGCTACCTCGGCATGTGCGGCCACGGCGCGATCGGCGTGGCGACGACCTTGGTCTACACCGGCCGGGCGCCGGCCGACGAGCCCGACACGGAGCTGCGCCTCGACACGCCGGCGGGGCCGGTACGCGCCCGTGTGCGAGTGCGGGGCGGCAAGCCTAGGGCCGTGGCCATCGCCAACGTGGCGTCGTTCGTCGCCGATCGGGGCATCCGCGTCGATGTCCCGGGGGTGGGTCAGGTGAGCGTGGACGTGGCCTATGGCGGCAACTGGTTCGGGTTCGTGCACGTTCGAGACGTTGGTTTGCCGGTCCAGCCCGATCACATCGAGCCCCTCATGGTCGCGGCCAAGGCGATCCGAGCCACGCTGGCGGCGCGCGGCATCCAGGGGTGCCACCCGGCGACTGGCGTCAGCGGGCCGATCGACCACATCAAGATCTGGGTCGAAGACACCGACGGCGCCGCGGATGGCCCGGCGGCACGCGCGCTGACTCTGTGTCCAGGCAGCGCTTACGACCGATCGCCATGCGGCACCGGCACTTCGGCCAAGCTGGCGCTGCTCGCCGACGCTGGCGAGATTGCGGTCGGGCAGACTTTTCGCAGCCGCAGCGTGTTGGGCACGGAGTTCACCGCGCGGGTGCTCGCCGAGACGGCGCTGGCGGGTGGTGGCGCGGCCGTGCTGCCGGAAATCGAGGGGTCGGCGTGGGTCACCGGCTACCCGCGCTTCGTGTTGGACCCCGACGATCCGCTCGTGCACGGGTTCGGCTGAGGCCGCTCGAGGGCTGGCCGAAACGCCATTCGCGCCGCGAGCGGCACCCTGAACTCGAATCTCGGCTCACGAGAGCCTCGCCGAATCCACTGATTCAGCTGCGTTCTCGCGCACCGACCTGCGAGCCCAGGCTACCACTGGCCACGCAAAGCGCTTTGCGGCCGGACCTCTAGTGGGGCGTTTCCGAGTTCGCTGCATAAGTCGGTGAGGAAATCTGTGTCGTTCGCAAGGCGCTGTCGCCGCAGGGCTTGTTGGTGGACAAGTTGAGGCGACGCAACGCAGCGAACGGCGCAGAGGGCCGGCGACATATGCGGCGACTTCGGAAACGCCCCACTAGACCGAGTTCCGGTCTTCGGGCGCAGTCCCTAAGATCGGCGCCGTGAAGCCGCACACCCTTGGATGGGCCGCGACGGCCCTGCTGACCTCGTTCCCCCTCGCCGCCCAGAAGAAAGACGCCGACTGGTTCCAAAAGACCTACGACGAGGCGTTGCAGGAGACGGCGAAGAAGCCGGCCAAGCTCGCGTTCGTCTACTGCTGGGAGGACGGCAGTGAAGATTCTGGGAGCTTCTACCGTCACACGCTGCAGTCCGAGGCAGTGGTGGAGGCGTTGACCGACTTCCTGTGCTTCAGTGCCAAGCGGGACTTCGACAACGGCCGCGCGGTGTGCGAGCGCTACGGCGTGAAGCGCATGCCGACGACGTTGCTCGTGCGCCCCAGCGGTGAGGTCGAGGACGTGCTGGTTGGCTACTCAAACCCGGCGTGGTTGGTGGCCGAGCTCAAGCGCATTCGCCAGGGGCGCGAGACGATCGGCGCGCTGCGCGATGCAGTGGCCGGGGCGCCCGACGACCTCGACCTGCAGTATCGCCTGGCGGTCAAGCTGCGCGCGATCGGCGATGAGGACAGCTACACCAGCATCGTGACCGCAATCCGCGAGAAGGATCCCAAGGCTAAGACCGACGTGGGCGCGCAGCTCGCGCTCGACGAGGTAATCGCGGAGGTGTTTCCGGGGGAGACCAAGCCCGAGGACATTGATCTCAAGCCGCTGAAGACGTTCTTGATCAAGCACAAGAACAAGCGCGTGCAGTTCCTGGGCTACGACCGCATCGCCGCCACCGAGCACAAGCGCGGCAACCTGAAGGCTGCCGCCGCGGCGATCAAGAAGGCGGCGAAGAACGCTCCCGAAGACCTGATCATGGACTGGGGCAATCGGATCGCCGGCCACGCCTGGGAGTCACGCGGAGATCTGTCGAAGGGCGACCTTAAGCTCGCCTTGAAGCTGGCCGAGCGCTCGATCAAGAAGGCCGAGGAGATCGACCAGAGTGGGTTTACGGACTACGCTGGCTTTCTGGCCTGGCGCTACTACACGTTTGCCTACGCCCAGTACATGAACAGCAAGCGCAAGGAAGCGATCGCCACCATGGAGAAGGCGGTCGCACTGCTGCCCGAAGAGAAGGGCATCAAGGCGGCGCTCGACGGCTTCAAGAGCGGCTCGATCAAGCCGTAGCCCCGCGGGCCGGGCGGCTACGCGTCGGCGTACTGCAGCTCGTAGAGCCGTGCGTACGCGCCGCCGCGGCGTAGCAGGTCGGCGTGCGAGCCCTGCTCGACCAGTCGACCCTTGTGGAGCACCAGGATGCGGTCGACGTCGCGGATCGTGGAGAGCCGATGCGCCACGATGACGGACGTCCGTCCCGCCATCAGCCGATGCACCGCCTCTTGGAGCAGATGCTCGGTGTGCGAGTCGACGTTGGCGGTGGCCTCGTCGAGCAGGAGTACCTTGGGCTGGACGACCAGCATCCGGGCGAAGGCGATCAGTTGGCGTTCGCCCGCCGAGAGGTTTTTGCCGCGCTCGGCGATGGGTTCGCGGTAGCCCGACGCGAACCGGGCCACGACTTCGTCGAGGTGCAGCTCGTTGGCGGCGGCGATCGCCTCGTCGTCCGTGATCTCGGGGTGGCCCAGACGGATGTTGTCGAGCACCGAACCGCGGAACAGGAACACGTCCTGCGGCACGACGCCGAGCTCGCGCCGCAGCTGGCGGCGCGGCAGCTCGCGCACGTCGATGCCGTCGACAAGGATGCTGCCGTGCTCGATCTCGTAGAGCCGTGTCAGCAGACTCAGGATGGTGGTCTTGCCCGAGCCGGTAGCGCCGACCAGGGCGACGCGCTCACCCGCGCCGACCTCGAAGGAGACGTCGTCGAGCACGTTGCGACCCGGTTCGTAAGCAAACGTCACGCCGCGGAGCTCGACGGTGCCGGCGCCCTCGGTCGTGCGCGGGTTGGCGGGGTCGGGGCTCTCGGGCTGTTCATCGAGTAGCCCGAAGATGCGCTCGCTCGCGACCAGTGCGTTCTGCATCGCCGTGTACTTGAGGCTCAGGTCGTTGAGCGGCGCGAAGAACTTCTGCATGTAGTCGACGAACGCGAACAGCGTTCCCAGGGTGAGCCCGGTGACCAGGTCGGCGCCTGGGTCGTGGCCCAGCGCCAGGCTGCCGCCGTACCAGAGGATGAGCGCGGTGGTGAACGAGCCCAGCATCTCGGTCGAGGCCGACAGGAGGGATTCCCAGCACACCGAGCGCAGCTGCGCGTCGCGGACGCCGCGGTCGATGGTGGCGAACTGGCCGGCGCGGCGTTCCTGCTGGCCAAACATCTGCACCACTGGCATGCCGGAGACCTGCTCGTGAAGGAAGCCATTGAGTTCCGAGAGGCGCGCGCGCATCTCGGTGTACGCGGTGCGCACGCGAACTCGGATCACGGTCGTCACCACGACAAGCACTGGCACGACCAGCATCGTGGCGCCGGTGAGTGGCACGCTGAGGCTGAGCAGGATGCAGACCGAGGCGATCAGGAACACCAGATCGCCCAAGATCGTGACGACGCCTGACGAGAAGAGCTCTTGCAGGGCCTCGATGTCGGTCGTGACACGCCCGACCAGGCGGCCGATCGGCGTGCGGTCGAAGAACGCCGCAGGGAGCCGCTGGAGATGGCCGAACACCCGTTCGCGCAACGCCACGAGCGCCGCCTGGCCGGCCCGCTCGATCGTGATGAGCTGCGCGTGCCGCGCCCACAGATCGATGACGGCCACGGCCAAGAACGACCAGGCTAGGGGCCAGAAGCCGTCGAGGTCGCCGGGCACGAGATGGCGGTCGATGGCCAGCATGACGAGCCAGGGCTGCGCCAAGCGGCAGCCTGAGGACAGCAGCAGCAGTCCCAAGCTGGTGGCGATCAGCCAGCGTTGCGGCAGGATCACCTGCCACAGGCGCGGCGCGAGCGGTCGCTTGGCTTCGGAGGCGGTCACGGAGACTGGGGGCTACTGCGGCACTGCGGCGTGATCGAGGAAGAGGTGTGCGCGGTTCGTCGCCACCCGGCCGGCGGGGATGCTCTGGTCGCCGGCGCAGAGACGTTGCACCATCGGTGCCTTGGCCGCGCCGCTCACCAACCACAGGACGGCACGGGCGCGTGCCAAACAAGGATAGGTCAACGTCAACCGGCGCGTGCCGGCGTACTCGGATGCCGTCCACGCGACTTCGCGATCGTCGACGTCGAGCGCCGGGTCGCCGGGTACGAGCGAGGCGGTATGGCCATCGCTGCCAAGCCCCAGCTGCACGACGTCCAGCAGCGGCGGGTCGCCACACGACTCGGCGAGCGTGTCGGCGTAGCGCTGGTCCGCGTCGTCGTGGCCGACAGGCATGGGGTGCTGGTTCGCCTTCGGTACCCCCGATGGCTGCAGCAAGACGCGCTCGATGTGGGTCCAGTTGCGCTGTTCGTCCCCAGCTGGCGCGTCGCGCTCGTCCACTTGAAAGATGTGCACTCCGTCCCAGGGCACCGGGCACCGGGCCCACTGCTCGAGCATGGCCCAGGGCGTGTTGCCGCCGCTGAGTGCGATCGCAAAGCGGCCGCGCGCCGCGACCGCGATGGTGGCTTGCGCCGTCAGCCAGTCCGCTGCGGCTGCGGCGAGGGTGGCGCCGTCGGGATGGACTTGCAGTGAGGGCGTATCAGCCATGTCAGTGCTTGGAGGCTCCGTTGGGTCGGTCGCCGGTTGTGTTGGGCGCAGTTTGCTGGCGGTGCAGAGCGGCGTAGGTGCCATCGGCTTGCACGAGCTCCGCGTGCGTGCCGCGTTCGCGGATGCGCCCCTCTTCCAACACTAGGATCTGGTCGGCGTGCTGCACCGTGCTGACGCGGTGCGCGACGATCACTGTGGTGCGTCCCGCCATGATCGGCCGCAGATCCGCGAGGATGGCGTCGGCGGTGTCGGTGTCGATGGCGGACAAGGTGTCGTCGAGCAGCAGCAGGGTCGGTCGCAGCAATACCGCGCGCGCCAGCGACGCGCGTTGCCGTTGCCCCCCGCTGAGGTTGACCCCGCGTTCACCCAGCATGGTGGCGGTACCCTTGGGCAACTGCTCGAGGTCGCGATCCAGCTTGGCAACGCGGATCGCGTCCATGACTGCCTCGTCGCTGGCGCCGGGGCGGCCGAAGCGCACGTTGTCGGCCAGTGTCTCGCTGAAGAGGAAACTGTCTTGTGGCACCATGGCGACCGCGGCGCGCACGTCTGCCAGCGGCAGCTCAAGGATGTCGCGGTCGTCGATGAAGACCTGGCCGGGCGCGATCTCGACTTGCCGGGCGATCGCCCGCAGCAGCGTCGTCTTGCCCGAGCCGACGGCCCCGACCACGCCGAGGGTTTGGCCGGCGGGCACGGTAAAGGACACGTCGTCGAGCACCCGGCGGGCCACGGCCGGTGCGTCCTGGGGCAGGCTGCCGCTGAGGTGGGGGAGCTCGGCGGGTGGCGCGAACTCGACGCTCAGGTTGCGCACCTCGAGTCGACCACGGTCGAGGCTGGTTGCCCCGTCGGCGCGTGGGTTGCGCAGGGTGCCTGGCATGTCCAACAGCTCGCCGATGCGGCCCAGTGCGGCGGCGCCCCGCTGCAAGGAGCTCAAGACAAAGCCCAGCGTGCGCGTCGGCGCGGCGAGCAGGCCGACGTAGAAGACCAGCGCGACCAGGTCGCCCACGGTGGTGTCGCCGGCGCGGACGCGCGGTGCCCCGAACGCCAGTACCAAGAACGAGCTGAGTGCCGCCAGGAACACCATCACGGACGCCAGCCAGGCGCGGATCCGCGACACGGTGATCACGGTGTCGCTGTAGTCGTGACTGAGCGCGCGAAAGCGGACGGCGTCGTGATCCTCGAGGGCGAGACTCTTGATGATCTTGTGGCCGCTCAAGCTCTCGTCGACCTTGGCGCTCACTTCGCCGAGCTTCTCCTGCGCGGCGCGTGACCCGTGCTGAACGCGCTGGGCGAGCCGTTGCGCTGCGACCAGGAAGATCGGGAACGGCAGCAGCGCCAGCAGCGTGAGCCACGCGTCGGTCTGGAGCATGAACGCCAGGCCGACCGCGTAGAGCACCGCGGTCTCGACCAGATACAGGAAGACCGGCCCGAGGAGCCCCTGCACGTTCTGCATGTCGTTGACGCAGCGCGACATGATGTGGCCGGTCTGGTGGCGCACGTAGAACGACGGGGACAGCTCGAGCAGGCGGGCAAACACGTCGCGCCGGACGTCGTGGATCGCCCGGCGGCTGTTGCCGAGCACCATCAGGCGACTCACCGTCCGGGTGACCGCGCCGAGAGCCGCGGCGCCCACCATGAGCGCGGCGCTGCGCAGGATGAGGCTCCGCCAGCGGCCGGCCTCGGCGTCGCTCGACGCGTCATCCGCGTCCCGCAGCGCGTCGATGGAGTCGCCTAGAAGATGCGGGATCAGCATCCGCAAGCCGACGGCGGCGAAGACGCAAAGTGCGCCCACCGCGTAGCGAAATCGGTAGCGGTGCAGGTAGGGGAGGAGTCGTCGGAGCTGCGCCAGCATGCCGGGCCCGCGCAAGCTCCTCGCTGCCGAGGCCAACGTCAACCTTCGGCCGGTCGCGCCCCAGCCTCGGCTCTGGCTGCGGCGCCCTACTGCCCGCCGCCGAAGGCCTTGCGCGCGCCTTCGGCCATTTCCTCAGGCGTCAGATCTTTCGTGCGGGTCGCGATCGACCAGCGGTGGCCGAAGGGATCTTGCACCAGCCCGTAGCGGTCACCCCAGAACTGGTCCTGGACCGGCATGACGGCGGTGGCCCCGGCCTTTACGGCTCGGTCGTAGGCTGCGTCGACGTCCTCCACGAACAAGTGGATCATGACCGGCGAGTTGCGCTTCGGGTCGGGCCCGGGCGAGCCCCAATCTGGAAACGCGTCGGCGAGCATCACGATGGAGTCGCCGATCTTGATCGAGGCGTGCATCAGCTTGTCGGTCCCCTCCATCGGGGCGCGCATCAGCTCCTGAGCGCCGAACGCCTCGCCGTAGAAGTCGAGCGCCTTGGCACAGCCGTCGATTATGAGGTGCGGGGTGACGGTGCGGAACCCGTCGGGGATGGGTTGGACGGTCATCGGTTCTCCTGTGTGGAAGTAGGGTGCGGTGCGAATTCGGCGGCGCGATCGGGGTTGCCCCAACTCGTGTAGATCCGGGCGACGATCGCGCGAGCGGCATGGACGTCTTTGTGGGCTGGGCCGAACTCTCCCTCGAGGACGGCGAGGCTCTTGGTTGCCAGCGCTTCGGCTTCGGCGTGCAGGCCCTGGGTGAGCAGGCTTTCGGCGATGCGCAGACGCGCCCCCGCGGTGACCCAGTTCTGTGGCATGGCGGCCCCGGTCAACACGTCGGCGGCGCGACGCGCCAGCGCCTGACCGGCCGGTGCCTCGCCGTCCGCCGCCGCGAGGTCGGCGCGCAGCGCCAAGATCGCAGCAAGCTCCAGCGGGGCGTCGACCACGTGGTGTTGCAAGAGCGCCTCGACCTCATCGGCCAGCGCCCGGCGGGTGCCGACAAGCGCAGCGTCCGGCGGCAGCGCCGTCGCCCATGTGGCCAGGTTGCGCCCGATCAAGGCGCCCAGGTCGTCATCGTCGGCCAGGGCCGCGCGACGGGCGGCGATCACCGCTTGCGCCGCCGCCTCGATACCCGCGACCGACGCGGCGCTGTCCGAGGCCGAGAGGGGGCCGATGCCAAACGGCCCACCGCCGCAGCGCTGACGCAGCTGATCGAGCGCCTCCTCTAGCTCGCGTAGCTCGGGCCCGAGGACGGTCTTGGTGATCGTCCACGGCAGCACGTGCTTCATCGAGAACTGGCTGCGCCGCAGCGCCGCGCGAAAGCGGCCGGCGGGCTCGGGGCGTTCCCAGGAGTCGTAGAGGGCGGTGAGTCGGTAGAAGGAGTCGAAGCCGTAGAACGAGTGCTCGTCCCACTCGACGGTGAGCAGCTCGTGAGCCGCCAGCAGCTCGCGTTCGGCGGCTTCGAACTGGCCCTGGTGATGCAGACACTCGCCGAGCATCGACTGCGCGAAGCCGACCTGCCAATGGCCGTCTGGATGCAGCTGGCGGAGCGCCGCGAGCGAGCGGCGGATGTGCTGCTCGGCTTCGCCGGCGCGCCCGGAGCGACTGAGCACGCCGACGAGCTGCGCCAGCGCCTCGTTGACGTCGGGGTGCACTTCGCCGAGCAGCCGCCGGCGCAGCTCGTGGGCCTTGGCGAGGAACGGCGCGGTCTCGCCTTCGGCGGGGGTGTACCACATCGAGAAGCCGCCGGCCATCAGCGAGTCTGCGAGGATCAGCCAATGCGGATGCGAGGGTGGCAGCACGGCATCGGCGCGCTGCATGCTCTCGGTGAAGCGGTCGCGCGCGGTCGCAACGTCGGCTTCTTGCGTGGCGAGCACAAAGGCCTCGATGGCCTGTGCCAACTCGGCGTCGGTCTCGGCGATGCGCGCATGGCCAAGCTGGCGCGCCCGATGCGCCAGCGTCATGCCGTCGTCCCGGTCGAGCTTGAACGCGACATGGGTCAACGTCCACAGCGTGTTGTAGTGCAGCTCCGGATCGGGGGCGCGCATGGCGCTGAACAGCTCGTCCGCGCGACGCAGCTGGCGATCGGCGGCCTGGTGCTCGCCGAGCGAGTTGAAGGCCTGGCCGATCGTGGCGCGCACGGTCGCCTCGGCGCGAGGATTGTCGGCGAAAGCGCCGACGCGCTCACCGGCGCGGCTGAGCAGCGTGCGGACCGAGAGGTCGGGGCTGAGCGCTACCTCCGGGTCGGCGAGCGCGAGGGTGTCGGCGAGAAAGTCCAACGCCATCCGCGCGTTGGCGGTCTCGCGTCGCGCCGCGTCGCGCTGCGCCGCGGCTTCGACGAGCGCCAGCGCCGTGCCGATCACGCCCAACACGAGGGCCAGCATGACCAGCGCGGCGGCGACCACGGCCGTGCGGTTGCGGGCGACGTACTTGCGAGCGCGGTAGATCCGACTCGGTGCCCCCGCGGTCACCGGATCGAAGTCGAGGTGCCGCTGTACGTCCGCGGCAAACTCACTTGCCGTGGCGTAGCGGCGGCCGCGCTCCTTCTCGAGTGCCTTCATGACGATCCAGTCGAGGTCGCCGCGCAGCCGCCGACTCAGCTCGCCCGGCTCGATGCCGCGCTGCTGGGCAATGGCGGCGGTCCCGTGGGCGCTGATGCGCATCGACGGCCGCTGCGGCGGCTCTTCGCGGATGACCCGTTGGACCTCACCGAGCCCCGACGCCATCAGCTGAGCCGTGTCAAATGGGGTCGAGCCGGTGAGCAGCTCATAGAGCAGCACGCCCAGCGCGTAGATGTCGGTTCGCGTATCGATGTCGAGCCCCGACATCTCGGCTTGCTCGGGGCTCATGTACGCCGGCGTGCCGATAAAGCGGTGATACTCCGTGAACAGCGTCTTCTCGGTGAGACGCGTGTGCATCGCCTTGACGATGCCGAAGTCGATGACCTTCGGGACTGGCCGGCCGTCGTGCAGCGTCACCATCACGTTGCTCGGCTTGAGGTCACGGTGGATCACGCCCTTCTGGTGCGCGTGCTGCACGGCGTGGCACACCTCCTGAAACAGGCGCAGGCGCTCGCGGGTCGCGACGCGATTCTGATCGCAGTAGTCCGTGATCGAGACGCCGCGGACCAGCTCCATCACGAAGTACGGCCGGCCGGCGTCGGTCGCGCCGCCGTCGAGAACGCGGGCGATGTTGGGATGGTCCATCATCGCCAGCGCCTGCCGCTCAGCTTCGAACCGCGCCACGACCTCGCGCGTGTCCATGCCGAGCTTGATGATCTTGAGCGCGACCTTGCGTTGAACCGGCTCCTGCTGCTCGGCCATGTAGACCACGCCAAAGCCGCCCTCGCCCAGGATCTGCAGCAACTTGTAGCGACCGATCGTGGCTCCGGGCCCCTCGAGACTCGGCAGCTCGCCGCCCGCTGATGTCACGAGCGCGGGGGCCAACGACTGGTCGCGCTCGAGCTCGGCAAGCATTGCCATGAGCCGGCGCCGGAGCGCCGCGTCGTCGCCGCAGGATTGGGCGACAAACGTCGGCCGTTCGGCCGCGGGCAAGTCAGCGGCGGCTTGAAACAGCTGTTCCAATCGAGGCAGCTCGGGCTGGGACATGGCGGTGGATCGGGCTTGTCACGCCCGTCACCGGGTCGTGCGTCAGGTTGGTCCGCGGACCTTAACGCCAGCTCCCAAAAACCCCCGGCGACCTGGCGGGGCAGATTGATTGGGTTTCCGGGCAACGGCTGCGTGGGCAGCACGGGCGCGATGCCTTACCTCGCTGCGGGCGCGTTCCGCACGGGCACCGGCTCCGAGATCACGTGCGCACTTCAATGGCCGCGACGGTCCCCGTGCTGATCAGCAGCGACGGCGGTGCGGCGCTCGGGTTGGCGTTGCCGTAGAACCCTGCGTTGATCGGCCTGTCGCTGGATACCCAAGCGCTGGTGGTCGATCTCGCGGCCAGCCAGCTCGGCGTCATTGTGTCCACGGCGCACCGCTTCACGATCGAGTGATCGTGCGCGTCATCGGGCATCGCCGGGCCTCGTTGGCCTGGCGGCGTCCGGGGCGCGGGGCCGATCGAGCGACTCGTCGCCCTGCAGCTCGGTCTGCAGCCAAGCCTTGAGGAAGCGCCAGTCGCGCTCGATCGTCCCTACCGAGACGCCGAGCACCTCGGCGGTCTCCTGGTTGGTGAGGCCGGCGAAGTAGCGGAGATGGACGATCTGCGCCTTGCGCGGGTCGGTCCCCTCGAGCCGCTGCAACGCTTCATCGACCGCGAGCACATCGGCGCTCGGCGCGTCGATCGCGAGATCCTCATCGTCGAGTTCGCGGCGCTGCAGCCCGCCGCCGCGGCGCTGTTGTTGCCGGCGCCGCGCTTGTTCGACCAGGATGCGCCGCATCGCCTGGGCCGCCGCGCCAAAGAAATGGCCGCGGCCGTTCCACTTGGGCCCGCGGTCATCGGCGACGCGCAGATAGGCCTCGTGCACGAGGACGGTCGCCTGCAGGGTCTGGCCCGGCTGCTCGCGCGCCAGGCGCCGGCGCGCCAGGGCGCGCAGCTCTTCGTAGACCAACGGCAAGAGCTCGTCGGCGCATTGTGGGGCGGCGTCGCCCTGCAGCAGGCGAGTGATCTGTTCTCTGCGCGACATGTCGTGGCCGCGTTACCTTAGCGGTTTCGACGGTCACTCATGGACGACTACACCGAGACGAACCGCCAGCGCTGGGACGAGTTGGTACCGATCCACCTGCGCTCGGCGTTCTATGACGTCGATGGCTTTCGCAACGGTGCGTGCTCGCTCATGCCGCCCGAGCTCGAGGCGGTGGGCGATCCGCGCGGCCTGCGCCTGCTGCACCTGCAGTGCCACTTTGGGCTCGACACGCTGAGTTGGGCTCGGCGAGGGGCGATCGTCACCGGCGTGGACTTCTCGGCGCCGGCCGTCGATGCCGCCAAGGCCTTGGCCGCGGAGACCGGCATCGACGCGCGGTTTGTGTGCGCCGATGTGCTGGCGCTCGGCGACGCCCTCGACGACTCCTTCGATTTGGTCTTTGCGTCGTACGGGGCGCTCACCTGGATCGGTGACCTGCGGGGCTGGATGAAGGTCGCGCAACGGTTCTTGCGGCCGGGCGGCCGTCTCTGCGTCGTCGAGCTGCACCCGCAGGCATTCACGCTTGCCGCCGCACAGGCGCCGTCGGACCCGACGGCGTTGCTGCCGGCGGACACCTACTTCGCCACTGCCGCGCCGTATCGCGACGACGAGGCGAGCACCTACGCCGACAGGTCGGCAGTCGTGGAGCAGCGCGAGCACTACTTCTGGCCGTGGAACCTCGGCGACGTCGTGACGGCCGCCGCCGCGGCGGGTCTCACGATCGAGCGCCTGACGGAGCTGCCGCGAGCGCACTACCCGGTGTTCTCGTTTCTCGAGCCCGACGGTGGGGGCGCCTATCGGCTGCGCGGCGGAGTCGATGCCGTGCCGCTGACCTACGTTCTGCTGGCCCGGCGGCGGTTCGCCGATTGACCGCCTGAACTACGACCGCGACGAGCAGAACTGCTCGTAGTCGACATAGCCGGGAAACGGTGCGCCTTCGCGGCAGTAGGCGCACTGTGGATCGGCGCGTTGCTGCAGCTCGAAGAAGGTCGCGCGCAGCGCGTCGTAGACCAGCATGCGGCCGACCAACGGGTCGCCGATGTCGAGGAGGACTTTGATCGTCTCGACTGCCTCCAAGGTGCCGACGACACCCGGCAGCACGCCGAGCACGCCGGCCTCGGCGCACGAAGGCGCCAGCTCTGGCGGCGGTGGCTCGGCGAAGAGGCAGCGGTAGCACGGCCCTCGGCGTTTGGTGTACTCGGGCCAGAACACGCTGACCTGCCCCTCGAAGCGGAAGATCGAGCCGTGCACATTGGGGAGGCGGAGCTTCACGCACGCGTCGTTGACGAGGTAGCGGGTCGCGAAGTTGTCCGAGCCGTCGACGATCACGTCGTAGCCGTCGAACGTCGTCTCGACGTTGGCGGCGGTGAGCCGCTCGGCGTGCGTGTGCAAGATGAGGTCGGGGTTGAAGCGCTGCAGCGTCGCCCGAGCCGAGTCGACCTTGGGCTGGCCCACGGTCGCGTCGTCGTGCAGGATCTGCCGCTGCAGGTTGCTGCGGTCGACGACATCGTCGTCGATGATCCCCAGCGTCCCGATTCCGGCCGCGGCGAGGTAGTAGGCGACGGGCGAGCCGAGGCCGCCCGCCCCGACGATGAGCACGCGGCTCTCCAGCAGCCTGATTTGGCCGCGTTCGCCGACCTCCGGCACCAACAAGTGACGGCCGTAGCGTTCGCGCTCCTGCGGCGTGAGCATGCGCGGGACTTCGATCGGCAGGCCGTCGGCCTGCCAGGCGCGAAAACCGCCGACCACCGAGTGCACCCGGCGATAGCCGAGCTGCTGCAGGCCCTCGGCGGCAAAGAGCGAGCGCACGCCGCCGGCGCACATGAGCAGCACCTCGGCGTCGAGGTCGGGCACCGCGTCTTCGATCCGCAGCTCCAGGAAACCGCGCACCAAGTGCAGGGCGTCGGGGGGGCGACCAGCGGCCACTTCGTCGGGCTCGCGGACGTCGATCAAAACGGCGCCCTGGGCGGCGCGGGCGAACGCCTCTTTGGGGTCCACCTCGGGGATGTTCTGCCGGAGCTCGGCAAGTCGTCGGTCTTTTTGGCTCATGCCGATCGTGTCGCCGACGATACCCGGGCGCCGCCGGCGCTGCGGTGCTCGAGGCGAATCTCCCCCAGTTGGGCGCCGCGCGGCCAGTAGGCCCGCGGTGCGCGATCGGTCGCGGTGAGCGGCACGATGACGCAGGCATAGCCCGGCCATGCTGCTGCTGCATCCAGTGGTGAGGGCAGGCCGCTGCCATCGGGGTGCGAATGCCAGACCCCGACGATCTCGGTGCCGGCCAGACGACAAGCGTCGTGGGTCGCCAGCCAGTCGCCGGGATCGAGCTCGAAGTGATGGTGGTCGTCGGCGCGGTTGCGCGCCCGGGTGACTTCGGTCACCCGCAGGTGCTGGTCGGCCGCGTGGCCGATGAGCAGCCCACACGCCTCGCCCGGCAGCGCCGCGAGCGCCCAGGCGTGGAGGCGGCGTCGATCGGCTTCGGTCAGCGTCAAGGTGGACGGAGGGCTGGGCACGCCCGTCAACTTAGCAGGCCGTTGAAGAAGTGCTTTAGCCGGCAGGGTGGTGATTCTCGATGCAGGTCGCCCCGCGAAAACGTAGGCGAATCGGTGGATTCGGCGAGGCTTTCGCGAGTCGAGTTGCGCGAGAGGCGCCGCCCTGGTGGCTGAATGACCTCTTCAACGGACTGTTAGCCCGTTCGCTCGCCCCAGAGGATCTTCCATGCGAACAGGCCCAGCTTGAGGCCGAGTGTCATCATGCCGGTGAGCGCGACGACGGCGCGGCCTTCACTGTCGAGTGGGAGCTGAAGGCCGCCCCCCAAGCTGGCCGTAGCGATCCCGACCACGGCGTACAGGGCGAGCTCCCACAGCACCGCGAGACGGTGCATCGCGACGTCAAACCACGCCGCCACCGCCCAGCTCGCGACGTCGGCCCACAGGACACCCGTCAGGACATGGATGCCGATCGGTGACCGCACGGCAAACAACAGGAGCAGGCCATAGAGAACGACCCGGGCCGCGACTTGGCCGCCGCGTACCGCGCGGTCGATGCGCTGTAGCGTCTGCAGGGACACGCTGGGTGACGAGGCCGTGGCGCCCGCCAGTGCGGTGCCGGCGTCGGCGTCGGCGTGGGCGGGGTCGGCGGCGGGCGGGATCGGGGCGGCGGTCGTTGTGGTTGCGGCCGGTGGGCCCTCGCGAAGGCAGCGCGGGCAGACCCAGCGGCGCTGGACCAACGCCATGCGCACCACGTCCTGCGGAAGGCCGCAGCCGCCGCAGGGGCGGCGCGGCACGAGCGGCAGGTGCGGCGGCGACAGCGGTGGGGCCATGCTCGCTTTGTCGGCGATTCGGGTGGGGCGGGCTGATCGCGGCCCGCGATCCGGCCGGCTTGCCGCGGTATCGTGGCCGTCATGGCAACGATCGCCCGGCTGGCGCCGTGGTTCCTGTGTGGCTGCGTGTTGCCGCGGCCCATCGATCGCAGCGCGGTGCCCCAACCTGCGGCGGTGCCGGCGCCTGGTCCCGTCGATGCTGCGGCGGCCGTGCCGGGCGCGGTGGGACCAGCGCCGCCTAGTGCGCTCGCCAGCTCGGTGCAGGGTCGGCCGATCCTGGTGCGCCAGGTGGGGTGGGGCCCGCGCCGCGTGGTTTGGATTGGCGGCATTCACGGGGACGAACGCGAGGGGCAGCGGGCGACCGCCGAGCTTCCGGAAGCGTTGGCCGAGCGGGGCCTCTTGGACGCCGTCACCGTGACGATCGTGGACGACGTCAATCCCGACGGCAGCGCGGCGGCGACCCGTGGCAACGCGCAGGGCGTGGACCTCAATCGCAACTTCCCGGCCGGCAGCTTTCGGGCGAGTGCTCGGCATGGCGCCGCGCCGCTCGACCAGCCCGAGGCCCGGGCGTTGCATGACCTGCTTCTGCGGCTGCGGCCGGAGCTGGTGTTGGTTGCGCACAGCGCCCGCCAGGGGCCCTTCATCAACTGGGATGGGCCGGCCGATGCCGCGGCCGAGCGCTTTGCGGCACGCAGCGGTTATCCCGTGGTGTTGTCCGACCGCCTGCACCCCACCCCTGGATCGCTGGGTTCTTGGTATGGCCGCGACCTGGGAGTGCCGGTCCTGACGCTGGAGTATCGGCGCGGCGCGGATCCGGCGCGGGCGTGGGACCAGACTCGCGACGCGATCCTCGAGGCGATCGCCGGGCTCTGAGCGAAGGTGCTGCGCACGTTGCCGTTGCGGCTGGCCCGCATGGTGCTGTCCCTCGTGGGGATCACGGTGGTGACGTTCCTCATGATGGACCTGGCGCCCGGCAACCGCGCCGAGCTCGCCGTCGCCGGCGGCGCCCACGATCTGGGTGCACCGCCCCGCGCCGGATCGCTGGACTTGCTGCGGGAGCAGTGGGGGTTGGTCGATCCGGAGACGCAGCGGCCCTACTCGGTGTGGGAGCGCTACGGCCACTGGCTGGCTCGGGCGAGTCGCTTGGACTTTGCCGGGCCTGGTGAGGACCCCGCGGCGTTTCGGCGGCGGATCCTCGACGCCTTGCCGGTGACGCTGCTCCTCAACGCCGTTTCCCTCGGCGTGGCGCTGCTCGTCGCCGTGCCGCTCGGGACGTGGCTGGGCCTGCGCGCCGGGAGCGCCGTCGATCGGGCGGCGTCGGGGGCGATGTTCTTCGTGTGGGGCGTCCCGGAGTTCGTGGTCGCGACGCTGCTCCTATTGGCCTTCGCGGGGGGCTGGGGTGAGGCGCTTCTGCCCGGCCGCGGCTTGCAGAGCGATGCCATCCACGCCATGTCCGGGGTCGAGCGCGCTCTCGACATGGCGGCGCACCTCGTCCTGCCGGTCACCTCGCTGGCGATCGCGCCCGCGATTCTGATGACGCGGTTCTTGCGGGACTCCGTGGCGAAGGCGGCGCAGAGCGAGTTCGTACGGGCGCTGCGCGGCTGGGGTTTGCCCGAGTCGTTCGTCCGGCAGCGCGTGCGCGCCAACGGCCTATCGCCGCTCGTCACGCTGTGTGGGGTTCTGCTCCCCGGGTTGGTCAGCGGCTCGATCGTGGTCGAGAACGTGTTCTCGCTCCCGGGGCTCGGCAGCCTCGCGTTTCGCGCCGCCATGGACCAGGAGTATCCGATGGTCATGGCGCTCACGCTGCTCGTGGGCGTATCCACCCTCCTGGGCACGTTGCTGTCCGACCTGCTGCACCGCGCGATCGATCCGCGCGTCGAGCTGCGATGAGGAGGGTGGCACGAGTTTGGGCGTGGATGCTGCTGGTCGCGGCGCTCTTCGCGCCACTGTTGGCCAACGACGTGCCGCTCGTGGCACGGGTCGATGGGCAGTTGCGCGTGCCGGCGTTGGCGTCCTACGTGGGCGCAGCGTGGGAGGCATCGGGGCCGCGCGACGATCGCGTCCAGACCTGGCGCGAATGGTGGGCTGAGCTGCCCGCGACGGGGGGCCCTGGCGCCGATTGGGCGGTCATGCCGCCGTGGCCGTATGGCCCGTTGATGGAGCGCGACCTCGCCAACCGCAACGCGGGCCCGAGCCTCGCCCATCCCTTGGGCACGGACGACGTCGGCCGCGATCTGCTGTCGCGCATGCTGTGGGGGGCGTCGCGGGCGCTACTGGTCGGGGCTGGCGCGGTCATCGTGGCCGTGGCGATCGGCCTGCCGTTGGGCGCGGTGGCGGGCTACGCCGGCGGCGGTTTCGACGCGGCGGTCACCCTCCTGATCGAGGTGTTCCTGTGTTTTCCGGCGCTGTTTCTCGTGCTGGCGATTGCGGCGTTTATGTCGAGCAGCCTGTTGGCGGTGGTCCTGGTGCTCGGTGCCGTCTCGTGGCCGAGCTTCGCCAGGCTGGTGCGTGGCGAGTTTCTGTCGCTGCGCGAACGCGAGTTCGTCCTCGCGGCGCGCGGCCTCGGGGTTCCCGGGTGGCGCGTCGTGACCCGCCACATGCTGCCGCAAGTCGGCGGCTTGCTGCGCGCGCAGGCGGCGCTCTTGTTTGCCGCGGCGGTCGTCGCGGAGGCGACGCTGGCGTTCCTCGGTCTCGGCGCCGGCGAGTCATGGGGCGCGATCTTGGCGCGCAGCCGAGAGCCGGCGATCGACGGCGCCTGGCACGGCTGGCTGTTTCCGTCACTGGCCGTGGCCAGCACCGTGTGGTGCCTGCACGCGCTGGCGGCGCCCCGGCCGCTGGTCAGCCTCGGCGCAACACCCACAGCGCGCCCACGACCGGACCGGTAAGTAGGGCGATCTCTTCGCGTTGGCGCGCGACGTAGGCGTGGATGTCGTCTGCGTCGTCCGGGCACTGGGCCGCCAGCTGGAGCGCGCGGCGCTCGATCTTGGCGATCTGGTCGGAGTAGAACGCCGTCGTCTCCGGCCCGTCGCACACGACCTCGGCGATGATGCGATCGCCGTGGGACGTCAGCGCGGCGTGCGTTTCGCCGCGGTTGAGACAGTCGGGGAGCTCCTCGCGAGCATCGTCTTCGCAGTAGGCGTCGTCGATGAGGATCAGCCCCCCGGGCTCGACCCAGCGCCGCAGCGACCCCACGGTCTCCGGCAAGTCCCCAAGTGCTCCGACCGCGGCGAGCAGGCAGACCATGCCGTAGGGTCGGCCGCGCACCGAGCGCGCCACGGCGGCGCGCAGGTCGCCCACCACGAAGCGGCAGTCGTTCGCGACACCGGCCGCGGCGGCCCGATCGCGCGCCGCCGCGACAAAGGCCGGCATCGCGTCGACCCCGAGCACCCGGCGCTGCGCCTCCAAGGCCAGCAGGCGGGGCACCGCACCCTTGCCGCAGCCCAGGTCCAGCACGCGGCGGTGGTCTGGCAGTGTCACGTCCGTCAACGCGCGGCGCACGTCGCTCGGGCGCGCGCCGAAGTCGTCGAGATCCTGGAGCAGATAGGGGAGATGCGGTAGGAGGCAGGAGTCGGCATCGAGCGATGCCGCGATCTCCTCGCCCAGCGCGGCGTCGGCTGGGAGATCGTCGGGGTCGAAGCGGTTGGCGGGGGCAGGCATCGGGGAGGGAGGGATCTGGCGGCCCCCTGTACTACCCGGGCTGCTTCCGAGATAGTGTGTTGTCGATGTCGGCGGCGCCTCGGTTTCGCAGCTTCCGCGAGTTTTGGCCTTACTACGTGGGTGAGCACCGGCAGCCGCTGTGCCGCCTGATCCACTACGCGGCGGCGGTCGTCGGGCTAGCCGTGGCAACGACGGCGATCGTCATGTCGGCCTGGTGGCTGCTGCCGCTGGCGGTCGTGTGCAGTTATGGGCTGGCCTGGGTCGCGCACTTCTTTGTCGAGCACAACCACCCGGCGACGTGGTCCTACGTGCGCTGGTCGCTGATGGCCGAATACAAGATGTTCTTCTTCGCGATCACGGGGCGCATGGGCAGCGAGATGGAGCGGCTGTATGGCAGCACGGCGCCGCCGCGCGACGCGCCGTGCCTGGCCCCCGAGCACGAAGCGCATCGGGGATCGTGAGTCGGCGCACTTGGCCTGTCAGCCTCGAACGCGCGTGGCGATCAGCGCTCGTTGGCGTCGTCGGCGCTGGCCGAGTCGTTGCCGCTGCGGTGCGCGATGACGTTGGGGTCTGCGGCCCGCGGGTCCAGGCCCAGTTCGATTCGCCAACGCTCGAGCGGACGATCCCAGTCCTCCTCCCACCTCTCCGCCAACAGTGGCTTGGCGGCGAGGCCGAGGCGGTAGCCGAGCGATACGCCGCGGAGGAGTGGTTCCAGGTTCTCCGGATCTTTCAGCAAGTAGCGCATGACGCCGCCGACGGCGAGCACCGCGGCCATCGGCCGGCGAATCTGCGCCAGCTCGAATGCCTTCAGGGTGAGTTCGCCGATGCGCGACGTGTCGATGCCGGTGACGACGTGCCAGATGTCGTGGGTCTGACGAATGCGCAGCAGCAGGTAGTCGAGGTCGCCGTTGACCTCGAGCTTGCGGAAGTAGTCGGGATCGAAGCCGTGGTCGACAATGTGGTGCGCGTAGGCGTAGCCGAGGCTGTTCTCCGGACAACGGAGGAGGGCCTCGATGTCGGCCGGCGGCGCCACGTAGCGCGCATCGATGATCTCGCGCACACGCGGAAACGTGCGCACGTGCTGGAGCGCCAGCTGGTACGCCTCGATGTCGCGCAGTCCGTCTTCGATATCGAAGACGGACTCGGTGTGCTCCGGGTTGCGCAGCATGCCCACGACGCCCTTCAAGGTCGTGAAGTAGTGGACGTGGCTGCTGTGGCTTTCTGACTGGGTCTTGCCGAACAAACGCACACCTGAATTGTACGGGTCGCGGCGTCGCCTGGGAGGCCCCGCTATGATCTCAAGCAAGTTCTCCCGCGAAGAGAGACGCCCGCCCATGTCCCGACACTTGGTTTGCATCGTTGTCGCGGCCGTCGCAGCGTGCCTGACGCCGCCAGGCGCTACGCGGATCGGCGACCGCCAGGATAGCGGACCCCTGGGTCGTCATCCGGTGACGTGATGGCACGCGACGAAGAGAGATTGGTCGAGGGGGCGAGTCGCGGCGACACCACCGCGGCCGAGGAACTGCTCGAGCGCAACCTGCCAGCGCTCAACGCCTACGTTCGCCTGCGCCTGGGCGAGGTCGTCTCGGCGAAGGAGTCCTGCTCGGACCTGGTGCAGTCGGTGTGCCGCGAAGTGCTCCGCGACATCGATCGGTTTGAGTACCGTGGCGAAGAGGCGTTTCGGAAGTGGCTGTTCGACCGCGCCTTGCACAAGGTCATCGACCGCAACCGCTATTGGCGCATGGGCAAACGCGACGTCGCGCGCGAGGCCGCGGGTAGCGGCGAGCTGTCGGATGGCGAGGCGCGCGCGTTGCTCGGTTACTACCGCAGCATGTGCACGCCAAGCCGCGATGCGATTGCGAAGGAAGAGACCGCGCGCATCGAGACGGCGTTTCAGCAGCTCGATGAGCCCTATCGAGAGGTGATCGCGATGTGCCGCCTGCTCGGCCTGTCCCAGGCCGAGGTCGCCGAGCAAACCGGGCGGTCGCTGGGATCCGTCCGCGGTCTCCTGGCGCGCGGCTTGGCCAAGTTCGCGCGACTACTCGAAGCGGCCGACCGCGGCTAGCGAACTCGCACACCACTAGAGCCCGAACGTCAAGTAGACGCCGTTGCTGATGTCGCCGCCGATGGGCGCCAGGGTGGGGACGACGATGGCGTTGGCGCCGACACCCAGGCCGAGTAGCGTGCTCGTGCTCGGCAGGGGGAGCGTCCAGCCAAACGAGCCCGCGGCGCTCGTCGTCGCACCAAGGATCGTCGTGGTGGACGGCGTAAAGTGGAGAGTGCAGGTGGTGCCGGGCACTGGGAACGGGGGTGCGCGCAGTCCGGCGACGAGGATCGCGGTGGTGCCGGTGAGCGCGCCTCGACCGCGCACGGTGAACTGCTGACCCAGAACCGGATCGGTCGCGGTCAGCGTGGGGTGTGCCGCGCCGCAAGCCTGGCCGACGGGTTGCGCCGTGGCGCCGAGGTCCATGACCCAAAGCTCCTGGCCCAACCGGCCGTCATCGGCGACCAGGAGGAGCCGGCCGACGGTGAGCTCGAGCTGGCTCGGATTGGATCCTGCCGGGCCCGGGCGTACCTCGCCCGCCATGGCCATGCTGCCCACGTCGCCGGTCGTGAACCACAGCTCGCGGCCCGTGCTGCCGTCGGTGCCGCCGAAGAAGGCGACACGGGTCCCGGTAGCGCAGAGCACGACCGGATCCGAGCCGGCGGGACCGGGGTTGAGATCGCGGATCATGGCCGTGCCCGCTGGGGTCCCGTCGGAGCGCCACAGCTCGAGGCCATTGGTGCCGTCATCGGCGGCGTAGAGGAAGACGTCCGCCAGCGGATCCAGCGCCAGGGCCGCGCGCAACCCGGCGGGCCCGGGTGCCGTGTCGCGCACCAACATGGTCCCGGCGGCGGAGCCATCCGAGACCCAAAGCTCGAGGCCGCTGTAGCCGTCATCGGCAAAGAAGAACACGCGATCGCCGACGGCTGTGAGCTGACGGGGGGAGGCGCTGATCGGCCCCGGCACCAAGTCGATCACGAGTCTGGTTCCCGCGATGGTCCCGTTCGTGACCCACAGCTCGGTGCCGTTGGCGGCGGTCGTGGCCACAAAGAAGACCTGACGGCTCACGAGGGTCAGGTTGGCTGGCTGTGAGCTGGTGGGGCCCGGCTCTAGGTCGAGCAAGCGCGAGGTGCCGGCCACGGTACCGTCGGTGCGCCACAGCTCGCGCCCGGCGATGCCGTCGTCGGCCGAGAACAGGACGGCGTTGCGGAGCGGCACGAGGTATTGCGGGTCGGAGCCGACGGGCCCGAACTGCAGGTCGCCGAGCAGGCTGAGACCGGCGACACTGCCGAGCCAGAGCTCGCGACCCACCGTGCCATCGTCGCCGGCGAAGACGACGTTGTGCCCCAATTGAGTCAGCCACGTCGCGTCCGACCCCCGGCTGCCGCGGCGTAGGTCACCGACCAACGCGGTTTGTGCTGGTGATCCATCGGTGCGCCACAGCTCGCGCCCCACGGTGCCGTCGTCCGCTGTGAAGAACAGATTTGGTCCCGCCGCGGTTAGCTCGCGCGGATCAGAGGAGGCCGTGCCGGACCAGAGGTCGCGGACGAGAAACGTCCCGCCGGCCGTGGTGTCCGTGCGCCACAGCTCGCGCCCGGTCACACCATCGTTGGCGGTGAACAACGCGATCGCGCCGAAGTGGACCAGGTTGCCGGGTCGTGCGGGCATCGTCAGCGGCCCGGTCGGCGGCGCCACGTCGTCCAGGAGCCGGGTCCCGGGGCGCGTCCCGTCCGAGATCCACGGTTCGATACCGCTCGGCCCGTTGCTGGCGGCGAAGAACACACTGCCGGACGTTGGGTCACCGCTGAGCTGGTGGGGGTCGGAGCTCGGTGGGCCGGGCTGCAGATCGGCGATGAGGCTGGTGTTGGCGACGGACCCATCGGAGCGCCACAACTCGCGGCCGCTGCTGCCGTTGTCCGCACTGAAGAAGACCATGTTGCCCAGCACGGTCAGTTCTTGAGGCGACGATCCCAGGCTGCCAGCGCGGATGTCGAACACCTCGCTCGTCCCGAACGCGGTGCCGTCGGAGATCCAAGGCTCTCTACCGTCGGCGGGTGTCTCCGCAGTGAACACGAGTCGGTTGTCCAGCGCCGTGAGCTCCTGCGGGCCGGAGCTGCCGCCGGGAAACAGATCGACAACCATCACGGTGTTGCCAGTCGTTCCGTCCGATCGCCAGAGCTCGTCGCCGGCGGCGTTGGTAGCGCCGAAGAACACGCGGTTGCCGACGAGTGTGAGGTCGCGCGGCGCTCCGCTGCCGGGTCCCGGGTCGAGGTCGCGCACCAGCGAGGTCCCCGCGGCCGTGCCGTCTGAGCGCCAAAGCTCGCGGCCAGCAGCGGCCGTCGTGGCCGAGAACAGGAGAGTCGTGCCCAATACGACAAGCTCGTCGGGCGACGAGCTCGCCGGGCCCGGCTCGAGATCGGCCACCATGGCCGTGCCGGCCACCGTGCCATCCGTGCCCCAGAGCTCGCGGCCGCCGCTGGTACCCTCGGCGGCGAAGTAGAGCTGCTGGCCGACCGACGTTAGGTCGTCCGGTGAGGCGTTGTTCGGGCCGGGCCGAATCTCGAGCACGCGCGGTCCGGTCGGACCGAGACACCAGAGCTCGTCGCCGCGCACACCGTCATTGGCGGCGAACCAGATCTCGTTCTCGTGCACGGTCAGGGCGCGCGGGTTCGAGCCCGCGCCGCCGGGCCGCAGGTCGGCGACGATTTGGGTTCCGGCGACGGTGCCATCGGTCCGCCACAGCTCGCGGCCGGTCGTACCGTCGTCGGCGACGAAGTAGAGCGTGTTGGCCAGGACGACGAAGTGCGTTGGATCTGAGCTGGCCGTGCCGGGGTGCAGGTCCACACAGAGCGGCGCGCTGCCCGGCACGCCGGGCGAGCGGAACAGCTCGCGGCCCACGTCGTCCCGTTCGGCGGCAAAATACACGAAGCCGCCCAGGCGCGTGAACTCCGACGGTCGCGACGATTGGACCAACCCGGTAGGCGTGGCGTTGATGTCCTTCACCAGTTGCGCCACCTGGGCCGCCGCCGGGAGGGCGCAGGCCAGCACCGCAGCAGCGGCGCAGAAGCGGGCGCGGCGACGAGGCTCTCCGAGTACGTGAGGCGATCCCGATCCGAGCAAACGCATGGGCAGGTCGCGCGGGGAACCCGCGCGGCCCGATGATACCGCGGCAGTCGTCAAAGGGGCGTTCGGCCCACCGACGGACTAGACGCGGTCGCCGAGGCAGATTCCGAGGTCGCGGGCCGTCATCACGGTGTCGCAGTCGAGCGGGACCTGTTTGCGCTCGGCGATCGCCTGCGCCAGCGGCACTGGCTGGATGCGCGGCGGCGCGAGGGCAGCCATGGTGCCGAAGGTCCGGGCCTCGACGAACCGCACGGCGGCGGCGCCGAACCGCAGCGCCAGCAGCCGGTCGAAGGTGGTCGGCCGCCCCCCGCGCTGCAGGTGCCCGAGCACGACGCAGCGGGCCTCCTTGCCGGTGAGCTCCTCGAGCTGGAGCGCGCAACGCTCGCCGACGCCGCCGAGCCGCACCTCGCGACCGGCTTCCTGAGAGCCCTTGGTGGTGACTGTGCCGCCGCGCGGGAGGGCACCCTCGGCAACGACGACGATGCTGAAGAGCCGGCCGTTGGCCTCGCGCTCGGCGATCTTGGCGGCGACGGCTTCGAGGTCGTAGGGGATCTCCGGGATGAGAATCGCGTCGGCGGTTGCGGCCACGCCCGCGTGGAGCGCGATCCATCCCGCGTGCCGGCCCATCACCTCAACGACCAGGACGCGCTCGTGCGCCTCAGCCGTGGAGTGTAGGCGGTCTAGCGCATCGGTCGCGATGCTCACCGCGGTATCGAAGCCGAACGTCATCAGGGTGCTCGCGAGGTCGTTGTCGATCGTCTTGGGCACACCGACGATGGGCATGCCGCCCTCCGCCAGCCGGTGCGCGATCCGCATCGACCCATCGCCGCCGATGGCCACCAGCGCGTCCAAGCCGAGCTCCCGGAAGTTCCGTATCACATCCGGGAAGCGGTCGACCATCTGCTCCGTGCCGTCGGCACTCCGCACCGGATAGTTGAACGGGTTGCCTCGGTTCGTCGTCCCCAGGATGGTGCCGCCCAGGTGCGTGATGCCGCGCACCGACTCGCGGTCCAGCCGAACGCATTTGTCGGGCTCGAGAAGGCCGTCGTAGCCCTTCCGGATGCCCACGACTTCCCAACCGCGGCGCAGCGATGACAGCACGACAGCGCGAATCACGGCGTTCAGGCCCGGGGCGTCGCCGCCCCCCGTGTTGACTGCGATGCGGCGGATCGGCTTGGACACGACGGCTGAGCGTATCATTGCCCCCGGGCTTTGCCTTTCGATTCGGCGGCGAACCGGATGCAATGGGGGCGTGGCTGGTCTTTCCTCTCCGCTCGATCGCGAGCAGTTGCCATTCTTGCTCGCACTCTTCGATGATGAATCGCGTCTCGTGCAGGACGGTGCTCTGCAAGCCCTCGATGGGTTCGGCGACGATCTGACGCCGGCTCTGGATGCGATGGCGCCCGGCCCCGATCCGGCCCAGCGGCGTCAGCTCGAGAGCGCGTTGGCTGACTACGGTCAACGCACTGCAGCGTTTGCCGCGGCCGGGGACACCGGGCCGCTAGTCGGTGTTGCGTTGCTGGCACCGGGCGACGTCGTGCGGCATCGCCGCTACGGCTACCGCGGCGTCGTCGCTGCCGCCGACCTGTCGTGCCGCGCGAGCGACGCCTGGTATGAGCGCAACCAAACCCATCCCGAACGCAGCCAGCCTTGGTATCACATCCTGGTTGATGGGTCTCAGGCCGTGACCTACGCCGCGCAGACCAGCCTGCAGCCGGACGACAGCGGTGAGCCCATCGAGCACACGCTGTTGTCGCAGTTCTTCGACGGCTTCATCGAAGGCCGCTACGAGCGCAACGGCCTGCCCTGGCCGGAAGTCGAGCGGTAGGCAGTCGTTGTCCAGGGCGCCCGGGCCGGGGTCGGCCGGGTCGAGCCGGCATCACAGCCTGAGGCGCACCAGCTCGCGGAGCGCGGCCGCGTTCCGCGTGCTGATCCGGCCACCTTCGAAGGGATCGTTAGGTGGCGCGTCGAGGCCGAGCACGTGTTGCAGAACGTGCGCGGCCACCTGCCGCACGGGCTCGCTGGCCTTGGGCGAGGCGAGCCGATCGACCAGCTCGAGCGCGATCGCCTCGCTGCGTGAGCGCAGCAGGGCCTTGACCAGCTCGGGCGAGATCGGCTCCTCGCCGAGCTTGGTGTCGAGCTCCTCGAGGTCCTCGCGGCGCACTAGGTCCAGTGCCCACGTCTCGACGCGATCGCGCCGTTCTTCGAGGAGCCGGGCGGCTCGGTCGAGGTTCTTGCGGAACTGCCGACCGAAGGCCAGGCTCAACACTTGCCGCAGGATGACGCGCTCGTCCTCAAAACCGAGGCACTCGCCCTTGCCGGCCTTGGCGATGCGCTCGAAGGAGCGCAGGGTGTCGGTCGGTAGGTCATCGCGGTGGGTCGCGGTGACGATCGCGTGCACAAACGAGCGCCCGTTGCTGGTGAAGGATCGGGTGAGCTGCTCGATCTTGCGCTCTTGGTATTCGTGCGCAGGGGCGTCGCCGACAAGGACCACGACACGGCGGGCTCCTGGCTCCCAGCTCTGGTCGAATGCGCTTTGGAGCCCGGCCAGCACCGCCTCTTGCCGGTCGCCACCGCCGCCCGCGCGGATCACCTGCATGAAGTTGACCGTGCGGTAGGGGTCAAGGCTCAGGGGGACCACCCGAGTCACGTAGTCCTCGCGCATTCCTTCGTCGCGGTACGTCACGAGGCCGATCCGCGACTTGGGCACCAGGATTTGCAGGAGCTCCGCCATGCGGCTGATGCGCTCCTTGGTCGCGCGGAGCACGCTGCCCATCGAGCCGGTGCTGTCGAACACGAAGACGATTTCGAGGCCGCTCTCGCGCATCCTCGACACCGTGCGGCGGAACCCACCGCTGCCCCCCTTGCCCGCCTCGCGGAGGATATCGTTGCCGCCGCCCTTGACGTCGGTCATCAGGTCGCCGGAAGTGCTGGAGTACCAGCGGTTGGCCTGCGCCACCAGTGACGAGGGACCGAGCTCGCTGGGTGCGGCGCTGGCGGCGTCTTCCTCGGCTTCGGCTCGATCGGTGATGTTGGCGTCGGGTAGCTCGATGGCCGTCGTGACCTCTTCCACGACGACGGCCGTTTCGTCGCGATCGGGCTGATCGAGTTCGGCGGGGCCCTGTTGCTCGTTGAACCGCAGCGCGAGCTCGTCGCGATCGCCTTGCGGCCGGGCGTCTGCTAAGAGGTACAGCACCAGCAGCACGATCGCGTGGATGGAGACCGAGAGCGCGAACCACGGGGCTCGCCGGAGCTCTTCGGCCATCAGGTCGCCGAACGATGCCTCGCCCCGCGCCCGCAGCGGCACGTCGTACCGGTGGGTTGACACGCTCGGTAGCCGCGGTGGGCCCGCCACCCCGGCGACCGTGATTTCTACCCCGCCGAGGCGGAGGGTCTGACCCACCGCGGCGATCCCGTTGCGGGCGGGCTGATCGTCGATCAGGGTGCCGAGTCGCGAGCCGAGATCATCGACCCGGAGGCCGCCCGCCTCGGCGTGGACTTCGCAGTGCTGCGTCGACACGGTCGGGTGGTCGATCCGAACGTCGTTGCCGGGGCCGCTACCGATCGTGAGGCTCTGGCCGGCCGTGAGCTGCAGCTCGGTGTCGCC
>JBCCGH010000006.1:0-125273 GCA_039029375.1 Planctomycetota bacterium
CGCCGGTCGCAAGGCGGGTCGCCGCAGGCATATTCGTGGATACGGCGAGGACGACCCAACGCTGCGAACGGCGTTGAGGGCCGCGGAGAATGCCCCAGATTTCTGAATCACACCACTAGTTGTCGTAGATGGTCACGGCGATGCCTTGGCTGAGCGTCATCTCGTCGGGCTGGCCCCGCCGCAAAATGACACGTGCTCCCTGGTGGTAGATCGTGGAGCCCACGAAAGCGAGCGACGTCGGGACCGGAATCGTCGCCGCGAACTCACCGCTGACTTCCTGCATCACCACAGCGAGCTCTGACGATGAGAGGATCTGGCAGCCGGAGAATCCCGTGACGCTGATCGGCTGCCATGTGGCTGTAACACCGACGGTGAGGATGGCGCTGCCGTGGACTCCGCCGGTTCCACCGCTGCCGCGGATCGTGTACGACGCCCCACGCAAGGCGTCGCCGCTCCCTGTCATGTCGAAGCCGCATGAGCTGCCGTAGTGGAAGAAGTTGTCATAGGACAGAACTAGGTCCACTCCCTGCGCAGCTTCGCGGCTGAAGATGTGGGTCGAGACTCCAAAGAACCCCGTGTCCTGGAGAATGAAGACGAGTCCGTTGTTGGGTTCGGCTCCCGTCAGCCATGCTCGCACGGTGTCGGTCACGTCGAGGGTCTTGGTCGACGCGCGCGTCGAGGGCAGCGTCCCCAGGCTCTGCGAGTCGAAACTCGGTTGGTCGCGCCAGGTGACCGAGTTCTCCTGCCAAGAGGACGTGACGCGGTGCACGTCGAGGTAGCCCTCACCGGCGTGACTGAAGCGTAGGGTCGCTTTGGTGAGGTTGAAGGCACCCATGGTCGACAGGTCGAAGCGCACGAGCGTGCGCTCGTTGAAAGTGGCGAAGGGGCTCGAAGTGTTCGAGATCCTCAAGAAGAGGTCGCCACCGAAGTTGGTGGTTGGCGAGGCCGAGTCCACGTAGGTGTCTGCAGCCGCGGTCAAAGTCTGCTCGGTCTGCTGAGTCGGCTGAGCCGCAACCGCGTGAGCAAACGCCAGAACGAGCAGGGAGGTGGAACGGAGAGTGAACATTCGTTTGGTCCTTGGTTTCGTCGGTGACGAGGTTCTGGGTTCGAAGTCGGGCCGGCGTACGACCGCCTGCCAAGGCCCCCAAAACGCGATCCAGGACCGGAGTCCGGAACGAAAGGAGCAGTTTTTCGGCCGGGTGAGGCCAGCTCTCTCCGCAGAGGCGGTGTGCTCGCTGGACCGCGTCGGAAGAAGAAAAAGAGGCCAGAAGGCAGGGAAAAGCGGGGGTGTTGGATCAGGCCCGGAAAGTCCCAGGACACTCACCTCGCCCCGCGCGTCCAACAGCCTGCGGGTGCCAGGTGGGTGATGGGCAAGGCGGTTGCGGCTCCGGTGCCGGCAGTTTGGCGGATGGTCCAGGGCCGCCTCGAGGAGCTCTACGGTGTCGAGGTGTCGCCTGACCTGATCTCGGTCGTCACGTCCGCCGTCATTGAAGACGTCGTTGCGTGGCAGCACCGGCCGCTGGAGCAGGTCTACCCGATCGTGTACCTCGACGCGCTGGTCGTCAAAGTCCGCGACCAGGGTGTCGTGAGGAACAAGTCGATCTTGTGCACGCGGAGATCTCGGTGCGCCAAGTTCAGCCGGCGCCGACAAATCGGTGGCGCACGACGCGTGCGATTCCAGGCTCCCCGGGCCGCACCCTCCTGGAGTGGAGTGCGGACGGCATCGCCGCCACGTCCTGCGGCCGGCGGGTTCAGCGCGAACCGTTCTCCGGAACGGCCGCGCGAACCTCTATTGGTCGAGATGCGACTAGCGGTCGAGATGCGACTGCCCGAGCTGGATGCGGATCGGGTTGCTGGCCGTGGCCAAGCCGACGATCGGGCCGCCGGACATCAGCTGGATCGCCTGGGCGTAGAAGTCGGCGCCGAGGAAGATGGGGTCTGGCAGCACCGGCAGCGTCGCGGTCGAGCCGCCGAACAGCAAGAACGGCGAGGCGAGATCCACCGTCACGGTGCAGCTGCCCAGCGCAATGGGGTTGGCCGCGCCGATGAAGAGCGCACTCGCCGCCGCCGCGCCACCGGTGACCGTGAAGGTCAGGTCGTGGACCGCCTCGGCGATCTCGAAGGCGCCCGACACCGACAGCGTCGGCGACCCGGCGCAGCCCGAGCTGCCCATGTCGTGGCCAAACCCGCGGAAGGAACGGTGGTTGACGCCCAGGGACCGGATCACACTCGCATCCGTTTGACCGAAGAACGCGAACGCCTCGCCGGTGGGGGTCGAGAAGTCGACCCAAGCGCTCACCGGGGTGCCGAGCACGGCTTCGAGGCCTTCTCGCGTGCGCAGCCGCAGCGCGGCGATGCCCACAGGGACGACAGGAACGCTGATGCTCACCGTTTCGAGGAAGTCGCCGGCAGGAACCACGAACTCTTGCTCACTGCCGAAGGGAAACGCCGGGATCCAGTCGCTATCGCTGGTCTCCGTGCTCGGGTCCGCCGCGTCGCGCCAGCGAACGCGGAGCGACTTGACCATGCCACCCTCGACTCGCACCGCGACTCTCGAAACCTGCTCGGCAAACGGGTCGGACGGCACTGCCCACCAGGGGACGATGCTCCGAGCCCCGACCATCTCCGACGAATCGGTGTGCGCCGCATCTCGGTAGATCATCCGGAGGCCCACGAGGGATCCGCCGCCGGCCCCACTCCTGATGCTATAGCCGACGCCGACGATTTCCCCAGCGCCCACCTCGGTCCAGCGGGGTCCAGCTTGGAGGCCGCCCAGGCTCTTCCAAGCTCCTCCGTGCGTCTTGAAGGCCATCGTTTGGAAGACCGACGGTAGCCCGTACGTGCTGCCCGGTTGGGTGATGAGCACGGACGTCAACCAATCCCCTGGGTCCACTTGGAACTGTTCGATGGTGCCCGTCTGGCTGCCCGACTTCAGCCAAGGGCCCCACGTTGGCGTCCCCGTCCGGTCGCGATTCTGGTAGGAAAACCGGAGGCTGACGATGGTCGTGGTATCCACCGTCTCGACGCCGACGATCTGGTTCCCGGGCGGGACGCGCCACTCGTAGGAGCTCCCCTGGGGCGCTTCGTACCCGACCCACTCGGTCCGCTGGTCGGGATACTGATCCTGGCCGACGACACTGCCGGGCAGCGTGGCGAGGGCACTCGTGGTGACGAAGAGACGCGTGAGGGTCTTGGCGAACATGACTGGATTCCTGTTGCGTTGTCCCCCGCCGGGCCAGCGGCCGCCGGCAGCGAGGGGCGTGGTTTGGTTCGGCCAGCGGGCCTTTTGCCCGCTGGGCCCCCTACCACGACGCCTAGAGGGCGAGTCCGGAACGATTCGGCGGGTTTCTTGGCGCCGGGGCGCGACCGCCTCGGTCCGTCAGCGACCGTTCTCGAGCTGCGTACTCAGCTCGCGGATGCGCTGCTTCAGGCCGTCGTCCGGAGCTTGCTGGTCGAGGGCCCGGTAGACGTCGCGCAGCAGCTCGGTGGCGCGCTTCGAAAGCGGGTGCGCGATCGCCCGCGCGGTCTCGTAGGCCTCTTCGGCGAACGGCCGAGAGGCGTCGGCGTTGCCTCGGTCCAACTCGAGCTGGGCGAGGTTCGCGACGTTGATCATGGTCTTCTCGTGCGCATCGCCGAACTCGCGGCGGCACGCGGCGATCACATCGCGCAGCAGCGGGGCGGCTTCGTCCACCCGACCCTCCTCGAGGTGGAGCATGGCGAGCGACTCCAGGCACATGATCGATTCCAAGTGGTCATCCCCCACGGTCCGTTGGAGGGCCTGCAACGCTTCGTGAAAAACAGCCTGCGCCTCGTCCGATCGACCAAGATGCAACAGCTCATTGGCGGTGGCTTTGAGCAGACTCAGCGTGTTCAGCTGGTCGGCGCCGAACAACCTCGCGTGACCTGCATGGGCCTCGCGAACCATCCGCAACGCCGCGTCGTGCTCGTCCCTGCGGCACAAGAGCCGCGCGAGGTAGAAGCGCGAGGTCAGCCCAACCTCATCGTCCTCCTGCGTAGGATCCGCGAGCAGGCCGCGGAGCAGGTCCTCTGCCTCTGGCCCCTTCCTATTCGCCATGAGCGTGCTCGCCAACTCGCGTTGACTCATTCTCGCCTGCTCTGCGCCGGTGCCAAAAACCTCGACCGCCAACTCCGCGCTGGCGCGGTGCATCGCTTCGGCTTCGGCCAACTCGTCTGCACGATGCCACCGGCGCAGGGTCGCGCCCACACCGAGCTGCGCGCGCCACAATGAGGCGGCGTGGTCGGGGTCGTCACCGGCACTCTCGAGGACGCGGCGATACGTGCTCTGGGCGCGCTCAACCAGTCCGGACACCTCGAGCGTGCGGGCCAGGCTCAGCAACGCGCGCAACTGCAGTGGCGAATCGGGCTCAAAACGGGCCTCGATCGCGGCGAGCGATCGGTCGAAGATCGTACGCTCCAGAGTGCGCATCGCGACCTCGGTCGGGTTGATCGACGCGAGCCCCTCTGCGAACGCCTCACGCTGGGTGGCGACGACTGCCGGGTCAGAACCGCGGCGCTCGAGCCCGCGCACGAGGCTGCCGTTCAAATCGCGGACCAGGTCACGACCCATCTGCGTCGCGTCGATCTCCGACACGACGGAGCTCAGGTAGTCCGCCAGCTGCGTCATCTCGTCGGCGCGCTGGTCGGCGACCGTGGCGAGGCGAGTGGCCTCGGCCGCGTTGTCGTCGGCTTTGGTGCGCGCCGCCATCTCGGCGGCGGCCAAGTCCGCGTTGCGGATCGCGTAGTGCACGGCGATGGCCGCGCCCACCAAGATCGCGAGCAGCGTCGCCGCGATCCCACCCACCACGGCTCGGTGGCGCCGCGCCAACCGCCGCAGCTGGTAGACCACGCTGGTCGGCCGCGCCGCGATCGGCTGGAAGCTGGTGTAACGCTCGAAGTCGTCCGCCAACGCCGCGGCGGATTGGTAGCGGCGCTCGGGCTCCTTGGCCATCGCCTTGCCGACGATGAGCTCCAGGTCGCCCTTGCACGAAGCCGCGACCGAGCCGAGCGACGGTGGGTCGACTTGCTCGAGGATGCGCGCTGCTTCGGTCAGCGGGCGCGCCTGCAAGTCATGCGGCAGTCGCCCCGAAAGCAGCTCGTAGGCGATGACGCCGAGCGCGTACACGTCCGTCCGCGCGTCGACAGCGTCGGTATCGCCGCGCGCCTGCTCCGGACTCATGTAAGCCAGCGTGCCGATCACCTGGCCAGTGAGAGTCGCTAGCGTGGCGTCGTCTTCGGAATCCAATGCACGCGCCACGCCGAAGTCGATCACTTTGACCAGACCGTCCTTGGTCACGAGCACGTTGCTCGGCTTCAGATCGCGGTGGAGGACCCCGCGCAGGTGGGCGTGGTGCACCGCCCGGATCAGCTCCGTCGCCAGGAGCACGCGATCCATCACGTCCAGTCGCTGGTTCTCCACGTGCTCCGTGATCGAGCTGCCGTCGATGTACTCCATCGCGATGTAAGTCGCGGTACCACCTGCGGTGGCCGTGGTGCCGGACTCAAAGATCTGCGCGATGCCGGGGTGCTGCAGTCTTCCGAGCAGCTCGGCCTCACGGTCGAAACGGCGAGCGAAGGCGGTTTCGAACGGCGACCCGCGCAGCACTTTGATCGCGACCGTGCGCTGGGGCTGCTGCTGCTCGGCGAGGTACACCACGCCCATCCCTCCCGCTCCCAAAACACCGCGCACCGCGTAGGGGCCGATGCGCTCGGGCACGCTGCGCGCATCGTCCGGCATCAGCTCCGCCGCGAAGACGTCGACCGCATGCCCGGCCTCGCCCGCATCGATCAGCGAATGGTCGGTGCCGTCGTGCGAGAGCATCGACTCGACCTCTCGACGGAGCTCCTCATCGCCCGCGCACAGCTGGACCAGCCGCGGCCCGCGCGCCCCGGGCTCGAGATCGCAGACGGCTTCGAACACCGCGATCAGGCGAGCGTGGCGGTCGGCCGGATTCACGCCGAACGCCCCTCGAGCTGGTGCGCCAACCAGGCTCGGGCGGTGCGCCACTCCTTCTCGATCGTCGAGGTCGACACCCCGAGCACCTCAGCCACCTCGGAGTTGTTCAGTCCGCCGAAGAAACGCAGCTCGATCAGCCGAGCGTGGCGCTCGTTGAGGTCGGCGAGCTGGCGCAGCGCGTCGTCGAGGCCGAGGACATCCACCACCGATCGGGTCGCCGGCGTCTCGAGCTGAGTCACTCCTTGGCGGTTACCGTGCTTGGCCTTGGCGCGCCGGCGGGCGTGGTCGGTGAGAACCTGGCGCATCGCCCTCGAGGCGACGGCACAAAAGTGCGCTCGATTCTGCCAGGCATTGTCGGGCGAACGCACCAGCTTCACGAACACGTCGTGCACCAGGGCCGTGGGCTGCAGGGTGTGGTTCGCAGGCTGGTGCAGGAAGTACGAGCTGGCTCGCGCCCGCAGCTCTTCGTAGACTAGCGGGAGCAACTCGTTCGCCGCGGCCTCGTCGCCATCCTGGACTCGCTTCACGAGCACGGTCGCGTCGGCCGCATCTTTGGGTGGCTGTCGTTCCTGGGGACCTCCCATGCGCGCGAATATAGCGCGTGCCGGCGGAGGCAAGCCTCCGGTGGCGCAAACCCGGGACCATGAGCCCGTCGTCGTGCGTTCCCGCGTGCCCAAGCGCGCGGTTCGCTCGCGCAAGAGACGACTCTCCGCCACGGCATGCGCTCCCAAACCACACCCGTTTCTTACGGACTCGGGGGCCAGTTGACGTTGGGGGGCCGCCTGCTGGCGACGCCCGGCTGGCCCCAAGCAACCCTCGCCGTCAAGGAAACTGAATCATGTCGCGCTGCAGACTCTTCGCCGCCACGGCCCTCGGCCTGTGCCTTCTCACCCACGCCGCCCCCGCCCAGCACTTCGACGTGAGCCAAGGGCCCGTCGGCAGCACTTCTGCGGTCACGTTTGACCACAGGGCCGCACGTGCAGACCACATCGACCAGGTCGAGGTGTTCTACACCGGAGTCGTGCGCGGGCTCCGCCTTCGGTCGTCCGACCTGACACGCACGACCTCGAACGTGATGATGGCGGGAAGTTCGGGCGGCACGACCGGGGTTTTCCAGATCGATCCCGGCGACTACCTCGAGGCGATCGACATCAACTACAACACCAGCGGCACCCAGATCTTCGCGGTGACGCTGCGCACCAAGTCGGGCCACTCCTCGGAGTTCGGCATGCCGTCTCCGTTTGGCGCCAGCGCGACGCTGTCTCTAGGCGGTCACGAGATCGTCGGCGTCCACGGCGTGGCGACGCCCTTCCTCGTCGGTCTGGGGGTGCACCTGCGGCCAGCGTGGGAGTCGACGAGCGACCCGCTCGGCATCTCGATCGGCGCTCCCGTGCAGAAAATGGCCACTCGCCGTGGGACGCGGCTGAGCGAGCTATTACGGGTCGGGTCCGGTCAAGGCGCCGGCGGCTACTCGGGCGTCATGGCAATGCACTGGGAAGTGTTGAACCGAGCCGGCAACCTCGATGGCAGAATCTCGTTGGGAACCATGGGCGGCCCCGCGGTCTATGCAAGCGCTGACCCTCGGTTCTTTGTGGCGAGCATGCTCGTTGAGGTCTCCGTCACTTCCGGCTCGTCGCACGTCACGTACGTCGCCTACCAGACGTCGGATGGAGTCACGCAGCCCGGTGGAGGCGCGGGAGGCGCCTCGCCCCCCGCCGTCGTCGCCATCGCGGCCGACCCCAATCACGAGATCGTGGGTCTCTTTGGGGAGCAAGACGCGAGTGGGGTCTTGGTGACCCTGGGGATCATCCAGCGGCCTTTGCTGGGAATGCACATCGAGACCATCATCCGTTGCGTCGCGAGCTCGACGGGAGCGCCCCTATTGATGAGTGGGTCGAATGACCCGGTGCTCGGCGCGTCGAACTACCAGCTGAAGATCGGCGACCTTGCTCCGGCCCCCGCTTCGGCGCCCACCGTGCTGCTGCTCTCCGCGCAGGCCGCGAGCATCCCCCTGTGGGGCTGCAAGTTGCTCGTCGATCCCGCGTCCATGATCGCATTGCCGCCAGTGACCACGAGCGGCTCGGGAAAGGTCACCTTGCCCCTGGCGTTGCCGTACCAACCGGCGCTACTCGGGGGCACCGTCGCCCTTCAGGCGGTTGTGATGGATGGTGCATCCCCAGTCTTGAGCACGGGCATCGACCTCATCCCGGGAATGCTGTGACACTTCGCTGAAGGTGGCGCGCAGCACTGGCGGGCGCCGCCGGTCGCAGGACGGCTGCATCCAGCGCACGCTCGATCCAGACCGGCCCTCGGGTCACCAGGCGGCGCGGCCCCTCCGCCAACCGGCGACCTCGCCCTGCCCGTTCTGCGAGGGACGAGCGCAAGGATCCCGAGCGGATCCAAAAACCGTTCCGGACCTGGACGCGGCTCGTCGTTTGGGGGGTCCTCTTTGACCCCCCAAACCAATCCGAACCTATGAACACTCGCAGCAGGCTCGTCGTCGCGCTGGCCTTCGGGCTTGGCGTCTGCTCTTCCGTCACTCACGCTCAGCACTTCGACACGGTCAGCGCGTTGGCGGGGGCCACCTCGGGCGCCCCGTTCGACCGGAAAGTGCCAGGGTCCCAGCACATTGACCAAGTCGAAGTCTTCTACACCGGGGTGGTCCGGGGCATCCGCTTTCGCTCCTCCGACGTCGCCCGCACCACATCCAGCATCGCGCTGGCGGGAAGCACCGGCGGGACCCAAGGAGTCTTCCAGATCGCACCCGGGGACTATCTCGAGTCGATCGTCGTCAACCACGACGCCAGTAGGACGCAGATCTACGCCGTCACACTGAGCACTCGATCCGGCCAGACCACGTCCTTTGGCACGCCCTCCGCCTACGGCACGACGACCCCGCTCGCCCTGGCGGGTCACGAAATCGTCGGGTTTGTCGGCTATGCGTCGCCGTTCATTATTGGACTGAGCGTCTATCTGCGCCCGGCGTGGGAATCGACGCCCGGCACGCCGTGGAACGTCGTGGCTGGCTCGAGTCCACCGACAGCAGTCGCATCGCTGACCCAGCACATCTCGAAAGTCCAAGTCGAGTACATCTCGTTTCCGGTCTTCTATCTCGTGCGGATCCGTTTCGAGATGCGGGACGATCAGGGGGCCGTCACGGGGTGGATGCCGTGGCTGGGCAAGTCCTTCTACACTGGCGCCGAGATTACGCGGACGCTGGCGATCGCCCCCGACGACGCCCTACAGCAAGTCGAGATCGGCCCCTCTGAATCGACCGCCAATCACATCCGATTCACCACCCGGAACGGATCCTCACTGAAGGTCGGATCCGGAGGCTTTGAGAATGTCTACTCCGCGGACACGCACCACGAGTTGGTCGGCTGGTTTGGGCAACCATCGACCACGATCGGGATCGACGCGTTTGGCGTGATCCAGCGGCCGCTGGCCGCGCGGACCTGGCAGGTCGGCGGCGGTTGCCCCGCTTCGAGCGGCCTGGTGCCCGGCTTCCAGGTCGACGTGCCGCGCATTGGCGGCGCGTATGGACTCCAAGTCGACGGGGCGGCGGGGGTCTCCGGCGCGGTGCTCCTCGACGTTCAGTCGATCGATGCGCCACTGTGGAGCTGCAGACTGTTCGTGAGCCCCACCCTCAACCTGCCCATCACGCTCGATGCGTCTGGCAGGTTCAGCACGAGCACCACGCTGACCAACCAGTGGTCCTGGGTTGGCCTACCCCTGTACGCCCAGGCCGTGCTGCTCGACGGCAGCGCCGGCGCGCCGATCTCCGCCTCCGACGCCTACGGGATGCTGTTTGGCGGCGTCTGAATCCGCCTCGCGAGGGCCCGCAGGCCGCATCAAACAAAAGGGTGTCGGGCACCGGGCCCGGCGCCGCGCTTCGGGGCGCGCGTTGCTCTGCGTGCGTCGAGCCGGCGTGGCTGGGTGCACCGTGCGGTCGCCGGACGACTGCGCCTTTTTTTCTACGGACTCCGGCCCGGGCCGTCGTTGGGGAGGCCTTGGCGGGCGGTCAACGCCTCGTCGACGCAACCCCTAACGAAAGCAACGAATCATGAGCCGCCTTCGCATCAACGCCTTCACCGCCGCGACCCTTGGGTTGTGGCTGGCTACGGATCTCGCCTCGCAAGGCATCAACCTGCCGCCGCCGGACCTCAACCCTGGCGACCAGTACCGTGTTCTGTTCCTCTCGAGCTCCACGCGCGATGCCACCTCATCGGACATCGCCGACTACGACGCCCTGGTGAGCGCGGATGCGGATCGCGTGAGCGAGCTGGTGGCGTTGAGCACCAACTGGCAGGCGGTGGCGAGCACGGACGCGGTGGATGCGCGGGACCACACCAGCACGTTGCCTTCCACAGCTGGTGGAGCGGGCGTGGGCGTCCCGATCTACCGTCCGGACGGCACGCGCCTCGCCGACAACTACGACCGGCTTTGGGGCGCGCAGAGCCAATCCCTCCTCGCGGCGCCTTGGGTCACCGCGAGTGGTGCCCAGGGTCCCGTCTCTGCCCTGGTATGGACGGGCACCAATCTCTTTGGACGAGCGCACGATCCGCTCGGCAGCGATGACTACTGTGGTGTGGGGAGAGTCGGCAGGCGGCATTCCTGGGTCCACTACAGCGACGAGCCGGAAGACGAGCTGTTTCCCTTCTACGGCATCTCCGATGTCCTGACCGTCCCGGCCATCGAGAGCTACGGGAGTGCTTGTGGATTCCAATTGTCGGTCTCCGGGAGCCCCGAGCTCGGTTCCTCCTACACATTGCGGAGCCCCGTCGTGACGTCCTCCTCTCCCGGCATTGGCGCCATGTTCCTCGGGGCCACGCAGCAGGCGTTCGACTTGACGGGTCTCGGTCTCCCTCTCGCTCTGCCTGGCTGCCAGTTGCTGACGTCGGCAGAAGCGACCGTGCCCATGCCAGTCGTCACGGTTCGGCCGCCCCCGTTCTCGATCAGCTATTTCGAACTGACCCTGCCGGTCGCGCCGCAGCCGTCGCTTGTGGGATTGACGCTCTACCACCAAGGAGTCCACGTCGGCTCGACCAGCCAAATCGCGCTGAGCCAGGGAATCGCGGTGACCTACCACGTCCGTCCCTGAGCGGCACTTGCCTGCGACGCTGGTGCGGCTCGGCGAGAGTTGCGCCGCGCCGGCGAGCGCCGTGTAAGCGGCGGTTTGGGCCTCGGTCGCGAACCGCGTGCAACACGATCTTCGCGCGAAGCACCACGCGAGCCGGAGTGCTTCGTCAACCCGGACAGCAGCGCAGCGCCGGGGCAGCCCTTTCCCGAGGCCGTGGGGCCTGCACAAGGAGTCGCTTGTGTCTGGATTGCCTGGGTTCGGTCGCAGTTTGCTCGCTCCAAAACGCCATGGCTCGGTGCTGCGCGAGCGCGAGCGTTGTGCGGTCACCACACCACGGCGTTCGACGCGCGCAGGGTGCCGCTCGCGGTCAGCGAGTACGCGCGGAACGTCACCGAGGTGACGCCGCACACGGGCGTGCCGATCGCGTACGCCAGCTCCTCGCGGCCCGCGGCGCAGTATGTACCCAGCTGGGGGAGCCACGCCGGCAGAGGCAACGGGATCCCGTCCACGGCCTCGACGAACACCGCCACCGGCTGCGTCAGCGCTCCGCCGCTGATCGTCGCGTCAAGCACTGCGACCGGGCACGCGGCGCGCGGAGGCGCGATCCGCAGCGTTGGGGCCGCGCGCTCCCATTCCCTCCAGCCCGCCGCCCCGGGGCCGCCGTGGGCGCCCATATCGTTGCGGGGGCCGCCGAGCGACGGCGGGAACACCACGTCGTTGCACTGCGGCGAAGGGTCGCCCGCGTCCACGCAGGGCGAGCCCTGGCCGAGCTCGAGCGCGCCGCAGGCCGTCGATGATGTTGGGCCACGGAACCCTGGCGAGACGTCGAGGTTGCCGACCCCGGGCAGGCCACCCTCGACGTCGCTGAAGGTGACGGTCGGCGATGGCCCTGCGAACGGTGCGACTCCCGCGGGCTCGTTCTCGTAGACGATCGAGTTCGTGATCGTCGACGGCTCCGAGCCGGCCCACGCGTCGGCGTCGATGCCGGGGCCGCGCACAACCCTCCAGGCGTCGATGCGATTGCGGGCCACGGTGCAGTTTCGCAGGGCCACCGACACCGACGCGCGCACCGCGCCACCGTAACCATTCGCTGCGACCGCTGCGTTGCCGGCGACAACGCACTGCGCCATCGTCACGCGACTCGCCGCCACAGCACCGCCAAACGCGAGCCCCGAGTAGAGTCCCTCACAGCGGTTGTCGCGAAGGACGCACCGAACCAAGGCCAACTCGTCGGCGGAGATCGCCCCCCCTTCTGCGCGTGCGTCCCCGTAGTACGGGTCGAGAGCCACGAGCGAGTTGCGCGCGAACAAGCAGTCGGTCGCCGTCATCGAAGAGACTGTCGCGCGGATCCCTCCGCCGTAGGCCCAGGCGTAGCCGTACAACAGAGTCACGCTCCCCGAGTTGTCGGTCACCTCGCAGTCCCGCATCTCGAGCGCGTTGGCGGATACGCGGACGCCGCCGCCTTCTAGGAGCGCGGGGCCCGCGTAGTCGAGCTCGGCACGATTGCCGACGATCCGGCAGCGCTCGAGCACGAGTCGCCCCGACCCCAAGTCCGCCCACAAACCGCCGCCACTGTCCGCAACGTTGTCTTCGATCACGCAGTCGCGCAAGGCGAAGTCACCTCCGGTCAGGCGGATCCACAAGCCGCCGCCATTCCCCCACTGGCGGTGGTTGTCGCGGAACCGACAGTGCGTGAACGACGGCGTGGCGTTGGTGACCTGCACGCCGCTGGCCGACGCTCGCTCGATGCTAGCGTGGACCAAGGTCGAGGCCGAGGAGCCGGCTTCGAACCGAACCCCGTCCCAGCGCAGGGACGGGTCTTCGCTGGTGAACACCACCGGTTCAGCGGCCGTGCCGTCCACGGTGAGCGTCCCGCGCACGATAAACGCCGTCCCCGGCCGGCCGAGCACCTGCACCCCGGCTTCGATCGTCAGTGCGGTTTCGACCAGGACCGACGTGGCCAGGCAGTAGGGCGAGCCAGCGAGCGTCCAGGAGCCGGATGCTCGATCCACGACCGTGGTGCGGCAGGTTTGGGCCGGGCTCGCCGGCATCAGGCACAGCGAAATAGCGGTGAGAGCGAGGGAGAGGCGCATGGGTTGGGGTACTCAGCGGGACATCGATGCTCTGCCTGCTTGGCCGTGAGCGGCGATCGACGCTTCTGTTTTTTTGTCACCTTCGGAATCGGCGCTACAGCGCCGCTCGTGACATGGAGCCTGCCAAACTGGTGATTTGGAGGCAGGCCCTGAGGCCGACGACGTTCGCGCGTGTGGCTTGGTGACAGGTGACAGACGGCAGGCGGGCGGAGGTTCTTGAAACGCGGGCGCGGCCACGGGGCACCCCGGCGTGGATGTGTCCATGCCCGCGACCCGCGCCCGTCTCGCCCTCGCCGCCGTCGATGGCTGGCTCTGGAATCCCCCAGACCCGCGCTCGCAGGGTGACGTTCAGTGCTGTCGTCACGATTCCCGGACCTGGCAGCGGCGGCGTTGCTGGCCGCTACGTGGCGGTGGGAGCGAGTCGCGGCGCGGTGCGCGCGACCGGGTGGATGTTCTTGCACCAGTGGGTTTCTGGCGACCCGAACGGCTGCGGTGCCTTCGCGCTGTCGAACGCCAAACGCGTGACGCTGCAGTAGGCGTGAATCGCCAGCGTGGGCCAATGGGCGGCCCGACGGCGACTCACGGATTCCCGGTGGTGGCGCCGGCCCGAGGGCTGCCCGACTCTTCATCAGTTCTGCTGCCGACGCCGGCCGCGAGTTCCTTCCGCAACCGCCGCGGTTCGGTGTGATGCCGGGGACCGCGCCCGCGACCGGCACCCAGGGCTTTGCCGGCGGCCCCCGGCTCCCGACGGCCACCCCCAATCGCCATCGCGCCTCGGGGAGCGTAGGCTGAGGCCTCTGCCGGTGTTCAGTGCTCGCGCACCACTCAGGAGAATCCCATGCGCTGTTCGTCGTTGATCTTGGGCGCCGCGCTCTCGTCGACGCCCGACGTGGCCGCGGGCCGCCGCCTACCGGCTGTTCGGGACGGGCTGCAGTCACCCCACAGCGCCAACTGGAGTCGATTCACCCGGGCGGGGGGCGATGAACGGCGTATGAGCGCCACCTTGAGGAGTCGCCCGGGCGGGAGATCATGATGCGCGTCGCCAGCTTGGCCTTGTTGACCGTCTTCCCGCTCGCTTGCAGCGGCGACGCGGATCGTCCGCCGCTGCCGCCGCTGCGCGCGGTGTGGACGGAGCTCCCGGCGCAGGGACCGACGGAGCAGTTCGGCAACGCGATGGCCTATGACACAGTGGCGCAGCGAGCCCTTCTTTGCGCCGCGCCGGCACTGGACGGCGCCGGGATGAGCGTTTGGGAATGGGACGGCTCGAGTTGGAGCGCGCGACAGCTCTTGGGCGGGCCGTCCTCGCGCACCCAGCAGGCCGTCGCCTTCGACTCCGCGAGGGGGCGCCTCGTGCTGTTTGGCGGTTTCGACCAAGCGTCACGCCAAGAGCTAGACGACACGTGGGAGCTGGATGGTGACACGTGGCGGGAGGTGTTTCCGCCCCAGCGCCCGCCCGCTCGGTTTGGTCATCACTTGGTCTACGACGAGGCTCGGGCCCGCTTGGTCCTGTACGCCGGTCTGCCCAGAGAGCCGAGCATGAGGAACGTCTGGGAGTGGGACGGCACAAACTGGGCAGAGCGTGCGACGACACTGTCCCCGCCCGGAGAGCTCGAGACCGCGATGGTCTACGACTCGTGGCGGCGCCGCGTCGTGCTGTTTGGCACCCACGATGCGCCTTCCACCGAGCCGGGCCAAACCTGGGCGTGGGACGGGACGACGTGGGAGCTGCGCGGCACAAACGGGCCGACCTTTCGCTCCGAACCCGCGCTCGTCTTCGACCCCACGATCGGCCGAGCCGTCCTGCTCGGCGGCATGACGAACACCCATCCCCGCATGCCCCGCTATGCGGAGGACGTTTGGGAATGGGACGGCAACGCGTGGGAGGAGCGCGCCCTGACCGCGCCCGGGATTCGCCTTGCTGGGACCCAGGCGGTGTTTGACCCCGTACGTCGCGTGGCCGTGGCCTTTGGTGGCCGTGACATCGAGTTCCGACACGACGACACTTGGGAGCTGCTCGGCACCGAATGGCAGAGGGTGGTCGAAGGGACCCTGCCCAGCGAGCGCTCCGGCCACGCGCTCGCCTACGACGAGGATTGTGGCCGCCTGGTCGTGTTTGGCGGCCTCATCAGAGACGGTCTGCGCCCGCTGACGTCAGCGGACACTTGGGAGTGGAGCGCCGCTGGCTGGATGCGCCGATCCGCGTTTGGGCCCCCGCCCAGGACACAGGCGGGGATGGTCTATGACAGCGCGCGTCGTCGCGTCTTGCTGTTCGGCGGTCGGAGCTTCCTCGGCGGCCTACGCGGTGATACGTGGGAATGGGATGGCGCCGAGTGGGTCAAGCGCACTTCCACCCCGGCGCCGCCCGCCCGCTATGACCACGCGATGGCCAATGACCGACGCCGTGAGCGCGTGGTCCTGTTTGGCGGCTGGGACGCGGCGACGAGGTTTGGCGATACCTGGGAGTGGGATGGCTCGACCTGGACGGAGCTTCAACTTGGCCGCAGCCCTTCGCCCCGCGGCGATCACGCGATGGCCTACGACGAAGGCCGCGGTGTCGTCGTGCTCTTTGGCGGCTGGGATGGGGCGACGCGCGGCGACACGTGGGAGTTCGACGGGAGTCATTGGACCGAGCGGGTCGCCGCCACGCCGCCCGCGCCGCGCTCAGGGCATCGCCTGGTCTACGATGCCATAGGGGGCCGCGTCGTGATGTCCGGCGGATTTCCGGAGACTGGGGACCCGGGCGCCACGTGGGAATGGGACGGCCGCGACTGGCGCCGCAACGTCAATACGGGCCCGGCACCGCTCGTCGGCCATGGGATGACGTACGACCGGGGCCGCGGTCGCGTCCTCTTGTTCGGCGGTGGGTCGTTGCTTGGGTCGAGGTCACTGTGGACCTATGCGCTGCCGCCAACCCTGGCGCGTATCGGGCGCTGACCACGCATCGCGGCCGGGCTCTCCCGATTCCCGCCTCCGCCCGCAAACGCCGATGGCCACGTAGAGCGAGCAGCCGGTGGCACCCAACGACCCGAGGCCCAACGAATGGCACCACTGTGGCGTCCGCCACTCCCAGTCTCGGCCAGCAGCGCGGCTGCCCAGCCGGCACCAGCCTAGCCTCAGAACACAGTGGCCGTTCACGATCCCTGCGGGATCGGGGACGCTGATCGTCGCGGCGCAAGCTGTCGTGATGGACGGCAGTGCGCCGGGAGGCTTTGTGCTGACCAACGCGGTCAACCTCCGATTCTAGACCCGGCTCAAGCGCCCGACTTCCTCGGGCCGACCGGGTCAGGCGCCGGCACTGGCCGGCTCTCACCCGTGCGCGACCACGTGATGCTGTTGCACGCGCAAGTCTTCAACGCCGCGGGTCGAACGCGCTTGGGCATCGGTGATCGGAGTCGGGCACGCAAGCCGCTCCCCGAGCAAACGACTCTGCCCACGAGGTGGCGACGACCCGCCGTCCACGCATTCAGACAGCACGGGCAAGGGCTCACACCCAAGCCGGGGAGCACAGACCACCCCGCTTGGCACAGCTGTAATCCGCCCGCCTACGGCGCTTCCAACTCCACCTCGAGCACGCCCGTCTCTTCGACCTCGGCCACGAAGTCAACCCGATCCCCCGCGGGCGTCTGCAGGCGGAACTCGAAGCGCCCTGATGCGATCCCGTCGAGCGTTCCCCCGCCGTCCGAATCGAGAAGAGCGACCGGAGGTCGGGGGATCGGATCGAGCGCGTGGGTCAGCGTCGAGCCATACTCGAGCACCTTCTCCCACGACTCGTACATCCGGTCCCGCACACTGAGGTGGCCCTGGGCTGGCGTGCCATCGGTGTAGCGCACCGAGACCTGCAGGGACCGGCCTTCGGGTTTGCTCAATACCCCGACGTCGATCGTTGCGCCGCTCTCGACGACGACACTCGTGGTGGCAAAGGCCCCATCACCGGCGAAGTAGCCGGTCTCGTACATATGATGCTGGAGCTCGTAAGCGCCTGGCGGCAGGTGCTGGATGGTGAACCTCGCCGGATCCGGCAGCTCGTGAACGACGCCCCAGGCGCTGTCGCTCTCGGCCCCGGGCATCAGAACCAACCTCGGGCCCGCGATTCCGTGTTGTGCGCCGAACCCCCACAACTTCGGGTACGGTTTCGTCTCGCCGGTGATCGCGCCATCCAGCTTGGGCGGCGCGACCGCCAGCTCGTCCCCCATGCCCAGGTCAAGGGTGCGGAGGTAGCGCTGGTCAGCGGCGCCAATCTTCGCCCAGCCCGCGACGAACGTGCCCGCGGCCCGAGTGAGACGGCGGTCCTCGTTAGACCTTGCGCGGTTTCTCGCCGCCAACGGCGAGGCGGGTGAGCGTCGGGTGGTGCCGCTACCCGACAGGATAAGCCGATCGGGGCACTCAGAAGGCGGCGAGCTTGGCGAGATCCTAGGCGACCTCTACCGCCCGACCTCCGGCCAGATCACCTCGACTGCATTCGAAGCGGTCGCGCCGCCCGGCCCCAAGGTGTCGCGCATCCAGGCCTGCACGTAGAACGATCCCCGGTGGGCCCGCGCCGGATGGACGCCGAGCGAAGGCCGCCGGCGGGGGTCATCGTCGGGATCTAGGGTGCCCGCGAACGTCGCCTTGCCTCGATCGTCGACCCACATGTGCAGCACGCGTTCCGGCTCGGGGACCAAGACGCCCTGCAAGAACGGCTGACCCAGAACACGCTCGCCAATCACCAGGTGGCACTCGCTGCCCGGCGTCGCGCCGCTCACATCGAAGCGCCACGGTGCGCCGCGCACGAACGAACCGTGAGCCTCGAGCCGCGGCGGTGCGGCGCAGCCACGCGCCGGGAGGCCCTTGCCCAAGTCGCGCACGATCGGCGCGACCGGCGCCACCACCAGCGCAAAGTCGGCGTCGGGCCGCGCGGTCTCGAGATGCGCGTCCAGCGCCACCTCGCTCGCCCACACCTCGACGATCCACCGGCCCGGTGCCGGGTTGTTGAGCCAAACTTGCTCCACTGTGTCGAGCGCGTTCTGCAGGTCGCCGGATTCGGAGGTATTGCCCGCGGCTAGTCCGGCGTTGCCCCAATAGTGGGTGCCGTCCGGCGAGATCACGCGCAGGCTGAGGTCGTTGATTCGATGCAGCGCCGCGGCGCTAGTGCCCGGGGGATCGGTGTAGACCAACGTGGCGCGCAACCGGCTCTGCCCTGCGGCAATGCCCACATGGTAGCGCGCGACTTCGAAGTTGCGCAGCGGCAGCCACTCGTCGATCACCAAGACCCCGCGACCGAGATCGTGCAGCCGCTCGGCGTCAGGCCGGCCCCAGCCTTGGTGGGTGCGCGTCAGATCGTGCGCGATGCCGGCGAACGGGTAGGGCTCGGCGGTGTTGTACACGAACGCGCGCGCGGTCGATGAATGCGGGCGACGGTCGAAGACACCGTCTTGGTCGACGTCGAGGCGACGCGCCGCGTTGCCGAACACTTCTTCGTGCCACATCTGAAAGAACAGGCCAAAGATCCCCGCGACTTGCGGCGTCGCCGCGCTGGTGCCGCCAAAGCGCGGCGTGTAGGTGGCCGGCGGCCGAGTCGTGTGGATGTTGTCATTCCAGTAGCAGAGGTCCGGCTTGATGCGGCCATCGGTCGCCGGTCCGATCGTCGCCCTGCCGTTCCACCGGTCGTCGCCGGGATCCAGGGTGTCGAGGTGCTGGATCCCACCCACAGTCACCACATTCTTGGCCCACGCCTGACGAAACGCGACTTGGCTACCGGAGTTGCCGAAGGCTTGGCACGTCAGCAGATCGGACTGATGGATGATGTCATCCATCTCAAAAGACAGGCTCGGATAGCCGGGCGGGCTCGGCCCGTTGCCCCAGCTGTTGGTCTGAAAAACCGCCCGGTATGGCGGCTGCAACAGCGCGGCGGTGTGCCGGTAACGGTTCTCCAATGTCGTGAACGTCGCGAAGATGCCCTGCCCTTCCGGTAGCAGCCCGCGCGCACTCGGCATGCCGGTGCCGGTGCCGAACACCACGCCGTACACCGCGGTGCCGTGCACCATCTGCGCGGTGTTGGGTCCGTGCAGGATCGGCTGGGCGGTTTGGAAGTCGGGGTGGTTGAGCGCCAGGCCCGTGTCCAACACCTCGCCGCGCACACCGGCGCCCGTGTAGCCCGTGCGCACCTCCACGAGGTCGACACCGCTGTCCTGCCGCACCTTGTCGACCGCGGCGCGTGGCGCCGCCGCGCGCTCGACCCACAAGACCTCATCGAGCGCCGCAATGCGCATGAGCTGACGCGGAGTGAGGTGGGTGCGCAGCAGGAAGCCGTCTGGCGTGAGCGGCTCGACCGTGCCGCCAACGGCGCGCACCTCGCGCGCGACTGCGGTCTTGTCTCGCAGACCGCGCCGCATGACCTGCACCACGTAGCGCCCCCGCACTGCGGCGGTGGCGTCCAGCTCGCCGAGCAACCACGGGTCGAGGCGTGCCTCGGCCGGGAACGGACCGACCCAGCGCACGAAGTCGAGCGCTGCGATGCGTGGCAGTGACGCCAACGGTACTTCGGCAATCACGGTCTGGCCCGGCACGATCCGGTGCACCTTGATCCCCAGGGCGTCGAGGGTCGAGGTGTAGTCTTCGAGCAAACAGGTCTCGAACTGAATCAACCGCAGGCGCCCACTCTCTGGCAGCCGCGCCGCAACCGGCGCGGCCACCAACGGGTCGAAGCACGCGTAGCGCAGCCGAATCATCGGGTCGGCGGGTCGCAGCCCCGACCGACGGCCGTCGCCGGTGCGGATCGAATAGCTGGGGTCCCCGGTGTCGCGGCGCAGATCCACGATCGTTCCGCTCGGGAGCTGCAATCGAGTGTCGCGCGCGGGCTGCGCGAACGCCGAGGAAAGCAACGCCACCAAGGCCATCACCACGGCCAATGAGAGTCTCGATCCAGACATCTCGAGTCGCAGAGACCTTGCTGGTGCGAGCTTCATGGATGCAGAATGGCGTTGCCGAGACCCCGACGCCCACATCGAAATCCCCCGGGCCTGGCGAGTCGAGCCGACACAGGGAAAGACGCCTGAGCGCGCCACAGACTAGGGCCCGCAAGTCGACTCCGACCAGGCGTTGGCAGGGCAGCGACTCAAGCCTCGTTCAGCTCCAGTCGGTGAGCACTGGGAGCAGACCCAGGGGGCCGGCCCATCCGGCAATGGCACCGGTACCGCCCCGCTCGAGGCGGGAGTTGAGCCATGTTGCCCCTCATCAAAGCGTCCCGCAAACCGGTGCTGCTCGGGCTCGTTCTCGCGCTCGCCCCCCCCCCGGGCCGTCGCCCAACAGGAACGCACGGGCTTCGCCCACATGTTCACGCCGACGGACTGGTCGGCGACGTCCGCCGGCGACACCCTGCGCGGTGGCGCCCCTCCGGTCCTAGGCCAGAACATGTCGCTGCGCCTGCGGTCGCCCGGCGCCGCCGTCGTGGGCCCGAGCCTACGAGATCTCAATGCTCCAGGTCGAGTTCGCGCTCACGCAGGTATTCGACCGGCCGCTCTCTGGCCGCGTCTTCTTCGAGCAGATCATCCGCGAGAATCTCAACATCGGGAGGCCCGAGCAGGCCCAGCTCCAACGAATCAGTACAACCTGACCGAGTTCAGATCGCGCGCTGCAGTCTTCCTAACGAGAGCGTAGGCGCGGCTCCTCCGACCGGGCTCGACGCTCCTCGAGCCCAGCCAGTCGCTCAACCACTCAACGCTCAAGAAGGCGCTTCAAGCCGTCGACGATGCCATCGACCGACCTTGGCGAGATGAGCCCAGCGCGGCGGCTTGACTCAATCTGCTTCTTGACTCGATTCGTCAACTTCAGACCCGCCAAGGGCTCTAAGCGGCAGGCCGTTGGACACAATCAGGCATCGATCCCTTTCTCACCTCCTTCGACCACCGGCGTAGGCTCAGCTGGTGGAGCGACCCTATCTCCGGACCGCATGCGGTAGCCGTCCTCGGTCCGAATCGCCGCGGCCCGATCCTCCCGCAGTGCCGACTGAGGTTGGGCTGGCGAACAGTTGTCGCGATTCTTTGAGACACTCGCGGTGCCCTGCACGAACTCGTCGGTGGGTCGCTCCTCGCCCGGGCGGCCGTCTTACAGCCGCACGATAGGAGGTCAAATGGCCAAGGTCACATGGGCGCTGCTCACGTCTCTCTTCATCTCGAGTCTGCCGATATCGGCACAACCGCTCGGTGCCGTGTGCCCACCTCCGCCGACGCCCGCCGGCTGGGAAGATCTGCATGTCGTACCGGGCGACTATCGAAAGATGCGCGGTCTTTGCTACTTCACCGCGATCGACGGTCTGGACATCAGGAGTCCAACCGGCATGTGGAATGCCCTTGCTCAGAAATTCTGCGATCCGACCGCACCCAACTATCTCGGGCCGGACGGCTTAGTGTCGCACCAGCTCGATATGATGAAGGGAATCGGGGTCAACACGATCCGCGTGTGGCTATCGTATCCTCTATGGAAATTCTACGACGAATACCCACCGTCGGGATGTACGGGGAACCCTGCCGTGGGCGCCCTACTGGAGTTCATGGCGCTCTGTGAGTCTAAGCAGATGTACGTCATGCTCGTCGTGTGGGATAAGGTCGGACCCAACGACCCCGCGCGCGTCGTCACTCCGCCGAACGCCGAATACTGGGGCAACGCGTACGAAGCTGCCCAGGTAATTGCCGAGCTCGAATCCGGGACCGGATTCCACCAATCGCCTGGCTGTATCGTTATTGGAGACGTGGCATCTCCCACCCTGACGCTCCCGCCGGCACCGCACCCCATCGGGCGGTATCTCGATGCAGTCTTCGATGCTGTCGTCGATTCTGACGCATTCTTGATGTGGGATCTATTCAACGAGCCCGCTCTCGACGCCATCCCTCGCGCGGAGTGCCAGGCGCCACCATTCGAACTCTGCTGCCTCGGCTCAACTGGACTGGAGATCGTTGGTGACGACTACTACCAGTTCATTGCCGCCACAGCGGCCCACATCGACAACCGCTACAGCTCGCTGCCTTCCTCGCCTTGCCATCCTCAGACGGTCGGCTATGCCAATTGGGGCGGGGAGATCGGTGGACGCAGCGGGACAATCAACTCTTCCAAGATTGCCGACATGCTCGACGTGCTGAGCCTGCACGAGTACACGCCCTACCGCGAGGGCCTGGAGACACAGATCGACCTGGCGCGCACGGCGGGCGCGAACCTGGCCCCGAACGGCAAAGCGATCATCGTGACCGAGATCGGCGCCTCTGGATGGGGCCAAGCTTACGAGGATCAGATCAACTTCTGCCTACGTGTGCCGCGCCCTGACCTAGGCTACGCCGGCGTCCCCAACCCACAGACGACCGGAGTCGGCTTCATGATCTGGGGGGCAATGCTTCACGACACGGTGCCCTTCGCTCTGTCTGACGGCATGTTCTACGTAGACGGCGAAGTACGCAGTGCAGCCGCAAGGGACGCGTATATCGACGCCGCCCTGCGCCAAGGCCACACGCCGCCAGCGATCGCAACACCGGCGTTGCTGCCTCGCGAGAAGGACTATGTACTGCCTCCGGCCACGCAGAATCCACCCATCGTCCCACAATGCCCGATGAACGTGGGCGCGGACACCTATGCCTTCATTTCCAGTCGCCTACGCGATTTCGCCGGGACCGTGGAGGATGCTCAAGTAGTGTATTGGTACCACTGGGCGCACCAGACACGCGAGATGCTATTACAGCTACACCAGAACAATGACATGGCCAATGGGGCGTTCAAACTGCGTCACATAGAAAACTACATGACCCAGAGGGCGGCCGGCAGTTTCGATGAGCCCTGGCGAAACGAGCTGTACGCTTTTCCCAGCGAGGGAATGCCGGGATACACCGCCCTACCCCCCATCGGCACGCTTCCTGAGACGGCCTACCTCGCCTACGTTCTAGGCAAGACGTGGTGCTCGTTTAATGAGGTGTCCTATCACTTGATGATGACACGGCGGCAACGCTATGCCAGCGCGGCAGAACCATGCAACCTCGACAATCCAGACATCGGCGTGCTCGACAACAACCCGCTCACGCCGCCGCTGTACATGTGTACGACCACGCCGTTTGCGCAGGAGAAGGTCGAGTTAGAGAACATCATCGCGACGATGCTGCCTGTGCGCAACATCCTCTTGAATAACAGTCCCGGGCACGTAATGAATCTCGCAGGCGAGGCCCAGAACTACTTTGTACCAAGCATTCTGGCGAACGGAGCCGCGGCAAACCACGGCCCCTACGTTTGGTATGACGGCCTTGGCACCAACGAGAACTTGGTGCGCAACCCGCGCGCTCTTTGGTTCAGACACGACCGGTACAAGTTCGAGAGCTGGGCTGTCAGCGGATCACCGCTCGATGGGCCGATCGGCAAATCAGTCTATGGCTGGGACTACACTCCGGACATGCTCGGGGTTTCGGATCCGATTGTGCCGCTACTGTACGCGGGCGTCACAGGTTCCTATGGCGCGGTCACGCTTCCTCTCGGAGAACCGGCCAGCGCATTTGGAGACTACTACTTTAGCCGCAATACGCCCGAGGAGTTCACCGCCACACAGAGTGTGTTCATCACTGACTTGTGGCGAGACGGTCAGACGCTGCCACCAAACACCAACCTGCGACTGTCGGGCTACTTCTGGGGGGACGTTTGGCTAGAGGTGGATTGTCGCGACAGCACCGGGGCGGTGCTGGGACATGCGGCCGTGATTGGCGAACCCGGTGGGTCCGTCCCCGTCTATCGCGACAACTTTGCGGCTCCACCGCCGATCCCAGCGACGACCGTTGAACTCCTCATCAAGCTTCGGTTTGCCTCGGGGCAGCCTGGCGTCGGTGGCGCCGACCGATTGCATGTAGGGGTGGGGACATAGAGAGCGTCGGCGAGCCGCGAGCTGCGAGTCCTTGGTCACGCTGGCCAGAAAGACGCGCATTTGCCCGCGCACCACGGCTTCTTGAAGAGGCCGTTCCGCGCGCAGCTCCCAACCCCGATCGGATCTCGGCTCGGCCTTGACCAACGTGGGGCCGCTCCTGATCACACATTTCCGACCTTTGGCCGATGGCGCGGAGACCACGCACGCGTGGGTGGTTGAGCCCGTCACAGTCACTGGTCGGACGAGCCCGGTCGATCTCGTACCGCACGGGCACTCCTGTGTTGCGGGGCATCCGCGTGACCCCACACAACCCGCCTCAGCGGGCAATCACCACGTCGGCGCTGACGTTGGTCAGCCGCAGCGCGCCGTCACGCGACAACAGCGCCTGGCCAAAGAGCGGCGTGCCGATCAAGCTCGGCACGTCCGGGATGTCGATCGTCAACGTGCCGACGCCCGCGGGCTGTGGGATCAAAATCGGTACCAACGCCGCCAGCTGGGTCGGGTCGAGGCCGAAGGTGCCGAGCGCGGGCACCGGGATGGACGCCTGCGCTAGAGCCAAGAACGGCAGCGCCGCGTCCGTGCTCGAGGAGCCGCCGCGCGCATAGGCATCGAGCGCGAACGACCGGCCCGAGCGCAGCGGGAATGGTGTGTGCAGCTGTCGCGAGAGGTTGGTGTAGAGGAGGTCACGGCGGTACGTAGCACCAAACACGATGTCGAGATCGCCATCGCCTTCCAGATCACCAACAGCGACGGTCTCGGATCGGTGTAAGCCTGCGGACAGTATCGACGTCCCGTCGGTGAATGTGCCGCTCCCGTCATTCAGATAGATCCGGCCGTCTCGCGACCCGTTGCTGAACAGAAGGTCCAAGTCGCCGTCGCCGTCGAGGTCGCCAATTTCGAGGTCCTTGGTCAACTGCACCTCCGCCGGCAACCGGTCGCCGGCGTCGATGAACACCGCCGACCCCAACCCCTCGTTGAGGTAGAGGCGGGCCGGCCCCGTGAACGCGTTGGCGACGACCAGGTCGAGGTCACCGTCGCCGTCGACGTCGCCGGTGACGATGGCCTTGGACAGATGGTGCGCCGCGGGCAAGCCGATGCTGGTCGCGTCCATGTAGCGACCCGCGCCGTCATTGAGGTAGAGCCGGTTCTGCTCGCCGATGGCACCAGCGTTCGCAAACACTAGATCCTGGTCACCGTCGAGATCGAAGTCGCCCACCGCGAGCCCTTCGGATCCGTCGATATCCACCGGCAACCGTGCGGCCGTCTCGTCGCGGTAGATACCGCGGCCGTCGTTCACATACAGGAGGTTCTGGGCGCGGGCATTGGCGACCACCAAGTCGAGATCCGTGTCGCCGTCGACATCGACCAGAGCGAGAGCCCCGGTGAGGGCCGTGTCCGAGGGGAGGCGCGCGGCCGTCTCGTCCGCAAACGTGCCGGTGCCATCGTTGATAAACAAGAGCTCCGCCAGCGCTCCCAGCACGAGATCGAGGTCCCCGTCGGCGTCCACGTCGCCCATCGCGATCGCGCCAATGCCGGCCGCTGGCGGTAGCTGCGGCGTCGTCACATCGACGAGTATCCCGCCCCCTTCGTTGCGGTAGAGGCGGCTTGAGCGGGACGATCCGACCAAGTAGTCCAGGTCGCGGTCGCCATCGATATCGCCGAGGGCCGAGTCGCGAGGCCCAGTTGCGAGAGCGAGGCTCGGGACTGGCGTGGGCGGGACCGTCGTATCGATGAAGCGCCCCCCGACATTCAGGAGCAGGCGGTTGCGGGACGCACCAACGAGCATGTCGTCATCCCCGTCCCCATCGACATCGGCCACCCGGACCTCAGACGCGAAGATCTCGCCGGGCACCCGGGCCGCGGTGTCCTCGACGAACGTGCCAGCGCCATCGCCCAGGTAGATCTGCGGCCCGGCGGCGGAGCCGGCCACGAGGTCCACCGCCCCATCGCCATCGACGTCGCTCACCACCAAAGACCGCGTGGACTCGCTCAGAGATGGCATTCGCGCGATCGTCACATCCCCAAAGGACCCGAGCCCATCGTTGAGCAACAGGCGGTCTCGCCCATTGATCCCAATCGCCAGGTCCAAATCTCCATCGCCGTCCGCGTCAAACAAGACGAGACCAAAAACGGGGTCGGCCTGCGCCGGGAGTCTTGCGTCGGTCACGTCGCTGAAGCGACCGCTGCCGTCGTTCAGGTAGAGGGACGTCCCTGCCAAGGCCATGGTGTTGCCGAACACGAGGTCCAGATCGCCATCGCCATCCACGTCGCCCAAGGCTACCGACTCCGAGGTGTTGGCGTCCGGCGGCAGATGTGTTGCCGTGACGTCAGTGAACGTGCCTGAACCGTCGTTGAGGTAGAGGCCATTCTGCCGGACGGCGTAGAGCTCGCCGTTGGCGGTGACGAGGTCCAGATCGCCATCGCCGTCCAGGTCGCCCAGCGCGACCGCGTTGGCGTACGCCGGCGGGACGGCGAGCTGTGTCTCCGTCACATCGACGAAGTTGCCGATCCCGTCGTTCAAGAACAGCCGGTTCTGGCCCGGAACCGGGTAGTAGGAGGAGGAGTAGCCCGTCCAACCGTTGCCGGCGACAAGGTCGAGATCGCCGTCGCCGTCCACGTCGCCCAAGGCGAGATCGAGGGTGGGCTCACCGGTGGCGGGAATCCGCCCGGCCGGCGCCTCCCGAAAGACCCCGCTACCCTCGTTAAGGAAAAGCCGGTTCTGCTGGCTCGACGGCACTAGCACGTCAACGTCTCCGTCGCCGTCCACATCGCCTGTGGCCATGCCGGTGCTACTGGAGACGGGCAGCCCGTGCCCCCCCAGCTCGGCAAAGAGGGCTCGTGGCGTCTGCGCGGGCAACGCGGGGAGCAGAGCGAGTCCAGTCGCGAGCGTCGCGACCAGCCCGAGGCGGGAGGGAGTGTCGGCGTGCATGGCGGAAGCACCTCGAAGGGTCGTCGGGAAGAGCACCACCTTGGATTCGATTGGGCTAGCGGTGCCGTCTCACTCAGAGCAGTGATCTAGATCCAGAATACGCGCTTCCTGCGCTGTTGCTGGGCGCTCCGAGCAGCCAAGAGCCAGTGTTTCCGTTTCGCTGAGACGATCGAATCGCGGGAAGCGAAGAAAGCAGGGCCCGTGTCGGGTATCGCCATCTAGCAGGCCTCTGCGACACTGCGCCCGCCCGCCAGCCAATGATCCTCGATGCAGCCAGCCGCGAATACAGCAGACGAATCGGTCGGAGCAGCATCGATTCTCGCAGGTTCCGCAGTGCGGGAGACACCAGTCCTGACGCTAAAACGAGTCGTTCGCCGGTCTGCCAGCACGGGCACCGTGGCGACCGAGTCGGGGTTGCCCAATCCTGTACCGTAGCGGTGTGATTCACCCCACTTGAGGAGCACGGTTGAGACAAGCGAACCAAGCCCCAGTCGAGCAGGTCTTCGACACGTACCGAACAAACGGTGACCCACGGGCATTTCGCGAGGTATTCGACCGCACCGTCGCCTCGGTGACCAGGGCCGGGCACGAGCTGCAGCTCGATCCCGCGGAGATCGACGACCTGGTGCAGGATACCTATCTGGCGCTCCTGCTGCAGGCCGATCACTTCGATCCAACGCGCAGCCTCGAGGCTTGGCTACGCACCGTCATGTATCGAAAGGCGATCGATGTAAGGCGGGACCAAGCGCGGCGCCGATCGCTCATCAATAAGCTCCCATCACAAGCAGTGCACGAGCCCATCCGTGCCGCTGAAGCCGCGGAACTGCGCGTGGCCTTGGAGCGAACGGTGGGCGAGCTACCGCCAACCTACGCCGAGATCCTGCGACTGTATCTTCTGGGCCAAATCAGCCCGGTGGAAATCGCCCGTCGCACCGGCCGCACGGCGAGCACGGTGCGAACCCAGATCGCACGGGGGATCGATCGGCTCCGCGCACGACTGCCGGCAGGGCTCACGCTGTCCGCGTTCGGCGTCTTCTCGCTCGCACCACCACAGATCGACGCGGGCAGTCTCGATGATGCGGCACTCGCGCCGAAACACACCACGGCAAGAGGCACCCTTCGCTCACAGTTGACCGTGGGCGCGGGATTGTGCGTCGTCGCGATGAGCATCGCGCTGGCCGTGCAATCCGGCCGGGGAGCCGACGCGCCAATTGCGCCTGCCGCGACGATCGACCGCGCCGCGCGCGACGCACCGATGCAGGCGACTTCCCTCGCGCCTCGCGCCGCCATGGAGGAGCCGGTTGAGACCGAGAATGCGGCTGGCACCTCGTCGGTGGTGCGGCTGCGAGTCCTGGAGAAAGGCTCGCGCCGGCACGTCCCGCACCTCGCCTTCGGCATCCAGCCGGTCGCCTCGCGACTGGCCCCATCGGTGATTGGCAACTTCCAGCACTTTCGCCCAGTGGTGACTGACCAGGATGGCTATGCCGATCTCCGCGGGATTCGCCACGGCGCCTGGCGCGCGCGCCTCGGCGGGGGCGCTGGCTCCGGGGTCCTGCACTTCGACGACCAACAAACCGTCGAGATCGAGGTCGAGCACGTCGCGATCATTCGCGGGCGCGTTGTCGACATCGATGGCATCCCGATCGACGGGGCCGAGGTCTGGCTATGCGACAGCTTTGGCGCCGGAACCTATCCCGCAATCCACGCGGCGACCACGAGCGCAAACGGTTCGTTCCACATCGCGCGAGCCGGAAAGCACCGCAAGTCCGTCTGGGCACGCGCGCCCGGCCGCGGCACTTCGCTTGTGCAGAAGGGCTTTCTCCGCGCCGGTGCGCACGTTGTGCAACTGAAACTGGTCCCGGCGTCTTCGGTGGTGGAAGGCCGCGTCTTTTGCCCGCAAGGCGAACCTGCCGACCGGGTGCTGGTCGGTGTCTACCCGACCGCTCCCCATCAAGGCCGACGCCCGCCGCAGTTCGCCTGGACGGATCGCCGCGGAGCCTTTCGCTTCGACACCATCGCGCGAGGGACGCACGCGGTAGCGACGCTTGACCACGGGCTCCGCTCGTGCCTCCGCGTCCTTCACGTGCATGGCAGCTCCGTGGGCGTCGATCTCATCCTGCGCTCCGGTAGCGAGCTCAGGGGCCGACTCCTGGATGCGTCCGGCGAGCCCATCGAGGCATGCTTGCTCGCAGTGCCGCACGAGGCCTCACACATCCGCGCTCGGCCACCCCTTGCTTGGCGCATGGCCATGACCAACCCCAAAGGATCGTTCGCACTGCCATCTGTTCCCGGCGGCCCGACGCTATTGACGGTGATGGACTCTACCACCGGCGCGATCCTGCATCGTCACACCCTCGAGCTCCCAGCCACCGGAGTCGTGACCCGGGACCTGCGACTTCGCGAGTCGCACCCGGCCGACGAGATCCTGTCCCGCCTCATCGCGGAGGTGCGGTGGCTGCGCCCTAGTCCGCCGCGCGATGCGGAGACCGGCATCGTCTCGGGTCGAGTGCTGCTGCCAGCCCCCGCCGGCGTTCCGCAGCGCTCGATCCGTCTGGCACCACTCCGCGTCGCCGGCGTCCCAAAGCGACACGGCAAGGTCCTGGCCGACGACGGCTACTTTCGCTTTCAGAATGTCGACCCGGGCCGCTACCGACTCTTGGTGACCGTCGCCAAACGCAACATCGTGCTTCATGCCCGCGAGATCGAGGTTGGCCCAAACGGCTCGCAGGGTCTCGAGATCGGGAAGTAGGCGGTTCGGGCCGCACTTGACGTCGATCGAATCGAAGCGGCTGGGCGCGTGTGACGTTCTCAAAGTCCAGTTTACTTCCAGTCTTTCTGGAATGGTGCAAGGTTCACGGCCGCGAGGAACATCATCGATCGCACCGTTCTCGCAGCCCATCACGACAGATGAAGACCACGCCTTCCATCGCACTCCTCGGCCTGTTCGGCCTCCTCGGCTGCGACACCGATGCCCCGGAGCCAGCGCCGCCCCACACCGCATCAGCGGAGGTCGAACCATCGCCAGACGAATCCGAGGTCCGACCGGCTCCCGTGCACTGGATCCACGCCATCTCGCTGGACGCTCACGACTGGGTACAGACCGTGAACGGCCTCAACATGAACGTGCCCATGGGCCCGGACACCCACACCCGCCCGGCCGCCGCGGTGTACCTCCAGGCCGAAGACGGGACGGAGCTCGACGAGGCCACCCTGCGCGCACAGCTCGAGAAGAAGCGGCTCACCGTGGTCCAGCTGCTGACGCCGGCCGAGACTGGCGTCAAGGGGGGCTATCTGCTGGAGTGCGCCGCCTTCACCTGATGGCCGTCGTTCAGCGAGGTCCGTGAGACCTTCGCACAGCTCGACGGCGTCACCGAGTCCACCGTGGCAAAAGCGATGACGATGGTCACTGGAGTACACGAACAAGGACCGGACTCACGGTGAACCAGTCGCGAGACACCTGCACGTCCGCGTTCGTCGCCGCACGCGAATCGGCGGCGCGAGTGGACGCTTTGGCAAGTCCACGGAGTGGTCACACGTCGACCGTGTAGAGCGCCGGCTCGGGCACAATCTCGTCGGCGGGATCCATCCGCACTTCGCCGATGCCCAGGTCCACGTAAATGCTCAGCGTCACGGGCGATTCGCCGAAAGCGCTGTTCACATAGTGGTGGCCGTCTCGCTGCTGCAGCCCGTGAACCTGCACGTCGCCCAACCCGGTATCGACCTTCACTTCGACGCCCACGGACTGCGGGAGCTTGACCCGCACTTCGCCGATTCCAACGTCGATGTGCACGTCCAAACTGTGCGTCCACGCGCGCGCCAAATTCACAAGCACCTCGCCCACCCCCAACTCGATGTTGACGCCGCGCACGTCGACACGGCGCAAGTCGATCTCGCTCTCACCCGCGCCAAGGGACGCATGCACCTGCATCGGCAGGTCGCGGGCAAGCTCGATCTCCCACTCGTTGCGCGTATCGCCAAACGGTAAGAGGCTGCTGTCGTCCTGCACGCAGCGAAGATGCCCAGTCCCCTGGTCGACGATGTAGCTCAAGCGCGGCGTCCACGCGTCGACGTTGGATGTCACGAGTCCGTCCATCAGATCCGTGTCGCCGCCGCGAACGACGAGCTCACCGGTCCCCATCTCCAACACGACTTCCGCCGACGATGCATCCTGCGGGGACCGCATGATCGGAATCTCCATCATTGGCCCAACGTCAACGCATCCCCACGCCGACATGGCGAGGAGCAAGAAGGCAGAGCGAGCGATGGCGTGGCATGTCGGCATGGCGATTCCCCAGCGACGGGCGGGAATGGTCAGGGGGGGGCAGAAGGGGTCAGAGTGGTCGGATCCGGCCGGAAACGCTGCAACGTTCGCGATGGTTCCAGGAAACCAAAGATCCTCGGGCGCGGTCGGGTGGCGGCCGCAAACCCGGCTTGGGGGGCCCAGCCGCTGCAGCCGCGCCGCAGTCCGCCTATGCTACGTGTGGCGCCACGGTCCGTTGACCTCAGCCAACTTCTCGACCCCGGGGCGAGCTTTGGCGTTTCCCTGACGGCCGGATTGGAGCTCTGGATCGGCTAACTGCGCCGACGCCCGGCCCACGACGAGCGACGTCGCCCTCCATCGGCTCCCGCGCATCATCATTGGGACCCCAAGGCCCGGGCGATGCACCGCTGGGCGGCAATCTCCCGGGCTCGGTCGTCATGACCGGGCTCGGTGGCGAACACCCGGATCGCTTCGACGGGGCCCAGCCGTTCCACGAGATCCGCCACGCGCGGCGCCAACCGCTCCGCGATCGCTGCGTAGCTCCGTCGGGTATCGAATCGTGTTCGCGCCGGGGTCGTCTCCCAGAGGCGGGCCGTGGTATCGCCGGAGCCGGTGATGACACGCGCACGGGCTGGGTCCGCTGCGATCGAGTAGATGTAGTTGGAGTGGCCGGAAAGCCGGAGCAGCTCGGTGCCGCCCTCGACGTCATAGATGATCAGCGCTCCCTCCATCCCGGCGAGGAACAGCCGGTCGGGCGAACCCCACACCAGCTCGTTGACGTGATCTTCGCCGGCGAGCTCGAGGCGCGGGGCCTTGAGATCCTGCAGATCCCAAACGCGCAGCTCGCCCTCGGCAGCGCGGGTCGCCAACCGGTCGCCGCTGGGGCTAAACGCGAGACAATGCACATCCTCGACGTGGCCGCGGAGTGTCGCGACTTCGCGCATCCCCTGCGCCTCAAACAACACGACCTCGCGCCCCTTGGCCACCGCGAGGAAGCGCCCGCGCGGATCGTACCGCGCGTTGATGCGCCCACCGCCAAACCCATCGCGGTCCTCGAGCAGCTCCCAACCGGCGGTGTCCCAGATCTTGAGATGCCCGCCAACCACGGCGGCGAGTCGTTCGCCGTCCGGGGAGAAGGACATCATCCCCCGTGCGGAATCCAACTCGGCGACCACCGCGCCGGTACGCAAATCGAGCACGCGCAGCCCCGGGCCGTCCAATTGCGACACCGCCACCATCGTCTCGTCGGGATTGACGTCGATGCCGACCATCCGCTCGCCTTGGGTCGCGCGGAGCCGGCCGACGGGTAACGCGGTCGCCGCGTCGAAGATCCGGACTCCCAATCCCCAGCTTGCCGTGTAGAATCGGTGGCCGCTCTTGCCGAGGACCACCGAATACACGTAGCTGTCACTGCGAAAGCCCGGCAACGGCTCGTGGTGGGTGACACCGAGTTCCTCCGCCCCGCCCCACAGTCGCACCGTGTAGTCGGTCTCGACGGAGGCAACCGTCGCGCCATCTGGCGCAAACGCCAAATCCGCGATCGGTTGCCCGGCGCCGCTGTGCTCGCCAACCAACCGTTCCGTCGCTCGCAGCCAAACCCGGACGATGCCATCGTCACCGCCGACCGCAAGGCGCTCGCCGTCGGGGCTGAAAGCCGCAACCCGCACATTGCTTGGCAGCGTGATCCAACCGTTGCGCGTGGGCGGGCCGTCGGGACGAACCGCCCACAGGCCGACCCACGAGCCGCGCGCGGCAACCTCAGCCAGGAAACGACCGCTCGGGTCCACCGCCACCGATCCGCGTCCTGGCGGCTCACAGGGCACGCGCCAAACACCGCCGGTGTCGAGATCGCGCACGCAGATCTCCGACACGCTGACGCCAGCACCCAACGCGGCCCCGGCGTCCACCGCCCACTCGCTCGCCTCGTCACGACCGAGGAGAGTCGGCGCCCTCGAGCTCGCGAAGTCCCAGAGGAACGTCGAGCCGTCCATCCCAACAACGACGCGCGACGCGGGCGCCGACCCCGACATCCACTGCACCTTGCCGTTGGGTGCCTGCGTTGTCGCGAGCAAAGCACCATCGGCCGCGGACCACACGTCGAGGCGCCCGCTCGAGTCGACGCCGTATACGTGCTCCCCGTCGTCCGACCGATCAAGCCACGGGCGCGTAGCGAAGCTCACCGCGGGCAGCGGCCGCCGATCCTCGACGCTCCATCGATGCACCACCAAGCTCCAGCCCTCGGCGCTGCGTCGATACTCCCACAAGCACAGGATCTCGCCCGTCGGATCGAAGCGGACAATCGGCTTGTGGCTGGTCTGCTCCAGGGGAGCCCGCAACACCGCGACGCTTTGATCGATCTGCGACTGCAAGTGCGCGAACTCCCACTTGCGCAGGCTCGGCGGCGCGAGCTCGAGGCTGCGGCGAGCGGCCTTGAGCTCGCCGCTGCGGACCGCGGCCAAAGCCGCGGTCAGACTAGCCCGATAGGTCGCGTCGCGCGCTTGGGCCGTGCGTTGATCAGCGAGCCGGCGCGCCGCGCTCTCGCGCGCGCCAAAGATCACGGCGATCACGAGGCCGACGCCGAGCGCCACCATCACCGCCACGACGAGCTTGTGGCGGCGCGAGAATTTGACCAAGCGGTACCACAGCGTGGGCGGGCGGGTGGAGATCGGCTGGTTGGCAAGGTGCCGACGCAGATCGGCGGCGAGCTCTCCGGCGCTGGCGAACCGGCGCTGCGGCGCCTTCTCTAGGCACTTGGCGACGATGGTCTCGACGTCCCCGCGCAGCTCGTCGCGGATGGACCCGAGGCTGGTCGGCTCCTCCTCGCAGATCACTCGCACTGCATCCGGCAGCGCCCGGCCGCTGATGTCGTAGGGCGGGCGCCCGGCCAACATCTCAAACAGCAAGACTCCCAGGCTGTAGACATCAGACGGCGCCGCCACGTCCCCAAGTCGCCCGCCCACCTGCTCCGGGCTCATGTAGCGGACCGTGCCGATCAACGCGCTGGAGTGGGTCCGCGTCATCGTCAGCAGGTCGTCGCCCGTGGCGCGGGCGATCCCGAAGTCGAGGACCACCGGTCGCCCGATCGCGTCGCCACCGTCGTCGTCACGGACCACGAGGACATTGCTCGGCTTCAGGTCGCGATGCACGACACCGGCAGCGTGCGCGTGCTCCACGGCGTCACAGACACGAGCGGTCAGCTCGAGCCGCTGCCGGTCGTCGAGCTGTTCGCGGTGGGCGTGCTCCGCGAGCGGTCGGCCATGAACGTATTCCATGGCCAAGAAGGGCTCCGGGACCTCGCGGGTGCCGCCGTCGCCAACCTCGAGGAAACGGCAAATGCCGGGGTGATCCAGGCGACGAAGTACCTGGGCCTCGCGCAGGAAGCGCTTGCGCAGGTGGTCGGAGTCGAGGCTGCGCAGCACTTTGAGAGCCACGATTTCCTCGGAGCCGTCTCGACGCGCGAGGTACACGACCCCCATACCGCCCGAGCCGACGACACGCAGGATCGAATAAGGGCCAATCGAAGTCGGTGCGACAGTGTCGGGGCGCCTCCCGCCCACCGACGACGCGCCTTCGGTGACGTTATCGAACACCGCGAGGAGCCGCCGCAGCTTGTCCCGCGCCTTGGTCTGCTTGACCCGCCGCTCCAGGAACTCTGCGCGCTTCGCCGGAGCGAGCTCGCACAGCTCGCCAAACAGCTTGTCAATCTCGGTCGGTCGAACGGTCGTGTCGGACATCGCGATGCCAGCTCTTCCGTAGGTGGGTCCGGCCGTCTAGTCAGCCCCGCGAAGGTCTTCGAGCTCGGTCATCAACCAGGCTTTGGCCTTCGCCCAGTCGCGCACCACAATGGTCCGGCTGACCCCAAGCTCCCGCGCGACTTCATCCAAGCTCAAGCCGGCGAAGAAACGGAGTTCGAGAATCCGCACGTAGCGCTCTCGCACCTTCGCCAACTTGGCCAGCGCCGCATCGAGGTCCAGCAGGTCGACTTCGCCGCCGGAATCTCGCACCGCGTCCTCGACGAGCGTCACCCGTGCAAGGCCTCCGCCCCGCTTATCGCGGCCGCGGGCCTTGGCCGCGTTGGTGAGCACGCGGCGCATGGCCGTGGCCGCCACGGCAAGGAAATTGGCGCGACTCTCCCAGCTCTGGTTGCGCTGGTCGGCGAGCACCAAGTACGCCTCGTGCACCAACGCCGTCGGCTGTAGCGTGACCCCCTCGGGCTCGCGACGAAACAAGGAGTCCGCGAGTCGGCGCAGGTCCTCGTACACCACCGGAGCCAAATCGGTCGTCGACAAGATGCGCCCGTCGGCGAGCCGCGTCGCCTCGTGGTCGGCTTGCCCGTCTCTTACAGAATCCACGGCGGGGGGCCTCGAGAGTCGGCCTCAGTGTGCCACATTCGCGGCGGCCGAACGAGTCGAGGCCCCCGGGGGCCCGCTACGGACGATGCACGTAGCCGCTGGCGTTCGACAGGCGCAGGCTCGACAGGTCCGGTCCGGCCAGCGCCTGCCAAGTGACGCGCCACCCGATCAGGGCCGTCGAGGAGCCAAACGGCACGGCCAAGCGACCACGGCCCGTGGCATCGAGCACCCCTAGCCCGGCTTGCGCCACGGTGTGCAGATCCAGCCAGATCGAACCACCGAACGCGGGGAAGGCGAACGCGTCACCCGAGGCAGCCGCGTAGAGGACGTAGAGGTCGCCCGGGGTGGAGTTGAGATCCGCGTCCACGACCCCACCGAGCGGAGCACCGCGCATCGAGAGCGAAGGGATCTCCGCACTCTGCACGGTCAGCGCCGGATCGAGCAAAGGCTGGCCGGCCGAGCTCGACAGCGGCACGTCGGGATCCAGCAGCAACGTGCCATCGCCGCGAATCGCCGACGCGCCGATCGCGGAACCCGTGCTGGCGCGCAGGGCGCCCGTGCCGTCGCCGGTCACGGTGAGTGACGTGCCCGTGCCGTTCGCCCAGATCGCCGCGGCGTCCGGATAGCCGACGAACAGCCCTCTGCCGCCAGTGATCGTGCAGCGCGACACCGTGGCGGCCGAGCTGCCGAGCAGTTGCAGGCCGACGGCGGGGACAAAGCCAAAGCCCCCGTCACAGACCGAATCTTGGATGGTGGCCTGGCTGTCTTCGAGCCGGACGCGTCCGGCGAAGGTGCAGTCCTCGAGCATCACCTGCCGGCTCCGCTCGACGCGCAGCACCGTTGCGCCAGCCGTATCTTGCATTGACACCTCCTCCATGAGCACCCGGCCCGCGCAGTCGGACACCTGCATGACGTCGGGGCTCGACGTTGGAAACGAGCCGGTCACCGAGAGCCCGTAGAGGGCGGTGTCGCGTCCCGCGGGAACCTGCCGCACCGCGACCGCGGTCGCGCCGGACGCGACGACGTCGGCACCCGGTTCGCCGAGGATCGATAGCGCTTTGCCCACCACGGCGAACGCCGAGTACATGCCGGGGCGCACCACGATCGCGTCGCCGTCTTGGGCGGCGTCCACCGCGGGCTGGATGTCGGCAAACGTGGCGCCGGGGCCGAGCTCGGCATCGACGACGTGAATGGTCCGTTGCGCGACGGGCGCCGCGCCGAGCGAGGCGAGCGCCAGCCCGGCCAATGCGAGTTTTCTCATGGGGCTCCTTTAGGTGGGTGCGAGCGTGGGGGTCCACGCGCGACCCGAGAGGGGCGGGCCCAGGGCACGGCCGACCGCGCGGCATTCTACGGGAGGCCGGTCGATGCGCGCCGTCGGGCCCCTGCAGGAACCCGGACCGCCGGAGGGTGAGCGACCGGACGCGCCGCGTCGGTTTTGCCTTTTTCTCCATTTCGGGTTGCCGGCGCCGCCGCGCCTGTTGCGGAAGGGATTGGAGCGCGGCCTGCCGCCGTGCTCGCCACGACGTGACCCCGACCCGAAGGGCCTAGCCATGAACACGATGAACGTCCGCTCTCTCCTCGCCGCGCTGACGGTGACCTCGGTGGCCTGCGCGCAGGACATCAACCTGCCGCCGCCCGATCTCGCGCCGGGCGAGCCCTACCGCGTCCTGTTTGTGACGGATGGCAGCTACTCGAACGCATCGAGCGATATCGGCGTCTACAACGCTCGCGTCGTGACGGAAGCCGAGGCCGTGCCGGCACTCGCGGCGCTGAGCACCAGCTGGACTGCTGTGGGCAGCACGGCTGCGGTCGACGCCCGCACCAACACGCAAACCGACCCGACCCCGTCTGGCCCGACCGGCGTCCCGATCTACCGGCCCGACGGCGTCCGCGTCGCCGACGACTACGACCACCTGTGGGGGGCCGCGACTCGCAATCTTCTCATCGCACCGCTGGTCTCCCCGTCCGGGCGAGTCGTGCCTGCTGGTGGGGACTGCCACACCGGATCGTCCCGGGATGGCACAAGGAGGACGGGCCAAGAGTTGGGGCAGAGTGGGGTCGGGTTCGGAATCCTGGGCCTCATTGATTCGCAGTGGATCGAGTCCAGTGCCTACCCGCGCGGTGCGGTGCGTCGTCTGTTTGGACTCTCCGGCGTTCTGACGGCCCCGGCGGCACGTGCCGACGGGCAGAACTTCGAGCCCTATCCGCAGTTCGCCGACAGCCAACACTCGTCGTGGTGGGCCTACCGCCTCACCGCCTCGAGCGCCTTGACGATTCGTGACCTCTCCCTGTTCACCAAGTCCGCCGGCGGCGCGCAGGATCTCTCGGTGGGGCTCTACCGTGCCGACCCCGTCACCGGCGCCATCGTCGCCGGCTCCGAGGCCACCGCGACCGTGCCGGTCGACGATGCGCTGGGTTGGTACTCCGCGACATGGAGCGCGCCGTTCGACGTTCAGCCCGGAGAGCATGTCTACGTCGGGGTTCGCGCCACTGCAGGCTTCCAACCGGTGCTTCGAAACGGCGATCGACAGCCTTCCTACCTATGGAGCGGCTCCTGGGTGAACGCCGGCGACAGGGCCGCGGCGATTCGATTGACCACCGCCACCGGTGAGGTCATCAGCGCCAACGACCTTGCCCCCGACAACCTCGAGCGGTCGCAGTTCCACGCCATGGCCGCGACCGCCGACCGCGGCCGGCTCCTGACTCACTTCGATGTCTACACGCAATCCAAGACCGGCGCACCCGTGACCCTCAACGCGCCCGTCTATCGAGCCACCGCCTCCGGCGAGCCCGAAAGCACGCGCGCCGCCCAAGGCGCGATCACCATCGGCCCTGAGCGCGGCTGGTACACCGCCATCCTCGACGAACCCATCTTGGTCGACGCAGACGAGACCTTCTACCTCGCGCTCTCTCCCTCTGCCGACATCTACCAGCCCACCCTGCGCTCCGGCGAGCGATCCCCGAGCTACCTCTGGGACGGTAGTGCTTGGGTCCCTGACGGCGAACGCGCCAGCGTCTTCCGTCTCGGCGGCGGCACCGAGGCCGCTAGCCTTAACGCTGATGCGGGCACCCCAACCTCCGGAACCCTCGCTGGCGGCTCCCTGTCCGGCTTCTACGCCTACCAGATGACTGCGCCCCGAGACATGACCCTCGGTCACGTCGCCTTCTACATGCAGTCCACCGGCATCCAGACGATCAACTGCCCCATCTACCTCGATGCCGGCGGCGCCCCCGCCAGCAGTCGCACCGCCGAGACCCCGCTCCAGGTCCACCCGGCCGCCGCGTGGTATGCCGGCTCCTACAACGCACCTGTCCAGCTCGCCGCCGGCGACGTCTTCTGGGTCGGCGTCAGCCTGCGGAGCAGCGTCGTCCCGCCTCTGCTCACTTCCGGCACCGCCACACCGGCCTACCGCTGGGACGGCACCCAGTGGATCGACGACGGCATGCAGATCCCCGCGATCCGGCTGCTGTCGGACGATTCGACCTTTGTCCACACCGGCCACGGCTGCACCGGCAGCAACGGCGCGATGCCCTACCTCACGGCCGACGCGTTCCGCACCGGCAACCCCGCGCAGATCCGCCTCGCGGGTGCGCTGCCCAGCTCCATCGCCGCCCTTACCTTCGGCACGCCGCAGACCCTGCGCCTCGATGCGCTCGGCGCGCCGGGCTGCACCGCTCGCACCTCGCTCGCCGTGTCGCTGCTGGTGGCCACGGATACCGCCGGCGCCGCGCAACTCGACTTCAGCGTGCCGCAGCAGCCGGCATTGATCGGCGCGACCCTCGATACGCAGGCGCTCGTCGCCGATGCCGCCGCAAGCCAGCTCGGCATCGTCGCCTCCACCGCGCATCGCCTCGCCATCGAGTAGAGCGGTGCGCCGAGCGGCGTCGCTCGGCGCCATTCGCCGCCGCCCAGTCAGGTGGGTGGACGGAGTCGCCCAAACCCTGGGAGAAGCGTGTCCCTCGGACCTGCCTTGCTAGAAGTAGGACCGAGCGGAGCGAAGCCATGGGAGAGAGCAAGCGACCGGGTCCGTTGGCGTGCGCCCAGTAGCGTTCTCCCGCGGCACGGAGGTTTGCGAAATCAGACTTGGCTGCCGCTGCCGGCTAGCCCCACGAAGGGAACGCGGGATCCGTTTCCGGCAAGAAGCGCTTCACGGCACCTACCTGCGGCCGGACACTCAAGCCCAAGGCCCGACGCGCAGAGGACGATCACGCGCGCGTTGACACACGCCGCGACATCCCTCGATGGCCGAACGCCGGACGATCTCGATTTTCTGCATGAAGTGCCGAGCCCACCTCTACGACTACAAGAAGGGCGGCGACGGCGGGCTGGTGAAGTGCCTCGTGGACCGGATCGTCAAGGACTCGACGGCGGGCGATCGACGCTGCCCAAAGTGCCAACAGCCGGGCGCAAAGAACAGCTGGGTCCCGTCGCGCGAGAAGCACTGCACTCCGAACGGCGGCAGCCGCTGCAGCTCGACCCCGCTACCGGCGGCCCACAACGCGCTGTAGGACGGCTTGCCATCGCCGATCGCCGAGGCGATGCGGTCCCATGGCGTGGGTCCCAGGCCGCCGCAGGGCTTGGGCCCATCTCGGAGGCATCGGCCCTCATGGATCCGCCCATCGCACCGGCTCGCCACGGCCGCCGGTGCCAACGCGGCCGCGTCGAGGCCGCTTGCTCTCGGGCGTAGGCTCGGGGCGTAAGTTCAGGTCGTCCAGCGCGATCCAGTCCAGAGGCCGGCACGGCACCGAGCCCGCGGGGCCCCTCCTCGCCCCCCGGATGGATCCGGCACACGCGGTCCCGGCGCCACCCGGTTCCCGGATCGGTCGCCGGACGCCATGATGCCCGCCATCCTCCGAGGAGTTCCGATGCACATGCTCGTTGTGGCCCCGGCCGCGCTCATGGCGCTGGGCTCCAGCCTCGCCGCTCAGGCGACCCTGTTTGTCGATCCCGCCGGCAGTGACGTGACCGGCACAGGCAGCGCGCTCGCTCCGTATCGGACGATTGGCTTCGCCGCCGGGGCCGCGAGCAGCGGCGACACGCTGTCCCTGAGTCCCGGCACCTACGGCGACGACGACCAGATCATCCTCGGCAGCAAGGATCTCACGATCGCTGGGGCAGGGACGGGCGTCACCATCGTGCGGCCACACGCGACGCTTTTGCAGACGCAGCCGACCGGTTTCTTGCCGGGCACGCCGACCGACCACAACATCGCAATCGCCGTCGACGGCGCCGGCCGCGTGGACATCCGCGACCTGACCATCGACTGCGCGTTCCGTATCCCAGCCTCCGGACGCCTGCACGGCCTCTACTACCGCAACGGCGCCGACGGCGTGGTCGACTCGGTGGAGATCTGCAACGTCCGCGCCAATCCGTTGAACACCATGCAGGGTCCGGCCGCTCTGCTGGTGCGCGGTGACTCGATGGCGGACCCGTGCGAAGTGACCGTTCAAGGCTGCCGCATCCGCAACTTTGGGAAGGTCGGCATCGTCGGTGTCTTCAACGCCTCGCTCGAGATTGCCTATAATCAGGTCCGGGCTTCCGGCCCGGTATCGAGCAACGCGCCGGCGCAGGTCGGGATCCAAGTCGGCCCCAACGCTGGGATTGGCCCGCCGCCGGTGGCAAACATCCACCACAACGAAGTCGCCGATGCGGACTACTTGGTGGTGGGTGGGCCCAATCAGTATGCGGCTACCGGCATCCTGCTGTTCGACGCGGGGCCGGACTGCCGCATCGAGGCGAATGACGTCACTCGGTGCGAGGACGGCATCGTCGTCGCGCAGACGTCGCCCGGGATGCAACGCACCTTCGTGCGACGCAACAGCGTCACCGGGGCGATCTATCGAGCCATGCGAGTCGACAACACGCGTGGGGTCTTCGTGGAAAACAACACGTTGCACCTCGCCAACGTGCTGCCGCTTTGGGGCGCGGCCTACGACAACTCCGCCGGCACCAACACCTGGTTCTGTAACAACTACTCGGATTGGGACGGCCTCTCTCCGACCTACTCGATCCCTGGCGGCACCAACACGGACATCAAGCCGCGTCGTGACTGCGACGGCTTTGGGGCGCAAGTGCTGTCGCTGCCGACCGGCGGTCTCGCGCAGGACGTGATTGTGGCGGACATCGACGGCCTCAACCGCGTCGACATCGTGTCGGTCGATCAAGGGCTCACCCCGTCGCTGACGATCGCTCGAGAGCGAGGCCTCGCCGCGGTGCAGTACGACACGACGACCGTCCCTTTCGGCCCCACGACGGCCGGGAGCGTGGCGTTGGCGGCGGGCGAGTTCAACGGCCTCGGCGGCACCGACCTGGTTGCGCTCACGCGGACTCTCACCGGCCCGAACACCGAAGACCGGTTCTACATCTTCATCAATGACGGCAGCGGCGTTTTCACGCTCGTGCATAGCCGGCAAATCACCGGCGCCATCAGCCCCACCGACGTGGCAGTAGGCGATCTCGACGGCAACGGCATCGACGACCTGGTGATCTCCCATTCCGGGGGGCCTACGACCCCCGGTGGCTGGACCTCGTTCTTGAACGGCGGCACGCCGAGCAGCTGGCTTCGCACCCTGGTGCCCCTGACGACCGCATCCAAGGGAATCGCGCTCGGCCGGCTCGACGCGGGACCATCCCTCGACGTTGCGGTGATCGAGGGCGACACCACGTCAGGAGTCGTGCGGCTCTACACCAACGATGGGGCCGGCACGTTCACCGAGGTCGCGTTGGGCCCCATCGGAGTCGCGCCCGACCCCACGGCCGTGACGATGTTCGACATCAACGGGGACAACCGCAGCGAAGTATTGGTCGCTTGCGCCGGGGTCGCGCCAGCACCACCCAGACCGGTGCAGTCGTCGGTGGTCTTCTTGCGCAACTCGCTGCCGGCGTCGATGCCGCGCCAGTTCTTGCCCGTGGACGACACGCCGGTCGCGATCACCACCGGGAATGCGGCCGACGACGACGATCCTGACACGCGGCGCCGCGACGCGATGGTGCTTCACCGCGGCCCACGGACCGCCACGTGGTTGAGCGGGTTCGGCCGCATCGGCCCGACCCGGCAGGCTCTCTGTCTTCTGGACAGCCCCAACACCGTTCCGGCCGCGGCCGTGCTGGCCAACGTCGATTCGCCAACGGCGTTCCAGAACTTCGTGGACCTCGTCGTCGCGGACGCCGGGGCACCAGGTCGAATCGTGATCTTCACCGGCGATGCGACGGCGCGGGAAGATCTCTACAGCCAGCCTTGCCCTGGCACGGGCGGCCGCGTGCCGCTCATTGCTCCGGCCAGCGACCCTCTCGCCGGCGAAGCCGCAGTCGCCTTTCAAGGCAACAACACCTTTGGCGTCCGCCTGACGAATGCGCGGCCTGGATCGCTGGCACTTCTGCTGATCAGCGGGTCGCCCTTCGTGACCCTAGGCTGCGGCCTCGCGGTCGGGCTCTTCCCGCCGCCGGTGGTCGTGCCCCGAACGACCGACGCCACAGGCAGCGCGTTCCTCACGGTGCCGATCCCCGACCCGCCCAGCGCCGCCTTCCACGGGGTGTTCTTCTACAACCAGTGGGCCATCGTCGATCCGGAAGCGCCACCCTTGCTAGGGGTGACGGGCCTCAACCTGGCGCTCACCAAGGGGCTAAAGGTGCGCATCGGTGGTTAGCAGGCCGTCAAGAAGTCCATTCAGCCATCAGGGCGGCGCTTCTCGCGCAGCGAGAAGCGCGAAAGCCTCGCCGAATCACCTGATTCGCCTACGTTTCGCGGGCCGACCTGCCTCGAGAATCACCGCGAACGGCGCAGAGGGCCAGCGACATATGTGGCGAACTTTTGAATCGCCCCACTAGAGTTGGCGGTGTCGCGTGTTCGGCGCGGCGCCGAGAACTCTGGAGGAGTGATGCGGAGCAGAAGAAGCGAGAGAACGGTCGTGAACTCGTGGGCTCGGGAATGGGCCACGCGCTTCGCCCGCATCGTGGGCGGGCTCATCTTGGCAGGGCTACTGACCGGACTCAGTTACGCCCAGAACAACGTGCTCGTCTTGGTCGCCGACGATCTCGGCGCCGACTCGATCAGGGCGTTCGGCGTGGGATCCGCGCCGCCGCCGACGCCCAACATCGACGGGCTAGCCAACCGCGGCGTGCGCTTTCGGCACTTTTGGACCAATGCCGTGTGCTCGCCGACGCGGGCGTGCATCCAAACCGGCCGCTACTCCTTCCGCACCTTCGTGGGCCAGGCGATCCCGTTCGGCCCAAGCGGCGTTCTGCCGCTCGAAGAATACACAATCCCCGAAGTCCTGGATGCCGCCGGATCCGGTTACGCGCATGCCGCGATCGGCAAATGGCATCTCGGCGACGCCACGGTCGGCGGTGATCTAGCCCCCAATCTGGCGGGATGGTCTCACTTCGCCGGCATCGTCAGCGGCGGTGTCCACGACTACTTTGACTGGCAACGCACAGTCGACGGCGTCACCAACACCTCGACCGAGTATGCGACCTCCAAGATCGTCGACGACGCGGTCGCCTGGATCGCGCAGCAGAGTGGCCCCTGGGTCTGCTTCGTCTCCTTCAATGCGCCGCACTCGCCGTTCCACGCGCCACCGGCAGCCCTCCATAGCCAAGACCTGACCGGCAAGGACCCGCGAACGGAGCCGATCCCGTTCTACAAAGCCATGGTGGAAGCCATGGACATGGAGATCGGCCGGCTGCTGGGCTCCCTGGGCGCCGAGCTTGCCACGACCAACGTCCTGTTCTTGTCCGACAACGGCACCGACAGCGCGGTGATCGAGCCGCCGTTCGACCCCTCCAAAGGCAAAAGCACGCCCTACGAGCTCGGCATCAGCGTGCCACTGATCGTCTGCGGCCCCGACGTGGTCGGTCCGAGTCGACAAGTCGACCATCCGATCGCCGCGGTCGATCTGTTCGGCACGATCCTCGAGCTCACCGGGACCGACGCGACTTCGATCGTCCCGCCGTGGCTGCCGCTCGACAGTCAACCAGTCGTGCCCTACCTGCAGCAGCCCGGCCGACCGTCCATCCGGCAGTTCACGTTTGCCGAGCAGTTCTCCAGCAAGGACTTCACGGCCGTTGGGACGACAGGATTCGCGACGATTCGCGACTTCCGCTACAAGCTCATCCGCTTCTACGGCGGCGGCTCGGTGCAGGACGAGCTCTATGATCTCTGGTTCGACCCGCGCGAGCTGTTCAACCTCGCCCGCTTGGTTCTGACGCAAGAGCAGACGCGGGCCAAACAAGCGCTCTCGGACGAGCTGAACCGACTCCGCAGCCCGGCCGGCGTGCTGTCGAGCTTCGGCTCGCCGACCTGCGTGGGGTCGGCCGGCATCCCCACGAGCGGCGGGACCGGCACCCCAACCATCGGTCAGGCCTATACGGTCACACTCGGCGGAGCTCCCCCGACGACTGCGGCGGCGATGGTGCTCGGCCTGTCGACGGACGCCTGGGACGCGGTCCCGTTGCCGTTGCCGCTATCGCTGATCGGCAGCGCCCCGGGCTGCGACCTTGTGGTGTCGCCCGACGCGGCGTTGCCGCTGTTCACCGACCGGATCGGCGCCGCCACCTTTGTCATCCCGCTACCGCGCAGCCTGGAGCTGGTCGGCCAGCGGGTCTACCACACGTGGCTGGTGGCCGACCCGTTGGCGCCAGCCAACCCCCTCGGAGTCACTGCGGCCAACGGCACCGCGGTTCTGATTGGGCTCTGACGGCCCAATCCGTACGGCCCGGCCAAGCCTCAGTTGCGCCGGTGCGCGATGCGGCCTAGCTCGTCGCAGCGCGCTCGCAGTCGAGTCAACACCGGAGCCGACTCCGGCGCCCCGGCCAAGTTGTGGCGCTGCGCCGGGTCCGCATCGCGGTCGTAGAGTTCTTCAAACACCGGGTCCTGCTCGAAGTACCGCGCGTACGTCCAACGCGCGTCACGCACGCCCTCGCTCTTGGGGATGCGAGCGTGCGCGAAGCGGTGCTCGTAGTAGAAATCGTCGCGCCAATCCGGTGCGGCGCCGCGCAGCAACGGCAGCAGGCTGCGGCCCTGATAGTGTTCGGGGATCGCCACGCCGGCGAAGTCGAGGATGGTCGGCGCCAGATCCAGATTGAGAGCCACCGCCTGCTGCACCACACCGCCACGCACGTCGGGCAGATGCGGGGCGACGACCACCAACGGCACCCGAATCGATGGCTCGTGGATCAGCCACTTGCCCGCGAAGCCGCGCTCACCGAGGAAGTAGCCGTTGTCGCTGGAGAAGATGATGACGGTTTCGTCGGCCACGCCTCGATCGGCTAGCGCGTCGACGATGCGGCCGACCACGCGGTCCACGCCACTGATCATGCGGTAGTAGCCGGCGATCATGCTCTGCGCCTTGGCAGGCGTATCGAAACGCCAAGCCCAACGCTCGCGGTTGAGCGATTCACGCAGGAAGCTTGGTTGTGCCTCGAACAAAGCGGCCTCCTCCGGGCCGGCGCTGGCTATCGGCGGTTCGCGGTACAGACCATCCTCGGTGGGCGGCCATATGTACTGCTTGGGGTTCGAGTCTTCGGCGTGCGGCGCGTTGAAGCTCACCGACAAGCAAAACGGCCGCGAGTCCTCGGCGCGCAGAAAGCGGATCGCCGCGTCGCCAACCCGGTCGGTGAGGTGGCGGGCGTCACCGTCGGGCCCGTCGGCGCGGTAAGGTGGCGTCATCGGCTCGCAATGGTCGAATAGCCTGGCCAGCGCGCCGGCGGGCATCTTCACCCCAACCTTGCCCACCAACCCCGTGCGATAGCCGGCCGCGCGGAGCAGCGCGGGGTAGCTCTCGGTCGTGAACTGGTCAGCGAGGGGCGACGTGCCAAAGGTGTAGCCGTGCACGCCCTCGTGCAGCGAGGTCAGGATGCTGGCGCGGCTGGCCGCGCAGATGGACGTGCTGACGAAGGCATGCGCGAAACGTTGCCCTCGCCGAGCCATGGCATCGAGATGCGGCGTGCGCAACACGGGGTGCCCAGCGCAACCGAGGGCGTCGGCGCGCTGGTCGTCGGTCAACAGGAGCACGATGTTGGGCGGCATTCGGCCCTCGGCCGCCGGACCCTCTCCATTCGGCCGTGGGGAACTACAACCCCAGCCGATCGAGAGCCACACCACCGCAGCGGCGAACATCCCCAGCGTCGAGCTTGCTGCGAGCCGAAGGTTCGTCATGAGCGTCATCTTGCTCGCACTACCGGTCATCGGCCACACTCCCAGGTGGACACACCCAACGGATGGGCCGAAACACCGAATCGTCGACACCCTTCAACGAGCCCCCGGATGCGCCGCCCGGGCGCGCCGTCTACGAGCGCGCGCCGCGTCGCGAGCTCGAGAGCCGAGCTCGACCGGCAGGAACCCCGGGAGTTCGGAGGGTCGCGGGGCGCCTGGCCGTGCTCGGCCTGCTGCTGACGGCGCTCGTGGCATGGCGCCAGTGCTCGTAAGCGCTCGGCAACCCGCTAGCGGGCGACGCCGAGGGGGTTTGGCATGGCCGCGCGCAACTCGGCGTAGCTCCTGAAGCCGAGGACCGACGTCACGACCCCCTGCCAGACCCGGTCGAGATCCGCCCGCACCGCTTCGGGCAGCCCCGCCCCACGGCCACGATCGCCGGCGTCGCTCGCTCGCACCTTGGCCGAGTCGCCGCCGGCCGGAAGTCCCCAGATGGGGTCGCGGGCCTCACGCAGCACATGGTCGTCGAACTGCCGGACGTTGCGCGCCATGTGTTCCCGCGAACATGCGTCGACCACCCGGTCCATCTTTCGTGCGTCGATGGACAGCCCCAGGAAGTCAGCCACGAGCGGCGGCACGGCATGCGGCGCCGCCACCATATCCTCGTAGCAGAGAAGGAGGGTCTGGGGTGCGTCGCGACGCGGCCACCAGTCAACGAGATGATCCCAATGACGCCCCGCCGATGAACCCGTGAGATAGAACCCGCGCGCGAACTGCTCGATCGACACGGAACCAGCCTCGAACCACCAGCCGTCGAAGTAATCGTAGAACGAGCGCAGGACGCTCTCGGGATCGCGAAAGACCGTGATGTAACGACCGCCCTTTGGCAAGTCGCGTGCCGAGAGGTGGCTCTTGAACGCGCGAAACGCACCGCGCTGCTCGGCCAGCGGATCGATACCGGCATCGCGGGCACTCTCGAGCCACGGCACCACGCAGCTGATTTCCTCGAAGTCGTCATCCCCCCCAGTGCGGAGTTGGTGCACGACTTGCTGCATCCAGGTCGTCCCGCTCTTCGAGTACATCGCCACGAACACATCGCTCGGGCGCACCCTGAGCTCGGCGGGGGCAGCCGCAGCCTCCGGGGATCGGAAGTGCGCGATCCGCGCCTTCACTTCCTCGATGGAAGTCGGTCGGCGAAGGGGGAACGGAGGATGGTCGCCTGGCATGGTCGCGAAATCGGGGTCCCGCACGGCAGGGAGGCAAACGGGCCGGCGCAATCTAACCGGACAACGCGTCAAACACTGAGTCCAGCGTTCGAGCTCCGTCGTCGGGCCTGGGGCGGAGCGCCCCGATCAGACGCTACGGTCGATCGACTTTCGGCGGTGCGCGCGCACGACCGGCCGTAATCGCCCCCCGGCGCGCCCCCCAAACGACTGGTAGACGGCGCCAGACCGGCCCCTCGCGAGCCATGGGAGGCAGGGTGACCTCGAGCCAGCATCGACCGCTACACTGGCAGGCCGCGCTCTGCATGAAGCCCCCTTACGTCGTTCGACGCCAATTCGTCTCGACCAGTCTCGGGCCGTTGCTGCTCCTCGAAAAGGAACACCCGACCGGGGTGTTCCTGCCGCGCCACGATCACGAGGAGGGCAACTTCACCCTCATTCTCAGCGGCGGCAACCGAGAGACCGTTCAGGGGCGAGACCACGACTGCGGACCCGGGACCCTACTCGTCAAGCCGGGTGACGCCCACCACGAGAATCGCTACGGCGATCGCCCGACCCGCTCGTTCGTCGCAGCTTGGCTCGACAACCGGCAATCGGCGGCAGCGCCCCGGGGCATCCGATTCCGCGAGCGCGGCTTGGCCGTCGACGCGGCTTGGCGGATGTACGCGGAGTTTCTCAACCCGAGCGTGGACGCGGCACTGATCTACGAGGGGCTGCTTTGGGAGGTTCTGACGGAGTCTCCATCGACGACGCGACGGCAGCCGCCAAGCTGGCTGCGCCAGGTCCACAACCGCGTAGTCGAAGAGTATCGCCGAGGCCTGAGCCTCCAGACTTTGGCGCGTGAGGCGTCGGTGAACCCCGAGCACCTTAGTCGGGCCTTTCGCGCCTACTACGGCATCCAGCTCGGGCACTACGTGCAGCGACTCAGAACGGAGTGGGTGGCGAACGCTCTTCGTAGCTCGCCACGCTCTCTGGCCCAGATCGCTCAGGAAGCGGGATTCTGCGACCAGAGTCATCTCAACCGCGTCTTCGGGCGCGCGGTCGGCATCAGTCCCGGTCGGTTTCGGCGCGAGCGACGTGCCACGCGCAGCCGGGAAGTCTGATTCGTCCAAGAGCGCCGGGCCGCGTGCGACGATGATCGCCGTCATGAGCCGCCGCACCGTCCCGATCTTCGTCCTCGTTGGGATCGTTGCCATGGCCATGACGCCGCGAGCGCGCGCCCAAGCCGAGGACCTCGCCATCGTGAACTGCAACCTCATTCCGATGGACGGCAACCGAGTGATCGCCGATGCGACCGTCGTGGTTTCCGGCGGCCGGATCCGCAGCGTGGGGGCGGCGGCGGACCTGCGGATCCCCGAAGGGACGCGCGTCATCGAGGCGGATGGGCAGTGGCTGCTGCCTGGACTCACCGACATGCACGTGCATTTCGGCCACGCGTCGGAGTGTCTTCTGTACTTGCGATTCGGCGTCACCGCGGTGTGCAACCTGGGCGGCGACGGGCTCGACCTCTTCAGCGGCGACCGGCTCCGAGTCCTCGACTTGCGTCGGCGGATCCTCGACGGCGAGCTGAGGGGGCCGGACATCTACTCCGCCGGCTCCGCCCTGGACGGAGACCCACCAACGGGCCCGTTTCAGACGCCCGTCGCGGACGCGACGGCCGGGGCACAGATGGTGCGCCAGCAGCACGCTGCCGGGTTTGACTACATCAAGGTCTACGACGCGCTGCCACCGGCGACCCACGCGGCGATCCTCAGAGCCGCGCGCGAAGTGGGCATGACCGTGTTCGGCCACGTGCCCGAGGCTCTCGGCGTCGAAGCCACGTTGCGTTCGGGTCAGACGGTCATCGCCCACGCCGAAGAGTACTTCGGCGCCTACGACACGACCGCGGTAAGCGAGGCCGACACCCCACGCCGATTGGCCCGCCTGACGCGACAGAGCAGAGCAGTCGTCATCCCCAACACCGCGTTCATCCGCAACGTGTTGCGACAGCTCGACGATCTGCAGGCCATGCTCGACCGCCCCGAGGTCCGCTTCATCGCGCCATCGGTCCGGCGCTTGTGGGAGCCTCGCTACAACTACCTGGTCCGAAGACCAGATCCCGATGCCTTCGCGCAACAGATGAAGGACAAGTACGCCTTCGTGCACGTGCTGACCAAAGCCCTGCACGACGAGGGTGTGCTGCTGTTGGCCGGATCGGACGCGTCACTGCCCACGCTGATTCCCGGCCTGTCGCTGCACGAAGAGCTGCGGGATCTCGTCGTCGCGGGTTTGACGCCGTACGAGGCACTCCGGACCGCCACCACCAACGTCCAGACCTTCCTGCGCCGACACCCACCACAACGTGCCGAGGCCGACGAACTCGGCACGCTCCAAGTCGGGGGCCGGGCCAACTTGCTGCTTCTCGAGAAAAATCCTCTCGAGTCGCTCACGCATCTCGATGGCGTCGTCGGCGTGGTGGTCCGAGGACGCTACTACGATCGAGAGGAGCTCGACGCCGCCCTCGCCGAGATCGCTGATTCGTTCGCGCGCTAGGCCGGCAATCGCGCCCGAGGTCACCGGCGCGCGGCGGTCACCGGCACGTCACTGGTTGACGTGCAGCGCGAACGGGTTGGTCAACCAAATGCGTTGCCGCGTGGGATGCAGGCTCGCGAACTGGCCGAAGGTCGTGACGCCGAGCTGCCTGCTCGCGGGGATGGTGTAGTCAATCTCGAGGACACCGGTAGCCGGGACCGAGGCCGTCGGGATCGCGAGCGCGATGGGAAACAGCACCGATCCGAGCGCCAGCGGCTCAATGGGCACCATCTGCGCCTGGCTCGTCGACAGCAGCAACACCGCCACGCTCGCTGGCGCCGCGTCAAGGGTGAACCGCACCGTCTGGCCGCGCACCGGTGTCCCCTGGAGGTCGCCGGCCGACGGCTCCGACTCGGGGTCGATCGCAATGGTGCCGCCCGAGCGCAGGACCGACGGCGCCCCGAACGTCTCTCCGCCGATTCCTGGTACGCCGCCTCGCGGCTCATCTCCTTCGAAGCGCGCCGTGGCGTTGTCGCTGACCACGATCCCGATGCCCCCGGCCGAGGCCGGAATGAACCCACCGAACTGCGAGGTGTACTCGTCCGCACCGCGACCGCCGGTGGCGGTCGTGCGCAGAGCAATCAGTTCACTGCTGTCAGAGACGAGAACGCCAACACCACCCGGCGTGGACGCCGAGCCGCCACGCAGACAGCACAGACCGCCGCGGCCACCGGTCAGCGACGAGCGCACCGCGATCGCTCGAGTGCGCACGAGCTCGAGAGCCGGGTTGGCCGGCAAGGCGCCAATCGTCCCGACGCCCGACGTCGGCCCCCGGAGGTCCGTGTCGCGCAAATGCAACCCACTGTCGATCGCCAGCAATCGCGGCCGGGACGCAAACCCTAGATCGGTGAGCTGGCAACGATGCAGTTGCACGTTGTCACAGGTGTGCACGACGAACGTCGCAGCCGCCACCGTGACGGTCGTGTCCAGGTTCTCGACCAGAACCGGACCGCGACAGTTGGCGACGATCAGGAGAGCGCCCAAGCCGGACGTCGGGGCGATGGATAGGTTCTTGAGCAGCACCATCTGGCCAGCGCCGGTGTTCTCGATCACCTGCGCCGGCCCGAACTTCGAGATCCGCACCTCGCCGGCCACTTCGCCCACCACCGCGATGCCCTTGCCGTCGATGCTGAACGGCGAGTAGTCGCCGGCACGCACGCGCAACGTCGCGCCGTCTGGCACGGCGTCGATGGCAGCCGGCAGATCGGTGAACTGAGCGCCTGGGCCACCGGCCTCATCGACGATGAACACCTGCGCCGGAAGCGACCCGGCGACGAACAGGAAAACCGCGACGGCCGGCGAGAGGAGGCGATGCTGGGTGTGGATCTCGGACATCGGTCTGACGAGCAGGAAAGGGAGGCAATGCGGCGAGGATCGAGCGCACCGTCGCGACCGGGCTCGCCCGCTTCCAGCACTTCACCCGGGCACCTCGGCTCGGTTCGGAAAATGCCCCGATCTCCCTGCGGACACTACAAACCACTCGTAAGCCATTGATAAACATCACCTTCCAGCACACGCCCAGACCCGCCGCGACACCGCGGATTCCGAAACGGCGACACCCGCTCGAGTGAAGTAGGACGATGCCGTCGAACCCCATGCCCGCGAGCCCGCCCCCCGATGATGAGGTCGGTCCGCTCTTCGCCCGCTTCCAGCGCCGGCGAGATCCGCGCGCGATTGCGGCGGTGTACGACCGCATCGCACCCGAGCTGCTGCTGATCGCGGCCCACCTTGGCCATCGCGAAACCGAGGCCGAAGACCTGGTCCAAGCGACGTTCCTCGAGGCGATGGAGCACGCCGACCGCTACGACGCGGGGCGGCCCTTCATGCCGTGGATCATTGGCATCTTGATCCACCAAGCGAAGCGGGAGCAGCGCCGGCGACGCCGCCGCCTCGACCCGCAGCGGCTCGCGGAGCAACACTGGACCGATCCCGCGGACGCCGCCGAACGCGCCGAGATCGCCGAAAACGTCGCCGCGCAGCTGGGCGGCCTACCGCCTAACTATCGCCAGGTGCTGACGCTGCGCTGGGTCCACGGCCTGTCGGCGGTGGAGATCGCTCACACTCTCGGCTGTCCACCCGAAACGGTGCGGACTCGACTCAAGCGCGGCGCCGACATCCTACGCCAATCACTGCCGGCGGGCTTCGCCGCCGCCATCACCACCAGTGCGACCAGCTTGGCCGCGGTCCGCAGCGTTGTCATGGCGCGCGCCCGAGAGATGCGCCGAGCATCTGGTGCGCGCTTGTGGCCGGCGGCGCTAGGCGCACCGCGCCAGCCGCGCGTCGCCGCGGCGCTGGGCGCCACCGGCGCCGCACTGGTCGGTGCGTGGCTGTGGTGGTCGGCCGACGCCGGCTCGCCGCCCCCCGCGCCAGTGGCTGCCGCGCCCGCGCCGGCAACCGCCGCCGCGCAGGCCCAACGCTCCGCCGCGCGCGCGCGCGACCACATCTCGCGCCGCGAGCCCGTGACGGTCGCCACACAACCGCGCGGCCGCCTCGAGCTCACTGTCCAGTGGTCGGACGGCAACCCCGCGACCGACGTGCTGGTCAGCATCGTGCCGGAGCGCGTCGCCAATCCATGGTTGACCGAGCGATGGCTGCGATCGAGCGACGCCGGCATGGTGGACGTCGGCGACCTCGCGCCGGGGGGCTACCTCGTGACGGGCGATCGTGGCGGAGCGACGCGGTGCACCGTTCGACCTGGCGTTGCCGCCCACGGCGAGCTCACGATTCCGCGAGGCGTGCATCTGATCGGCCGCGTGGTCGGCCGCGACGGCGCGGCCATCGCTGGCGCCGGCATCTGGATCTCGCGCGGGGACGCTCTCGACGAGGGTTGCGTCGTGGCGCGCTCAGACGCCGCGGGGGCGTTCGCGGTGCGCTCGGTCGCCGTCGGACGCGGCTACTCCGTGGTGGCCCCGGGTCACGCGGCGAAGCCGCTGCGCCCCATCCCGGGAACGCCCGGAGAAACCGTGCACCTCGACATCGACCTCAGCGCCGACCGCACGCGCTACCGCCTCGGCGGCACCGTCGTGGATCAGAACGACGAGGCCATCTCTGGCGCCCTCGTCCAAGTCGGCCGCCGGCTGCCGGAGGTCGCGCTGCACGGCGCCAAGGTCGGCGACGACTCCACCATCCCGCCGATGATCGCCCGCACCGACGCCGCCGGGCGCTTCGATGGACCGGGCCTGGTGGTGTTTGGCGGCAAAGTTGACGTGTGGGTTCGCGCCCCCGGTTTCGCCACCTGGCACGACGCGGTGGCGGTGCATCGCCAACAGCCAACGCCGGACCTCACCGTCGTTCTGCACCGCGGCCTACGGCTGTCGGGGCAACTGGTCGACGAAGCCGGACGAGCGGCGCCAGCACGCGTCGTCGTGCGCGAAGCCGGGCAAGACCACAACCTCGCGCCGCGGTGGGCGGAGTCGGTGTGCTGGTCGAGACGGGACGGTCACTTTGAGATCGACGGCGTCCCCGCCGACCGCGACCTGCATCTGCACGCCTTCGGCGCCGCGGGCCAACGCGCCTCAACGGTGCTGCGCGGTCGCGCCGGTGAAGACCTGCAGTGGAGCGGGACCCTCACCCGCCCGCAGACCCTCGAGGGCATCGTACGCGACCACGCGGGCACCGGGCTCGCCGGTCTGAGCGTGGAGGCGACGCCGGACGCCGGTGGCATCCCGGTCCCCACGGTTACGACCGACGACCGCGGCAGGTTTCGGCTCGACGCGTGCGAAGAGCGCCCCTACACGCTGGTCGTCCGCCACCCGTCGAGCGCCTGGTCCGCGGCAGTCGCGACCGGGGTCACAGCGCGGCCCAGGGACGGCGTGTGCGAGATCGTGGCGGCGACCGGCCACCTGCCGACGGCCGCGTTGCACGGTCGCCTCCAATACGAAGACGGCCGCGCCGTGGCCGGCGGCGCCCGCTTGCTGCTGACCAGCCGCGTCGCGGGCTACGGCTACATCAGGGCCGACGACCGCGGGGCGTTTCGATTCGGACCGCTGCCACCGCTGGACGTCGCGTTCTCTCTGCTCGTCGAGACGCCCGAAGTCTGGACCGAGTTCTTTGGCCCTTTCTCGCTGCAACCCGGGCAGGAGCTGGACCTCGGGACCTTGGTGATCCGGCGCCCCGGGGCGGCGATCGTCCACGTGCGGCGGCCCGACGGCACGCCGTGCGCGAGCGGCACCGTGTCCATCGTCGACGAAGGTGGGCACACCATGGACCCGGTACCGATTCGCGAAGGTGCGGCGCACTTCACGCACCTCGCGCCCGGCCGCTGGACGGCGTTCCTCACGGGCCGCACGCTGACCATGATGTCGGTGAGCGTCGAGGTCCAAGCGGACACGACCGCGCGCACCGAAATCACGATCGAGCCCGGCGTCGAACAAGTCGTCGAGGTGCAGTCCGCCGCCGCACAGGACGCGAGTCGCCTTCGCCTGCGCTGGTGCGATCCCGACGGTCGGCCGCGCTGCGTCGAGCCGTGGCAAGACCTGACCGGTGACGCCCGCCTGGTGCGTCGCCGACTGCCCGCCGGCCGACACTTGCTGGAGGTCGAAAGCCCCGGCGGCCGACAGGCGGCGGTGCGCTTCCGCGTCGACGCGCCGCCCGCGACGCCCGTACCCGTCGTGGTAGAACTGTAGATCACTGCGGCCGGGGCAACCGCCAAGATGGACCGGCGGCGGCCGATGCCGCAAGCGTCACGGGGACCCGGACGGTGATCCTCTTGCCCGCGGCCCGGGCGGACACCCGAACAGCCCAGGTGAACGTCACGCGCTGTTGTCCAGCGTCGGTGCCCACTGCGACGTGCGGGCGCGTCGCCGCGTCGCTGAAGCCAACGGCATCCCGTGCCGTGATCGCTGCGACGACAGCCCCTGGACACTCCCGAAAGATGAGCGTGCGCTTTGCTGCGTCGGCCACCCCGCTTCCCGGCGGCTGGACCGAGAGATCCGCGGGCCGCGACTCCACCGTGTAGATGCCCGGTGCCAACTCGGGATGGGCCAGCGGCTCCGTCGTAATCAGCAGCCCCAGCGCCGTCGACTCCGTTGGCGTCGATGCCCGCTGCTCCTCCACCGCGGCGCCCTGAGTACGGGTGATCGGCTCGAGCGGGATGACGGACACCGCGTCGTAGTCGAGCATCAGCTTGCCGCCCTCGCTCAGGTGGTAGCGCTCGATACCGACTTGCTCGGCGAGCACCGGCTGACGCCCGCGAACGACCAGCGCCCATCACCCTGCTGTTCCTCGCGCAGCGCGATCCGCGATGCGGACATCGCCCGCGCCGGCTCCACGCCCCTGGCCACCCGAAACCCCACGGCCTCTAGGGTCTGCTGCGGCATCACCGAGGCCCGCGTCCCGATGCGGAGCTCGGCCGGGTTCTCCTTCGACAAGAAGGACCCGCCCTTCAGGATGCGCTTGTCGCGGCTCCATTCCGGTGGCCCGATCGACGCGCCCCTGTCCCGGCGCTCGATCTCAGCCCATTCAGCCTGGAAGGCGGCGACCGAGTCGACCGGCAGAAAGCCGCGACTGCCGACCCAGTGCCAAACGAGCCCCACCAAGCCCTCGTGGCCAAACACGCCGCGGGCAACCGCGCCGAGACCGTCAACATCGCGCGGTCCGCTGGCGACACGGCCATCGAGCCCCAGGTCGGCCAACGTCTCGTCGTCGCACTCGTCACCCCAAAGGTATTGCTGCTGCACACCGCCGGTCGCGGCCAGAATCCACTCCGCTTCGGTCGGCAGCCGCATGCCGACCCAGGCGCAGAACGCCAGGGCGTCGCGATAGCTCACAAAGGTCACCGGCTGCCGCTCGGCGTGCTGAGGGATCGAGCAGGGTAGATCGCGCCAATGCGCCTGCCAGTAGTAGAGCTCGGGAAGCACATCGCCAAACTCCGCCCGCGCGGTCGCCCGCGTCGCCTGGAAGTGCGCGCTTGCGCCGAGCTTCCACCAGTGGAATGGGAAACGATGGCGCGTCGCTTCGACGAAGCGCTGGTACTGCTCATTCGTGACGGGGAACCGGTGCAACCAGAACGGCGCAACATCGACCGCGCGCGGTCCCAGCTCGGGCGCAAACGCGCGCAGCGAGGCACGGCGCGTGGACGCACGTCCGCCTGTGGTTTCGACCAGATCGATCAGGGCTTGGGCGGTCGAGCCCATCACGACCCTGCCATTGGGGACCCAAAGCAGGTCGTCCGGGAGCCATTCAGCCGTGGCCGCGACGTCGCCGCCGACGCGCACCGCGGTGGGAGCCCTGCGGCTCGCGCTCCACACCAGCAGAACGGCCAAACCGACGGACAGAGAAAGGGCGAACAACGCCCGACGAGTAGGAGCCAACGCATACCGGATGAGGGGTTAAGGTCCGGGGGGCGCGGGGCGACTCAACATTCTAGCCAACGCCGGCTGCCGGCGCCGCGCGCCGACCTCGAGCGTCAGGCCATCCAGTGGTTCAGCACTTCAGCTCGAACAGCAGGCAGGACGGTGCATCCGCGCCGCATTGCAGCCGCACCTCGATCCGGTCGGTCTCGCCGATCGCCTGAAAGCCCTCGATGACCTGGACCTCGCTGTCGCCGACCAGCTCAACCTGGTGGAACGGCGCATCGCACGCGCCGGCGGTGCCTTCACACACCGACAGCGTCACCGTCGCCGTGGGCACCGATCCCGTCGGCTGGAACTCGAGCCGGTAGTAATAGCCGTCATCGACGAACACGCTGGCGGAGCAAAGCGACCAGCCGCTCGGGCACGCGCAACCAGTCAGGTCGATGGCCCCCGCCTCGCCGATGTGCACGTTCGACAGCGCAAAGAAGCCAGCCTCCCCCACCAGGGCCTGCGCGCCGAGGGTGAAGAAGGAGAACCCCAGCGGCACCGAGAACGCCAGCGTTGCTTGGCCACTCTGGTCGAGCGGTGCCGGCGCGGTGCCGATGAGCGGGAACGCTAGCTGCAGCGGGCCGACAATGCCGGGCACGCGCACCGAGGGGCCACGGCCGGTCGAGAACACGATGGCGCCGAAGCCGGCAGCGGGGCCACCGACGACGCGGTATTCGAAGTCGGCGTTGGCACCGCGCTGGGCAAACGTGCCCAGCAGCTCCGGCTGCAGATCGTTGCCCGGCTGCAAGTCGGCAAGGAGCAGGGTGCCGAGTGCCGTGCCATCCGAGCGGTAGAGCTCGAGACCCTGCCGCGACGCCGCCGCGCCGCCGATCGTCGGATCCCCATTTGCCCCGAACAGCGCGAGACCGGCGCCCGCGGCGTCCGCGCCGAACACCTCGGCGATCTGCGCGCCGGCGGCGCCGGGGCGTAGATCGCGCACCAGAGCCGGGGCCGTCGACGTGTCGACGGGAACGGACCAAAGCTCGCGACCGGCGACGCCGTCGTCGGCCGTGAACAACAGACGGCCACCGCGCACGATCAGGTTCTCGGGAGAGGAGCCGATCGGCCCTGTGCGGAGGTCCGCCACCCGACTCACGACGCGCGTCGGCTCGAGGGCCCAGAGCTCGGCGCCGGTCACGCCATCGTCGGCGTTGAAGAAGAGGCGATTGCCCACCGCGAGGAGCTCGCGGACCCCACCGCCGATGGGCCCGGCCCGGACTTCGGCGACGGGAATGCGCGTCGAGGTCGCGAGACTGAAGAGGACGAGCTCGTCACCACGCACGCCGTCGTCAGCCACGAAGGCGAGCTCGCCGCCGCGCCGGGCGAACGACCGCGGCGCGGAGTCGGCGGCGCCGGGCGCCAGGTCGAGCAACGGAGCCGTCGTGCTGACGACGTCGGTGCGCCACGGCTCCCGGCCCGTGACACCGTTGTCGGCGGAGAACACCACGTCGTTCGGCCCCAAGACGAAGAGATCCGTCGGCCCCGAGCTCGCCGGGCCCGGCCGGATGTCGGCAACAAGCGCCGCGGTGCCCGGCGCGGAGCTGGCTCGAAACAGCTCGCGGCCCGCCGTCGCCCGAAACGCGCTGAAGATCACATCGCCGTTGGGCAGCACGGTCAGGTCGCGCGGCGACGAATCCGCGGGACCGGTCTCGATATCCGCGATCAGCACCGTGCCGGCACCGGTCCCATTGCTAAACCAGAGCTCCTCCCCGCGAGCGCCGTCTCGGGCCGCGAAGTACACGCCCGCCCCCGACGGCACCGGCCGGATCTCGGCGGGCGACGAGGAGGGGGCGCCGGACGCGACGTCGATGGGCACGGTCGATGCCGGCGACCCGAGTGACGTCCAGAGCTCCCGCCCCGCGCCCGTTCCGTCGTCTGCGGCGAAGAACAACCGGCCCGAGGGCGTCACCACCAGCCCTTCCGGCATCAACACAGCGCTCGGCCCCGCGGGGAAGCGCCGCAACTCCGTCACCGAGGGCACCGGCATCACCGACCAATCCACCGCGTACAGCGCCACCGTGGTGAGATCGGGCGCCGCAATGAAGAACGTGAACGACGACGATGGGTCATCGGCGAACGCGCGCGGACTGCTGTTGGACAGCGTCGTCTGCGTCACGGCGAAGGCGGCGCTCGCGAGAACGGCGCCAGCCACGCGGCATGCAGTCGGGGAGAGGAACATGGTCTTAACCAGAAGTGAGAGCCGGAGAGTCGTGGTCGTGGACCGGCCGAACGGCGCGGCAGCCGATGACGCCGCGGCGGTCGTCCTTGGGGAAACGCAAGCGCACGAACGCCCGGGTCCACAAGACATCGCTGAAGTGGTCACCGCCGCGCACCGCCACCATGTCGGCCACCGCATCATCGGCCTGCAGCAAACCGTCAGCGTCGCGATGCCGGACGTCGTCGAACGACAGAACGAAGTCGTCGCGGCACAGCTCCGCGACATTGCCATGCACGAGGTGCAGGCCAAACGCATTGGGTGCCAGAGCATCGACGGGCGCCAGTGTCGCGAATCCATCGTTCGTCTCGGCGAACGAGAAACCCGTCGGTGGGCTGACCTCCGGGGCGGCAAGAAGGGCCTCGTCGCGCACGTTGCCCGCGCGCCCGAGGCCCGCGACCGACGCACCGCACCACCACGCCGTAGTGGTCCCGGCGCGCGTGGCGTACTCCCACTGCGCCTCGGTCGGCAGGTCGAGGCCGTGCCGCGCGAATCGGTAGGAGCATTCCTCCCACGTCGACCCCGTCATCGGGATGGCCTGATCCTCACCCGGGCCCGCCGCCGCCGGCCTCCCGAGCGCACGCCATTGACCGACCGTGAGCTCGTGCATTGCGACGAAGAACGGCTCGGCTATCACGACCTCGTGTGCTGGTTGGAACGACGTGTTCTCGCCCTCGTCGGGGCACCCCATCAAGAACGACCCGGGGGGGACCAGCACGAACACGATCCCGGTGTCGGGCGCCACCCGCCATTGGCCGCTGTCGGGGTCGGGTCGCGGCGCGACCCCCGAGCGCAGGTGATGGAACTGCCAGAGGCCGCTCTCGCTGTCGCGACGCAGCGGCACGAGCCCAAGCTGCGCCTCGATCGTGCGCCCGCCGAACCGCGGATCCGCGGCGACGTCGCTGGCGACCTGACGCCACGCCGCGCGGTGCGCGTCGACGGAGCGCGGGCGCACCTGGCGTGCCCAGTCCAGCCGCGCCCGCAGCTCCGGCACCACGTCCTCGCGCACCTTGTCGAGCCGGAGCGTGGCACGCTCCAAACCCTCGCGGATGAACCGCTCGCGGCGGCCCTCCGGCTCGGCTCTCGTGGCCGCGGCCTGGAGCGTCGCCAGCTTGGCCTCGAGCGGGCGGGTCTCGCCCAGCAGCGCCATCGCCTCGTCGAGTAGCCGCTCGGCCTCGGCCGCCGACCAGGCCGGCTCCGGCCGCGCCGCGGCCTCCAGCAGATCTTCGACGGCGGAGCTCATCGCCACCTGGTCATAGCTCCGCAGAGCCGCCTGCGTGGCCCGCAGGGACCACGCCTGGCCAAGCGCGGCGCTCACCGCCACGCCAATCAGCGCCGCGGCCAGCGGATTGCGGCGACACCAACGGGTCAGGCGCACGAACGCCGGCACCGGCCGGGCCATGACCGGCCGCCCCTCGAGCACCGCGCGCAAGTCGGCCGCCAAGAGGCCGGCGGAGGCGTATCGATGCGCCGGCGCCTTCTCCAGACACTTGGCGACAATGGCAGCGAGGTCGCGGCCAATACGGCGATCGATCCGCGCCGGATCGCGAGGCTCCGAGCTGAGGATGCTCTGCTGCACCTCGACGACGCTGCCCCCTTCGAACGGCTTGCGCAGCGTGAGCAGCTCGTAGAGCGTCGCGCCAAGCGAAAAGACATCGGTCGCCGGCCCCAGGTCGGTCGACCGACCACGGATCTGCTCTGGCGACTGATAGGCGGGTGTGCCAGCACCTTCGCCGGTGACCGTCACGCCGATGAGGCCGGTCTCGCGCGCCAAGCCGAAGTCCGTAAGCACGGGCGCGCCGTCATGCCGCACCAGGATGTTCGCCGGCTTGACGTCGCGATGGATGACCCCCGCGGCGTGGGCATGATCCAACGCGTCCGCCACGTGCGCGACCAGGCGCACCGCCGCGACGGGGTCGTGCCGAGCCGGCTCGACACGCTGTCGCTCGACCACGCGGTCCAGCGCTTCGCCGTTCACCAGCTCCATCACCAAGAAGTCATCGCCGCCGCCTTCGTCGCCCTCACCGCTGAGCGCGAAGTCGAACACCCTGGCGATGTTGGGGTGGTCCAAGCCCGCCGCCAACGTCGCCTCGCGCCGAAAACGCGCCACGGCAGCCGGGTCTTGGCTCAGGTGCGCTGACAGCCGCTTCACCGCGACTCGCCGACCGAGCCGCACTTGCTCGGCTTCATACACGACGCCCATGCCGCCGCGGCCGATCTCGCGGATCAGTCGATACTCGTCGCCGCGCCGGCCGAGCACGAGGCCGAGATCCTCGCCCGTCGCGCGATCCGCAACTCCGACCTCGTCGTGCTCTTCGAGCATGGGCTCGAGCAAGTCGCGCAGGCCTTCGTGCCGAGCGAGGAACGCCTGGGCCGATTCGCGGCCGGCGCTCGACTCCCACTCGTCGTAGCGTCGCAGCGCCTCCTCGAGACGTTCATACGGATCACTGTCGAAGCGCGTCACCTCACTCATCGCCGACCTCCCGGCCGTCGCCGACGATGGTGTGGTGCATCACCGTCCCCGACTCGAGATCGCGCACGGTGCGCATCAACCGCGCCAAAGCCCGCCGAAACCGCTTGCGGATCGCGTCCGGCGTCGTGGCCAGACTCTCGGCAATCGCGACGAACGTCTCGGCGTCGAAGTGGTGACGCTGCACGACCTCGCGGTCCAGCGGATCCAACAACTCGAGCGCGAGACGAATCCTCTGGCGCACTTCGCCACGCTCGGCGGCCCGGCTCGGGTTGGTCGTCGACCGGACTCGCGGATCGACAACCACGGCGCCGCTCTCCTGCAGCTGCGCTTCGCGATGCATATCGCGCCGTCGCCGTGTGAACCACGCCCGTCGATCGCTCAGGACGTTGATGACGATCGTCGACAGCAGGCCCCGCAGCTGGCCGGCGCTCCCGACAATGAAGCGCGGACCGAAACGGAGGAACTCGAGCAGCGCCTCCTGCACAATGTCCTGCGTCTGCTCCTTGGTGCGCAGGCCCTGGCCGAGGCGGGCATGAACGAAGTTGCTGATCCAAGGCAAGTGCTCGTCGAGCAGACCATCGAGTGCCGACGCATCGCCCGCGTGCCAGCGCTGCAAGAGCTGTTGCGTCGGGTCCATTGGGTCGGGCGGTTGGGACATAGAGAACGGGGCGGCCGCAATCCCCTAGGATATAGGATCGCTGACCGCCCCGTCGCCCCCTTGCGACCGGCACCGCGTCAGCTGGAGGTGATCGTCCAGCTCAGGCAGTTGCTGGCAAAGGTGCCACCACCCGGGCAGAAGCCGACCCACTGGGTGCTCAGAGTCAGACCGCACAGCGATGGCGCGCTGGGGAACGGGCTGAGCGGAAGGAACAGGTCGCCACAGCCGGCACCTGGCACGAAGAACGGGCCAGCCGAGCCAGGCGGCGGGACCACGGGCACCAACAGCGGCGCACACAGCGGCGGCGCGAACACGCCGGGGCCGGAGCACGGACCGACGTTGAGGAACAGGAAGGCACTGGCACCCGACGGCGCGTCGTCGAGGAAGAGGCCAAAGCTGGGGTTGCCGAGCGTCGGATCGCCGACCAGCCCGTGCTCCATCGTCGGGCAGATGTTGCAGGTGCCGCTCTGACAGTTGGTACCGGCGGAGTCTTCCGTCGACGGCAGCAGATCGATGCCCGTGTAGGGCTCGAAGGTCGGGTTGATGCAGCACTGGAGCTCGGCGCCCAGCGCGCAGCCCGGGCCGAGCTGGCGCAGCGTCGTCATACGACCGTCCGTGAGCCAGATGCCGCCCTGACACGCGTCCCAAGCGCAACCCACCAGCGGGCCCATCGGGTTGCCACCACAGCTGTTCACGGTGAAGGTGCAGCTCACGGCACAGGGCGCGGTCTGTGGGGCGCAGAAGATCATCCCGCCCGACATCGTCGCGGTCGTGGCGGTGTAGTAGATGAGCCCGTTGAGGTCGTCCGTGGCGCAGCCGGTCAATCGCAGGCCCGGCGGGATCGTCGCGATGCAGCGGCCGACGATGTTCAGCGTGCAGCCTCCGGTGACCGTGTACCAACGGATCACGCCGCTGAGATCGGTGACGAACAGGGTGTTCGTGATCTCATTGTAGGCCATGCCGGTGACCGGATTGTTCGGCGACGTGTTGGGGAACGGCATCGGCGGGCACAGCGGCGTGCAGCCGTTCCGCGGGTCGACCTTTGCGAGCATGAGCCCGTCGGTAATCCACAACCCGCGGCCACGGGTCGGGTCATAAGCGGCGGCACCGGTGAAGGGGTTGAACGCCGGCCCGATCCCCCCGGGCGAGCAGGTCATGGGCGCGCACGTGTTGACGTCCTGGGCGAGCACCATCGGCGTGACGGCCGTCGGGCCGATGACCTTCGGCGCGGATTGGGCCATCGGAGCGACGACGAAGACGGCACCGAGAACGGACGAGAGAGAGAGAGTTCGCAGCATGGCTCTGATTGCGGCAGGGGTTGGAGATCGCCGGGCCTCACCGGCCCACACCCCTGGGATCCACAGCAACCACGCGAACCGGACACCGGGCCCCGGCTTTTTCTGCCGCGGCGCCCGGCGTGGCGCGCCAACCCCGATGCCAAGGGGCTCGCGCCCCAGTCTCAGGTCCGCCCAACGACGCCGTTCGAGGCAGAGAACCCCTGCGGACCGGTGTCGTCCAAGAGCACGTACTGCACAAACAAGCTCGAAGCCTGGCGGCACGCCCAGTGGCCAGCGGAAGTGCAGACCGACGTGGCCGTTGGCGGGGATGCTGGCGACGGGTACCGCGACCTCGGGAAACGGCACCACCGTCATCCCAGGAACGGAGCCTGGGCGAAGCACGACCCGCCAATCCAGCCGTTTGCATCTACACGCAACGCCACAGCGCGTCCTCGGGTGCCCCCAACGTGGCGCCGAAGGAGTTCGACGTGGCCACGATCACGTAGCCGCCGTCGGGCGTCGGCACCAAGTCCGCGGCCCGATCCCGGCCGGGCTGGCCGGGATCGGCCACAATTCCGTGGGCTCGACGTGGACGCCGCGCCGAGGCGTCGGGCCTACGGGCAGTCGAGGGCCAAGTAGCCGTAGAGTGTCGCCGGGTCCCACATCTCGCCGAGCGGCGGGCTCAACAGGAGCAGCGGCTCAAAGGTCGTGGGGTCGATGCTGATGTTGCAGCTGACGTTCTCCGGTGGATTGCGCTCGAAGAACGCCTGCTCCACGACCTGGCAAATCCGATTCGCGCACTGGAACGCGCTCAGCGTGGCGTCCGCGGTGATGCTGTGGTAGTAGTCGAAGGCGAAGGAGCCGGAGCAAGTGGCGGCGTCGAACTGCAGAAAGATCTGCGTCCCAGGCGGACACACCAGGCCGGTTGGGATCCGCATCTCCAGATCGCCGGTCGTGCCGTCGTGGGTCCAGTAGAGCTCCGTGCACACGCGACGGCCGCCCGGGCGCGGGCGGCTAGAGATGCTCACCGGTGCCGGAAACGTCACCGCGGGCGTGCCGTCGCTCACCCAGGTGTGCACGTCATTGGGGCCGAAGCTGACGCCCGAAGGCGCCAGGCGCGGGTCGAGATACCCGCCCCGCCCGGTGGCCACAGTGACAAAGGCCTGCGCCCCGGGCTGCGCCACGCTGCCCACGGTCGCCACGACTGAGGTGCCGGTCGAGCGCTGCGGCACCAGGGCGCCCGCCACGCCGCGGCCATTGGTCAGCAGCACACAGATATCGCTGGCGGCAGCGGGAAAGCTGCTGCCGTTCGCCGTGAGCGGCGAACCGGTGCCCACCGTGGTCGTGCTGAGCGAACGAATCACCGGCGCGGTCTGCGCATCGATCCCCCAACCGAGGCTCGACGCGCCAAACAGGGCGCCGGTCGCGGGCTCCTGGCTGAACAGCTGGGCGTAGAACGTGCCCGGGACCAAGGGCCCCGGCGGAATCGAGAACGCGGCGCTGCCGCTCACGTCAAAGGTCAGAGGAAGCGGCACGTGGATGGCGACGTTGATGATGCCGGCGAACTGGCCGCCGGTGAGCGCGGCGAGATCCGCGGGGAGCGGTACTCCGAGCCACGAGCTGCGGCTGGCGCCGAAGGCGAGCAGGCCCGTCGCGGACGGCGGCCCCGACAAACCAAAGTCGACCCCGCCCCCGACATACGCCGCCGAGGGCAGATCGATCGCCGGAGTGACGCCACCCCGGGTCGCCACGGACGAGCCAAACGAGCTGATCTGCGCCGCGGCAACTGCGGGCATGGCGAAGGTGCAAACAACAATCCAAGCAAGTCGCTTCACGAGAGTTTCTCCGTCGAATGAAATCCCGAAAGGGGCGTGCCCCAAGTCGAGGGCACGCGAACAGACGGAGAACGGCAGCCGCGCCCGTGGCCTGACGTTTCTTTTGCACTGCCCCAGAGACGCCTGACGCGTCACGAGGGTGCGGGCGAGCCCGACGCCGCCGCGGCCTGGCGACGCACAACTGCCAGGTCGGGGTGGTCGCCGGCGTGACGCGACCGGTGACTCCATACGACCTGCCGCCCACGGATCAGGAACGCGCCCGGCATCAGCAGAGGATTGCCGGACGGACGCCCGACCCCATGGCCCCGGGCGAAGGCAAGTGCGCCGCGCAGCCACACCGCGAGGCCAGCCAGCTGGCGCCAGCTCCCCCGGCGCAGGCCAAACGCCGTGTAGTAGACGTGATCGGGGTCGGCCGCGGCGCGCACGCTAGGCGCGCGCTGGCCAAAGAACTCGGCACCGGCTTCGACCGAAGCGGGGTGGAAGAATAGCAGGCTGGGGAAGCCGTCGGCCGCGGACGCCGCCACCAGCTCGCTGGTCCACTCGCGGGTGAAGATTCAGCCGAGGTGGCGCAGGAACACCAGAAGGGTCGGAGACTCACCGACCTCTTCGCCCAGCGAGGCCGCGCCAAGATTGCGGCCCGCGATCGGCCGGGTCCAAACGCCGTCGGGAATCTGGTTCATGCCGGGGCTTCGCCGGCGCGCCGTCGCGGATGCCGAAATGCCTCGGTAAGCTCGGCCGCGACGCCCCACCGGGCTCGCCGCGACCATGACCACGCCCGCCTCACCACCGCGCCCTGTCGACTTCTGGTTTGACTTCGTCTCTGGCTACAGCTGGCTGGCGATCGCCCGGGCGGCGGCGTTTGCGAGCGAGCACAACGTGTCCTGGCGCTTGCGGCCATTCGTCCTCGGCGCGGTGTTGCAGCAGCGCGGCCGCCGCGCGATCGCCCAAGAGCCCAGCACGCGCAGCTACGCGATCTTTGACGTCGCCCGCAATGCCCACGCACTCGGCCTCGTGATGCGCGGACCGACGGTACATCCGTTTCTCAGTCTCAAGGCTTTGCGCGCGCACGCCCTGCACCAAGACGCCCCCGAGTCGCTGGCGCTGGCGCGCGAGCTGTTCGCTGCGTGCTACGAGCGCGACGAGGACCTCGCCGACACCGAGGTCGTCACCCGGTGCGTGAGCGCCGTAGGCCTATCGACGGAGGGACTCGACGCCCGCCTCCGCGATGCGGCGACCAAGACGAAGCTGCGCGAGAACACCGACGAAGCCGTGGCTTTGGGCGTGTTCGGCGCGCCCTTCTTCTTCTTCGACGGCGAGCCATTCTGGGGCCACGACCGGATGCCTCTGCTCGCCGCGCGACTTGACGGGGCCCCCGGTCTGCCTCCGGCGCAGGCCGAGGCTCTGCTGCGGCTGCCACCGCCAAACTAAGCGACCTGGGAGCCCAGGCCACCACTCGCCTCGCCAAGCGCTTTCCGGCCGGACCTCTAGTCTCAACGGGTCCCACGCGACGGCCTTGGTCAATACCCGGTCAGCTCCATGTAGCCGTGGCCGGTGACCTCGCGGTCCCCGCGCTCGCCCTCGACGCGCACGGCGCCCTCCCAGTAGCGGACCGAAAGCGACAGCTCTTGATCCGCGATCCAAGGCGTCACCGCCAATCGCAGTCCGAGCCTCGGCACCGCCAGGTCAAACCCGGCCGGATAGGTCGCCGCCGTCTGCGGGCTCCGCCACTCGCCAACCGGGGTAACCACGATCTCCTCACGCCGGAGGCGCGTCGCCGCACCGTCGGCGGCAATCCACGTCCCGCGGCTGAACTCAGCAGCAGTGCCGTCCGCACGCCGGAGGCGGTAGATCATCAGCTCGGTGCCCTCAGCCAGTTGCAGCGCGAACCAATCCCAACCAACTAGCTCCGCACCCAACGCGCTCGTGCTCCACTCGCGGTCGCACCACGCGGTGCCTTCGACGGCGAACTCGACCTCGCCCACCCGGACGGAGCCGGCAGCCGTCAGCCGCGAGAAGGAGTAGTAGTAGGACGCATTGCCGGGCGTTGCGCTCTTGCGGCTCAGCCCGGCCTCGCCCTGGAGGACCAGAGGCTTGGCCGAGCGCAGCGTCAGGTCCAACGCGACCGCGCCGTCACGCGCCGCGAGCCGAAGAGGAAAGAGGCCCACCGCCCCGTCGACCGACGCGGCGCGCCAATCCAGCAACCACACGGCGAACGGCGCCGCGCGCGCGCCGGCGAGATCGAGCGCGGCGCGGGACAACCGTTCGGCGGCGTATGTGCGATCGCCGGCCACATCGGCCAACGCAAAGTGCGCCATGTAGAGCTGGTCCGCCGCCCACGCCGAGGTTCGCGGCGCAGCCGACGAAGCCGGCGTGAGCGCGCTGCGAAAGAAGGTCAGATGAAACCCGAAGCGCCGGCCGTTGGGGGCCATCAGATTGCCGGTGAAATACCACCACTCGGTCCGAAACGCCGGGTGCGGGCCATGATCGGCAGGAAAGCGAAACGACCGGGGTTCCAGTGCCTGGGCATAGCCCGCGGCATCCCCGCGCAGGATCTCGCCGACCTCGAGTTGAGCCTTCCCGGGTGGCGCTGGCACACTCGGGGAGCAAGCGATGAGCCCCAACGCGACGAGCACCAGCACCGCGAGGCCGACCGGGCGACGGCAACGAAACGCGATCCGCGATGATCTCATTCTTCCTCCCTCAAGGCGTCGACCATCGGCGTGCGCGCAAAACGCCAGGTCGGATAAACGGCGGCCAACACGGCCGCGCCGCACGCCAGCGCCAGCGCCTCGAAGGCGACACCGACCGGCAGGTGGAGATCGAGCAGCGTCCAACCAAACGAGCGCCGGTTGATGACCGCGGTCAGGAGCCAGCCCAACAAGACGCCGACGGGCAACGCCAGCACGCCCGCACACAGACCCAGCAGGGCGGTCTGCGTCAACACGAGAGCCGTGATCTGGCGCGGCAGCGCGCCGAGGGCACGCAGTAGGCCGACCTCGCGCTGGCGGTCCAAGGACAGCGACATGATCGCGCAGAACACTCCGAGAAACGCCACGGCGAGACACAGCATCCGCAACGCTCCCGTGATGGCGAAGGTGCGATCAAAGACCTCGAGTGACGTGACACGCAAGCCTCGACTGGACTGCACCGACAGGGCTTGGCCTGCGGCCGTCGCGATCCCATCGAGCTGCACCGCCAGAGCGTCCGCATCCGCGGCCGGCACGCCGAACACGGCCAGCGACGACACGCCCCGGTCGGCCCAGTGGCGATGGTACGTCGCGTCGCGATCGATCATCGCGATGCCGTGCTCCGAAGCGAAGTCGCGAAAGACCGCCACAACCGTCAGGGCGACGTCGCCGGCGTCGGCCCGCACGTCAAAGGTGTCGCCCACGCCCAGCTGCAGCCGATACGCCAATGGCTCGGAGATCATCACACCGCCGGGCTCGCCCAGGCGCGCGGGTAGGGCTTCGGCGTCGCCGGCGAGCAGCTCGAACGTGGGCAACAACTGCGGCCCAGTCTGAAGCCCGACCATCTGCACCTCGCCTAGCGGCTCCCCGCGCCGCCGAGCTGACGCACGGAAGCGGCGATACGTGAAGCTAGACGCCACACTCGGCGTCTCGCGAAGCGCTCGCAGCACTTCGGGGAGGATCAATGCCTCGTTGCGGCCGCCTGTCGCCACCCGCGTCGTGATGTACACGTCGGCGCGCAGCGACGTCGCGAGCCAACTCGCGACGCTACTGCGGAAGCTGCCAATCATCGCCCCCAGCCCGACCGACGCAGCCACCGCCAGCATCAACGCCGCGACCGCCACGGCGGTGCGACTCAAGGCTCCCGCGGCGCCTCGAGCCGCGAGGCTTCCGGCCACGCCGGCGACGGCGCGCAACGGTGTGGCCGCGTGGCGCAGCAGCACGCTGCACGCGGTTGGCACCAGCAGCGCCGCCCCCAGGAGGACGGCCAGCAGGCCGCCGTAGGCCGGGACCAGACTCCGCGTGGGCCACGCCAGGAGCAACGCCCCCACCCCGCCGAACAGGAGCGCCCAGCGGCGGCTGCGCGGCAGCGACCGAGCGAACGCGCCCTCCAACGACGTGCGCAGCATGGCGTCCCGCGGCGGTACGCGCGTCGCCTCAAACGCGGGCGCGACCGCAGCCACGACGCACACCGTCACACCGAGGGCCACGGCCTTCGCGAACGCCGCGGGCGGCAACACGACGCTCGTCACCGTGAGCGTGAAATACAGGTCGTTGATGGTCTGCGCGACGAGGCCCACCAACCCCCGCGCCAGCCAAGGTCCCAGCAGACAACCGAGCGCGGTGCCAAGGACGCCGAGGAGGCCGGCCTCGACCAGCACCGCCGCAAACACCTGACGCCGCTGCGCGCCGAGCGCGCGTAGGGTGCCGAGCGCGCGGCGCCGCCGCACGACGGAGAACTGCACGGTGTTGAAGATCAAGAACGCCCCGACCAGCAGGGCGAGCAGGCTCAGTGCCTGGAGGTTGGTGCGGAACGCATGCGTCAGATCGCTCAACGCGCCGGTCGCCGCGCCAATCGTTGCGACGCGGGCGCCCGGGGGCAGCAGGCGGCGGACGGCACGCAGCTGCGGCGGCTCCGCGCCGAAAGAGCCGCTCGGCTCGCAGCACAAATCGATCGCGTCGACGACGCCCTCACGCTGCAACAGCTCCTGGGCGGTCGCGAGATCGGCGACCAGCACGCTGGTCAATCCCGCGGCGGCGTGGCGCGGCGGTGACAGCGTGCCGACCAGCACCGCTCGACGCGAGACGCCGTGAACGTCGAGCGTGAACGAATCGCCCGGTGACAACGCCAGCCGTTGCTGCGTCGGTTCGGTCGCTAGCACCGCGCCAGGGCGCGTTAAGAACGCCGCCAGATCAGGGATGGGCCCGGGCGCGGAGCCTTCGGCCGGGCCACCGAACGCTAGCCAAGGCCGTACGTCGCGCTCGGCCAAGGGGTCGATGCCCAAGAGCGTGAGTTGGCGGGTCGGCCGGTCGCCCACGGCAACGGTCCGCACGCTGCCAGTGATGCGGGGGGCCGCGGAGGGCACGCCGGCGTCGACTCGCAGCACCCGCACAAGCTCGTCGGGGAGCCCCTGCCCGACCGCGCCGTCGATGCGGTGGGTCGCCCTTCCAACGAGGCTCTCGGTGCTGGCGGTGAACGCGCGCTCGGCGCTCTGGTTCGCCAGGTCCACCGCCAAAACCACGGCGACCCCGACCGCCACGCCCAGCACGGCGAGCAGCGCCTGCACCGGGTGTCGAGCGTGGTCGCGGCGCGCGCTGCGCAGCAGGAGCTTCACGCGGGGGCGACCACCGCCTCGAGGACCGTGCCGGCCTCCAACCGCAACGCCCGATCGCAGGCCGCGGCCGCGCGTCGGCTGTGGGTCGCCATCAAGACGGCACAGCCGCGTTCGCGGCACAGCTCCGTCAGGAGATCGAGCACTTCGCAGCCGGTGGCCTCGTCGAGACTACCGGTGGGCTCATCGGCGAGCACGACGCGGGGCTCCGCCAAGACGGCGCGCGCCAGCGCCACCCGCTGCTGCTCACCACCCGACAGCACGTCGGGGAATGCCGCACGGCGATCGCCGAGCCCCACCCGCTCGCAGAGAGCCGCAACGCGCGCCATCGCGGCCCGGTCGGCGCGGCCGTCGAGCTCCATGGGTAGCAGGATGTTCTCTTCGACCGTCAGCGTCGATAGCAGCTGGAACGCCTGGAAAACAAGCCCGATATGGCGCCGGCGAAACCGCGTGCGCGCGGTCTCGTCCAAGGCACCGAGCTCGCGGCCCAGCACTGTAATGAGCCCGGCAGTCGGCACGTCGATGCCACTCACCAGATTGAGCAGCGTCGACTTCCCGGACCCGCTCGGGCCGACGAGTGCGACCATCTCGCCCGGCGCCACGCTGAACCCGACGCGATCGAGGATGACGCGCTCCGCGGCGCCTTCGCGGATGGCCTTGCGCAGGCCTTCCGTCTGGATCAGCGGCGCATTCATCGGCCTACCTTCGTCACGGCACGAGTCGCGGATGCAGGCAAGGGAGCTGCGGGGCGAACCGGCGCAGCACGCACGGCCGCGTCGCGAACTCCCGCGTGTTGCGAAACTCACCGCCACTGCCAACGGCCACGACACGGGCCGACGTCGACCGCGCACCTCGCGGCGAAGTGCCGTGAATCCGTCGCCCCGACCGCCGCGAAGCTGAGCCCTGGACGGCGCGCCCCGCGCGCAACAGCAAACCCAACCACAGGAGCTATCAATGCTGATTCCCACGCTGCGCACCGCGTTGCTCGCGACACTCACTGCAGCCACCACGATGGCTGGCACCAACCCTGGCCAGCACGACATTGTCGATACCGCGCTCGCCGCGGGTCAGTTCAACACGCTCGCCAAGGCACTGACGGCGGCCGAGCTCGTCGACGTGCTCAAGGGCGACGGGCCGTTCACCGTCTTTGCGCCAACGGACGACGCGTTCGGCGACATCCCCAGCAAGACGCTGCGCACCCTCCTGCGCCGTGATCAGGACGCGCTCGGCAACATCCTCACCTATCACGTGGTTGCCGGATCGCTGACGGCCAAGGACCTCCTGCAACTCTCGCAGGTCACGACCGTGAATGGCCAACGCCTCGATCTGCGCGCAGGCGACAATGGCTTGACCGTGGATGGCGCGGGCGTCGTCAAGGCTGACATCGCGTGCTCCAACGGGATCATCCACGTCATCGACCGCGTGCTCATGCCACAGGCCGGGACAATCCCCCAAGTCGCCGCGCAAGCCGGCTCGTTCGGCACACTCGTCCAGGCCGTGAAGGCAGCAGGGCTGGCGGATGCACTCTCGGGCGAAGGCCCGTTCACCGTTTTCGCGCCCACGGACAAGGCGTTCGCCCGCCTCGGCGAAGACACGATCAAGTCGCTGCTCCGCGAAGAGAACCGCGGCAAGCTCGCCGACATCCTGAAGTACCACGTGGTCGCGGGTCGTGTCTTTGCGGACCAGGCGGCAGCCGCCGGCAGCGCTGCGACGCTGCAGAAGGGCAAGGTCGACCTCGCGATCCGCGGCGGCCGCCTGCGCGCCAATGAGGCGACCGTCATCGACAACGATATCGAGGCCAGCAATGGCGTCATCCACGTCATCGATCGGGTCTTGATGCCGCCAGCGCCGGAGCGGCCGCGTGGCGCCAAGCTGTTTGGCCTCCGGTACGAGCGTCCCAGCAGCGCGCTGGCCGCGCAGCTGGGCATCGATCGCAACAAGGCGCTGCTCGTGACCAAAGTCGTCGGCGACAGCTCCGCCGAGAGAAGCGGGCTGAAGCGCTACGACGTGATCACCCAGGTCGATCACCGGGACGCTACGGACGCCAACGTCAGCCGCGCCAAGAAGGACAACGATTACGACGAAGACGTCGAGTTCGAGGTGCTGCGGCGAGGCGAGACCGTGACGCTCACCATCCCGGTCGGCGAGCGACGCCACTGACCGGGACGGCGCCGCGCGGCCGGTCGTGCGCCGAGCTACAGTGGCAAGTGTCGTGCACGACCTCCACTGGCGAACTCCGATCTGGCCGTCGCGCCCGCTAAGCGCAGCAAGCGGCGCCGACGTCTCCCTGAAGATGGAGGCGCTGCAGCCGGTCGGCTCGTTCAAGATCCGCGGCATCGGCCGCGCTTGCCACGAGCTGGTGACGACCGGCGTCCAGCATCTGGTGAGTTCGTCCGGCGGCAACGCCGGGCTCGCCGTGGCCTACGCCGGCCGCCTGCTGCGCACGCGCGTGACCGTGCTCGTACCGCGCACCACGCCGGAGATGATGCGTGCCAAGCTGCGCGTGGAAGGCGCGGCGGTGCAGGAGGCCGGTGACAGCTGGGACGACGCCCACGCGGCAGCCCTAGCTCTCGCCGACGCCCCCAACACCGGTTTGATCCACCCGTTCGAGGGTGAAGCGCTGTGGGACGGCCACGCCACCCTCGTCGAGGAGTGCGCCGAGCAAGGCGAGCCGCCGGACGCGATCGTGGTCGCGGTGGGCGGCGGCGGGCTCCTGGTCGGCGTACTGCGAGGCCTGCACCGGATCGGCTGGGGGGCCGTGCCGGTCGTGGCGGTCGAGACCACCGGCGCCGCGTCGCTGGCGCGCAGCGCCGCCGCCGGCGCGCTGCAGACGCTACCACGGATCGACAGCCTCGCGACGAGCCTGGGCGCCCGCACTCCCGCCGCCGAGGCGGTGGCGTGGACGCAGCGCCACCCGATCCACTGCCATCAGGTCGAGGACCGCGCTGCAGTGCAGGCCTGCGCGCGCTTTGCCGACGACCACCGCGTGCTCGTCGAGCCGGCGTGTGGCGCGGCGCTGGCGGCGTGCTACGAGCTCGCCCCGCCACTCGAGCAAGCCCGCCGCATTCTGGTCGTCGTGTGCGGCGGCGCCGGCGTGAGCCCAGCGCTCTTGGGTGACTGGCTCGCCAAGACCTGACGTGAGCGCCCGGCCGGTGAGGCAAGGTCTCCTGGCGCGAGGTCGCCGCGCGCGGTGGCTATGCTGGGACCATGGAGCGACGTCTGTACTCGGTCCGCGGCAACTCCCAGCGCCTCGATGGCGGGGCGATGTTCGGCAACGCGCCACGGGCCCTATGGGAGCGCTGGGCAACCCCCGATGAGCACCACCGGATCGAGCTCGCGTGCCGCGCGTTGCTCGTCCGCGAGCCAGAGCGGTGGATCCTGATGGAGACCGGCATCGGCGCGTTCTTCGAGCCGAGCCTGCGCGAGCGCTTCGGCGTGCAGGAGGCAACGCACGTCCTGCTCGAATCGCTGCAAGCGCTCGGCGTCGCCGAGACCGACATTGACGTGGTGGTGCTCTCGCATCTGCACTTCGACCACGCCGGCGGCCTGCTCAGCGCCTGGCAGGCCGACACGGCGCCACAGCTCCACTTCCCGAACGCGCGCTATATTGTCGGGCGCGAAGCCTGGGAACGCGCGCAACGACCACACGCGCGAGACCGAGCGAGCTTCATCCCGGCGCTGCAGGAGCTGCTCGCCGCGAGCGGGCGGCTCGAGATCGTCGAGGACGGCGCGACGAGCGAAGTGTTGGGGCCGGGCTATCGCTTCTGGCTGTCCCACGGCCACACCCCCGGCATGCTCCTCACGGAGGTACCCGGGCAGCGCGGCCCGATCGTGTTCGCCGGTGATCTGGTGCCGGGTCTGCCCTGGGTGCGCCAAGCCATCACCATGGGCTACGACCGCTACCCCGAGCTGCTCATCGACGAGAAGGGCAAGCTGCTGGGCAATCTGCTCGAGCGCGGCGGCGCGCTGTTCTACACCCACGACCCGGGCTGCGCCGCGTCGGGCCTGGCGCAGGACGAGCGTGGCCGTGTCATCCCCCACGAGCCGCTCGAGGAGCTGGCGGGGCTGACGTGGTAGACCGGACCACTCGCCGAACGCTGGCGTGGATGGTCGCGGCGCTGGTGGCCGGCCACGTGGTCGTGGCCCAAGACACCACCGCGCCGCCGCCGCCACCCAACATCGTCCTGCTCCTCGCCGACGACCAACGCCCTGATTCGGTCGGCGCGTTCGGCAACCCGCACGCGCACACGCCCCACCTCGACGGACTGGTGGCGGAGGGCTTCCGGTTCCGCAACGCCTACTGCCTCGGGTCGGTGCACGGTGCGGTATGCCAACCGAGCCGCGCGATGCTCCTCAGCGGCCGCACGCTGTGGCGCGCGCCGCTCGATCTCGCCGACGTCGACACCCTGCCCGAAGTACTCGGTCGACACGGCTACACGACGTTTGGGACCGGCAAGTGGCACAACGGTGCGGCCTCGTTCGAGCGCGCCTTCCAACGCGGCCGGGCGGTGATGCTCGGCGGGATGTCGAACCACGAGGAGGTCCCGCTACGCGACCTGACCGCCGCAGGCACCCTCACCGAGCCGCGCACCGACCGAGGCTTCTCCAGCGAGATCTTCGCCGACGCGGCTGTCGACTTCATCGAGACGCAAGCCCGCCACGGCGAGGCGCCGTTCTTCGCCTACGTCGCCTTCACGGCGCCGCACGATCCCCGGCAACCGCCCGAGCCCTTCCGCAGCCAGGCCTACGCCGACCCACCGCCGCTGCCAGCCAACTTCTTGCCACTCCACTCCTTCGACAACGGCTGGTTGACCGGGCGCGACGAGAAGCTCGGTCCCTGGCCGCGGCCCGCGGAGCTCATCCGCGATCAGCTCGCGGAGTACTACGGCCTCATCGCGCACCTCGATGCGCAGGTGGGACGCATCTTGGCAACTCTCGAGCGCACCGGCCTCGGCGACAACACGATCGTGATCTACACCGCGGACCACGGCCTCGCGCTCGGCAGCCACGGCCTATTGGGCAAGCAGAGCGTCTACGAGCACTCGATGGGCTGCCCGCTCATCATCCGCGGGCCCGGCATTCCGCATGGCACGAGCGCGGCCCTCGTCTACCTGCTCGACCTGCTGCCGACCATCTGCGATCTGGCCGGCTTGGCCACACCGGCCGGCGTCGAGGGCCAGACGCTCGCCCCGCAGTGGCGTAGCACCTCACCGCCGGCGGGACGCAACAGCCTCTTCCTCGCCTACGAAGACCTCATGCGCGCGGTGCGCGACGCGCGGTTCAAGCTCATCCGCTATCCGCACAGCGACCGCGATCAGCTGTTCGACCTGCAGCGCGATCCCGAGGAGATCCACGACCTCGCCGACGCACCCGAACACGCCGAACGGGTGCTCGCCCTGCGTCGGAAGCTCGAGCAGTGGCAGCAGCGGCTCGAGGATCCGCACCCCCTCGACGTCACCGAGCCTCGCACACCGACCGGGGAACTCCGGGGACAGCCCCGCCAGCCCGATCCCTGGCAACCGGACTGGATCGTCGAGAAGTATTTTGAGGCGCCAAATGCGGGACGGGCCGCCAACGCGGCCGCCGGCTACTGGCGCGCGGTGTCGGCGCGGCAAGATGCGCCGGTGCCGGTGCTGCGCGCGCTCAGCCAACGGCTCGCCGACGCCGGCGCACTCGACGAAGCCCACCGGCGCTATTTGGACCGCAACGCCGCGGCTCTCTCCCAGTTCTTGGCTGCCACCGATCACGGCCGCGGCGGCTTCGACGCGCCGGAGGCCGAGCACACGCCGCTCCTAGAGGCCAGCTGGTACGGCCTACTGCCGCTGGTTGACTTGGCCGCGCTCGAGGCGCTCGCGGCAGCGCAAGATGCGGCACCCCAGCGGGCACGCCGCGCGACCCACGGCCTCTTGCGCTTCGCGACCCACGTGCGCCGAGAAGCTTCGCTCGCCGGCTATCACTTGGCACAGCACGTCGAGCAACGGCTCACCCCGATCCTCGCCACGATTCTGGCGGCGCTGCCGTCGCCCCGGGAAGCGGGCCTACGCGATCACTTGCGCAGCTACCTTGCGCAGCGGGGCAACCTCACCGCCGCGGCGGCCAGCGCCCGCACCGCGGCCGAGCAGCAGCTGGACACGTGGCTCGCCGGCATCGGTCAACACCCGCGGCTCGCGGATCGCGGCGACGCACTCCTTGCGATGCGGGACCGATTACTGGATGAGCTGTTCGGCGCGTGGGACGCGGGCGCAACCGATCGCGAAGCTGTCGACCAGTGGCGCGGGACGGTGCAGGGCTGGCGACAAGACCAGGCGGACGTCGCCGACGGCCGGCAGGCCGCGCCCGAGGATGCGCTCGGTTGGGCGGAGTCGCTGATGCGCCAAGAGCTGCTGGCGCGCGCTGTCGACCTCGGGCGACTCGCGACGCTCCACGCGGAGTTGCGGGAGGCGCTGTTGACGTTTGCGTTCGCCGCACCGGGCGCTGAGGACACGCACCGCTAAGGGGCCGGACCTCTACGGCAGCTGCAAAGTCAGCACGAGGTCTAGCGTCCCGGGGGCGACGTCGTGCACGTTGGCCTGCGCGACACCGCCGTCGCGATGCGCGACTACCCACACGCTCCACGTCCGGCCATCCTCGAGGCACGGCAAAGAGAAGGTCCCGTCCGCCGCGGTCACCGCGGTCGCGCCCAGGTCGCGGGAGGACGCACCGCCGCCGTGATGCTGGGACCGTACCAATAGGCCGGCGGCAGGAGCCCCCGTGGCATCGCGCACGATGCCTCCGAGCTGAGGCGCCGATTCGAGTTCGAGCGAGAGCTCCGGCGCCGCGGCCGCGGCCACGACGCGGAAGCGGCCCCGTCCGGTGCTGGACCAGGAGAGGACGCGACAGGGCCCCGGCAGCAAGCCCGTGGCACGAAACCGCCCAGCATGATCAGCGCGGACCTCGCGCCAAGCCCCCGTCGGCTCGCCCTGAACGTCGACGCTCTGCAGGAGCACCGGCACTCCACCGGCAGGTTGCTGGGCCTGGGTGATCGAACCACGCACGCGTGCACTCGGATCGAGCCGCACCGCGCCGAGATCCACCTCGCGATCACCGCGAAACCGACCGAGCAGTAGCCAGTCGCCGCTGGGAACCGCCACCCAAACGTCCAGCGTCTGATCCGGCACCACGCCGTCGACCTGCAGGCGGCCAGCCGCGTCAGTCGTCGCGGCGATCGCGAAGGTGCCACGCAGCGCACTACCCGTCGTGGCGCCAACGACCGCGAGCGGCGCGCGCGCAAGTGGCACGCCACTGGCGTCGAGAAGGCGACCGACCAACCGATGCGACTGGCGCATGCGGAACTCGACCGCCGGGTCGCCGCCTCGCTGCACCGCCCTCCCCAGCTGTGGCCGATAGCCGCTGGCCGTCGCCTGAGCGATCACCGGTTCTGCCGAGTCACCCCGGAGCCGAGCAACCCCAAACCGGTCGGTGCGCCGCACGTCGGCTTCGTAGCCCATGGTGCACCAGCGGACCGAAGCACCCGCGATGGGCGCCGCCTGCGCCGAGGCCGTAATCGCCCGGACGGGGATCGTGTCGGTCGATAACTCGAGCGCACCGACGTCCGGCTGTTCGGCATGGCGCCAAGCCACACGCTCCCCCTGTCGCGCCACGACCACCGCGCTGGCCGACGTCGGTAGGCGCACGGCAAACCAGCCGGCCTCATCGACCGCCGCGCGCAGCTCGATGCCATGGGCAAACGACGCCGCGACCGGGACACAATCCGACAACGACGTCGGCAGCACCAAGAGCCGCACGTCCGCGTTCGCGACGCCGCGCATCGCCCCGGCGCGCGTACGCTCCACCACACGGCCGCGCCACGGCACGGAGGGCAGCACCACCAGCTCGACGACTTGCCCCGCGGCAACCGGGTAGATGACGGGTGAACGCCGTGCGTCGGCGCGCGCCACCAAACGGTCACCACCCGCGGCACTCAGCGGCACTGAGAACGCACCGTTGGCGCGGGCGCGGCCGGTCGCTCCGAGGGCAACACCACTCCAGCCGAGGTCGCGGACCGCAGCGGGGAGAGTGGCGTGCTGCGCGTGCCAAACTTCGATCACCGCGCCGGGCACCGGCGTGCCGGCCTCGTCGACCACGCGGCCGTGCACGAGCGGTGCCGACGAACGCGGCGCTCGGTCTGCCTGCGCTGCAGCCGACGCTACGGGGAGCAGCACCCCGCCGACGACCGCTTGCAGCCACCGGCCGGCACGCCTCACGAATCGCCGTTGGACGACGGCCCGCCGCCCTCGCGACGACCCCGGCCACGCCGCCGACCTCCGCGACGCCGACGACGCTTCTTGCCGCCCACCTTGGCGACCTTGCCGCCCTTGCCGCCCGCCTTGCTCGCAGCGGCCGGACTGCTGCCGCGACCGCCGCGACGCCGGGTCCGCCGCTTGCGACGGCCACCGCGCCGCGTGTCCTGCGGCGAGTCTTTCGCCTGTGCCGTAGGCGCCGCCATTGCATCCGCCATGGCCGCCAGCGTCTCTTCGCTCTCGGGGTCGGCGAGGATCGCGGAAGCGGGAACCTCCTCCTCACCACTCCAGGCAATCTCCAGAGCTTGAGTCGCGGCGGCGCGGTAGATGGGCGCGAACGCCCGCAGCAAGGGCAACGGCTCCGGCCAAGACCGCGGCGGCCCGAGGGCGCGAATCGCGCCCACGGCGACGTCCGGCGCCGCCACGTGAAACCCGAGCGTGGCGAGCTCGGGACCGGCGACCGTGTAGTCCTCGGGGCGCGGGCCGCTCCTGCGACGGTCTTCGTCCTCCGCATCGAGCGCGTTGGCTCCGGCCCGATCTCGCGACGCTCGCGCGCCGCGAATCTCGCGCAGCTCAGCGAGCACCTGGTCCCGACTCCGCCCACGCAGCTCGAACAGCAAGAAGGGGTCGCGGTCGAACGCTTCGGCGAGCACGTGATGCGCCGCGGCGACGTGCCAACACGGCTGGTCGGGGCCCTGGCACGAGCAGTTGAACCCCACCTCGTGACGGCGCCGCGGGAACAACGAGGTGCGGCATTGAGCAAAGACCCGCTCGATGTCGCGCGGCATCTCGCCGGACAGGAGCTTCGCCGCGTACAACGCCTTGCGTGTGAGCCGACGCAGCACGCGGTTCCACGCGTGGTCCGGCAGGATCCTCAGATCGATCTCCAGATGGAACGGCTCGCCCTCGCCATCCTCGACCGCCGCGCGGATGCGACCCGGCTTGATGTCGAGGTCACGCACGTCACCGGTGCTGTCGCGACCGCGGGAGAGACTACGGGACCAATCGCGGCCGAGACGCTGCAGCGCCTGGATCCACCGGGCGCCCCACCACGTCTCGGCGAACGACGCGTTGCCGCGCTTGGATCCGCCGCGTCCTCTCATCCGTCTTCTCCTTCGACGGCGTCGGTGGACAGCTCGACCAGCGCTCGCAGCTCGTCGTCACCCAGCTCGCCGAGCCACTGCTCGCCCTCGCCATAGGCGACGTCGGCGAGACCGCGCTTGTCCTCGAGCATCATTTGGATCTTCTCCTCGAGCGTGCCGAGCGAAACGAGTCGGTGGACATACACCGTCTTGGTTTGGCCGATGCGGTGGGCACGGTCGGTCGCCTGGCTCTCGACTGCCGGGTTCCACCACTGATCGTAGTGGAACACGTGGGTCGCCCGCGTCAGGTTGAGGCCCGTGCCACCAGCCTTGAGCGAGAGCACGAACACCGGCGGCGCGTCGGCGTCTTCCTGGAAGCGCTGCACCATGACATCACGCGCCTTGGCGCTCAGCGAACCGTGCAGGAACGGTACATCCCAGCCAAACGAATCCTCGAGGTGCGCTACCAAGCGGCGGCCCATCTCGACGTATTGGGTGAACACCAACGCGTGATCGCCGTCGGCCACGGCCTCCTCGATCATCTCCGTCAGCCGCATCAGCTTGCCCGACTGCGACGCGACCAGCGCATCCGACTTGGTGTATTGGGAGGGGTGGTTGCAGATCTGCTTGAGGGCCGTGAGCAACGCCAGCACGCGGCCGCGACGCTGCATCCCGCTGCCACCCTGGATCTCCTTCCAGGTGTCCTTGACGGTCTTGCGGTAGAGCTTGACCTGCTCGCGCGACAGGCTGCAAGCGACGCTGTACTCGACCTTCTTCGGTAGATCGGGCACCACGTCGGGGTCGGTCTTCAAGCGTCGCAGCAAGAACGGCTCGACCAGACGCCGCAGGCGCGCGGCGGCCTTGGGGTCGCGGTATCGCTCGATCGGTCGCGCCATCGCCCGGCGGAACTCGGCCAACGGCCCGAGCAAGCCGGCGTTGCACCAATCGAGGATCGACCAAAGGTCGGCGAGACGGTTCTCGACCGGTGTGCCGGTCAACGCCAACCGCCGCGGCGCCTGCACGCGGCGCAGGGCCTGCGACTGGGCCGCCGCGGGGTTCTTGATGTTTTGCGCCTCGTCGATGACAGCACCGGCCCACTCGACCTCGCCGAGCAAGTCGGCATCGAGCCGCGCCGTGGTGTAGGTCGTCATCACGAGCGCGCCGGCGGGACAGTTCTCTTCCAGCTCGTCGAGCGTCTTGGCGCGGTCGGGACCGTGGTGCCGCATCACCGGCAACCCGGGCACGAACCGCTCGGCCTCACGCTGCCAGTTGCCCAACACCGACGTGGGACACACCATCAGCGTCGGCCGCCACTCCTCGGGGTTCTCGTTGCGGAGGTGCTGCAGCAACGCCAGGGTCATGGGTGTCTTACCCAGCCCCATCTCATCGGCGAGGATCGCGCCCACCCCTTGCTGCTGCATATGCACCAGCCAACCGAGGCCGGCACGCTGATAGCCGCGCAGCTCGCCGGCAAAGTTGCCGGGCTCCTCAAGTGACTCGCCCCGCTCGCGCAGCGAGTCGACCAGGTCGGCGAGCTCGTCCACCGCGACGACGGGAACCTCGGGGATGCCGGCGGCGATCGGCGCGGTGCCGCGCAGCGCCAGCGTCAGCCCCTCGGCCAGCGAACCCTTGCCCTCCGAAATGCTGTGGACGACCCGGGTCAGCATGGCGAGGTCGCCGGGGTCGATGCACACCCAGCGGTTCTTCCACTTGCGCAGTGCGCCCTTCGAGCGCACGAGGCTCTGAAACTCGCGGCCCGACAGAACCCGCGTGTCGAGCACCATCTGGCAACGAAACGCCGCGGGCGCCGCCCACTGGATTGCGCCCCGCTCGGAGCGTTCAACCGCCGCCGCCGCCTCGAGCTGGGCGTGCAAGCGGCGATCGCCACCCTCCATCAGCTCACTCGGCGCCTTGACCCCATGACCGAGAAGCCGCAGCAGCGGCGCCGCCGTCGAGATGAACTGCCACGCCATCCCAGCGCGCAGATTCACGTGCGTCGGGCGCGGCCGACCGAGGCTGCGCTCGATCGGCGCGAACGTGCGCGCCGCCTCGCCGAGTGCGCGCAACACCTTGTCGTGCGGATCGCGCACCGAACGCTGGAACAAGCGCGCCGTCGACCCTTGCAGCGTCCAGACCGACGCGAGTGGTAGGAGCTGATCGGGATCCTCCGTCGACTGGAGCACATACTCCAAGCGCCAAGGATCCGCATCGCTGCCCGTGTCCTCGGGCCGATTCAGGTCGAACAGCACACGCACCGCCTCGGCACCGGCGCCCAAGGCATGCCGCGACCACGCCCAGAGCTCATCGGGCAGGTGGCGCTCCTGGACGCCTTGCGGCACGAACTGCGGGTCGCCGCCCGTCAGGGCCTCGATCCAGCGACGTCCCCACTCGGGCGTGCCGCCATCCAGGGCAGAGACCGGACCGCGCTTCATCGCTTGGCGCATCAACGTGTCGACGCAGGCGTCGAGGAAATCGCGCAGAACGTCCTCGGCAGCCATGAGTCGCGGGCCGCCGGGCTCTTCTTCGTCTTCCTCTTCCTCGTCGTCGTCGTCCGCTTCCTCGTCCTCGGCGTCCTGATCGTCTGGGTCCAGATCCTCGCGCTCTACCTCTTCGTCATCGACGTCGTCGTCGTCGACGTCCTCCTCGTCCTCGGCATGCGCTAGACCGCCGTTGCGCTCGTCAGTCTCGTCGTCGTCCCACTCCTCGTCGTCGTCGTCCTCCTCCTCCTCCTCCTCAACCGACTCGTCCGGCCAGGCGTAGCAGCAGGGTGGCATCGCGCGCGCGAGCCGTCGAAAGCGGTCGCGGTCCTCGTCGCGCGCCAGCATCACCGCCCAAACGGCGGAGTAGGTGTCGGCCTCGTCGGTCTCCTCGAGGGCAGGCAGAAATCGACCCGCCGCCACGAGCTCGAGACCGAACTTCGCCGCCAGGCTCCACGCCAGAATGGATTCGCTCGGACGTACGCGACCCGGGCGAGACCCCAGCGCTTGGTCGACCCGTGAGAGCAACGACAAGCCGATCGTCAGCGGCATCGTCCGCGCCGAGACCGTGCGAATCTCCCAAGGCGCAGCTCCGTTCTCCGACGCGGGGGCGGGAACCACCACGTCGATTTTCTTGGTTGGCAGCTTGGGCAGACCACCGCCAACCCACGCACGCAAAGCCCCGTCGACGTCGCCGTCGGGACTCCAGAAAACCCAGTCACCCGTCCCGCGCTGCTCGAGGTCGGGTCGAAACAAGCAGCGAACGGAGCGGATGCTCGGAGGCTTGGCCTTACGGGCAGCCACGAAGGATCTCGAGGTGGATGCTGATCGGGGGCTCGCCGAAACGAGCCTGGCATCGGGCGCAACCAGGATGTTTGGGGGATCAGTGGCCTACCCACTGATGCTCTCCCCGAAGCGACCGAACCACTCGCCTTTGCGCGGGGCGAGAAGCGCGAGTCGAGGTTTCGACCCACCCGCTCCGCTCAGTCGCCGTAGGACGACCGATAGGCTAGCGTGACGCCGACTGGACCTCAAGCCCTTGCCGAACACCAGCAGCAACGGCGCCGCGCGGCCCACCGGACCGTGGCTCGACGCGGCCCCGTGGTTCGCGCTCGCGGTCCTGGTCCGAGCAGCCGTTGCGGCGCGCACGCAAGTGCCGGGCCGCGACGCCGCTCACTACCTGTGGATGGCGGAGCGAGTCGCTGAGGGCCAGATCGCGGGGGCGTTCGACACGGTTTTTCACCCGCTGTACCCGCTGTTGGTCGGCGCGCTGTGCTGGGCCTCACCGGCCCTCGACACGGTCCGCGCCGGTCAGCTGGTGTCCTGCGGGTGCGCTGCGCTGGCCATCCTGCCGCTGCATGCGCTCACCCGACAGCTCTTCGATGCCCACGCGGCGCGCGCCGCCAGCGTCCTCTACGCCTGCGGCATCTGGTTTGCGCGCCACCCGGCGGACAGTCTTTCCGAGGGACCGTTCTACCTCCTGGTGGTCAGCACCGCTGCGATCCTGCTGCGCGCCCAAACCGCACGCGCGACCGGCGCAGCCGGCGCGCTGGCGGGTTTGGCTTACGGCGTGCGCCCCGAAGCGGCAGCGCTGCTGCTCGTCGGCACCCCGTGGCTGGCCCGGTACCGCGGCGGCTGGCCAGCGGCGATGTTTGCCGCCACTTTCGCCGCCACGGCGGCGGTGTGGCCGATCGGCTGGGAGCTGCTGGGCCCGGGCTTCACCTTGACGCCGAAGCTCTCTTTCAACCTGGCGATCGGCGTAGCCGGCGCCGAGGCGTCGCGACTGCACTACGTGCAGCACCTCCTCCAGCTGCCAGGGGAAACCGCCGAAGCGCTGGGCTACGTCGCCGCGCCGCTCGCCGCTTGGGGGGCGTGGTCGTCACTCGCCGCACCGAACCGTAACCGGGCCGCCGCGACGCTTCTGGTCGGCCTGTTTGCGGTGCAGATCGCCGTCATCCCGCTGCTCCACTCGCACTTCCGGTTCTTATCGGGATACGGAATCCTGATGTTGGTGTTGGCAGGCGCGGCGTGGACGCGCTCGGTGCGGCCCCGACTGCTTGCTAGGCCGTGGTGGCTCGCCGCCACAGCCATTGTGCTGGCCCTGGCCGGCGACCTCGTCCGTCTCCCGCAGACGCGCCGGGCCAACCGCACGGTGCTCGTCGAGCTGGGCCGCTGGGTGGCCCCCCAGCTCTCTCCACAGTCCCGGCTCGTGACCGAGATGCCACGCCTAGAGTTCTTCGCCGGCCAGCGACCCGGGCCACCGAGGTTCACGCGGGCCACCGAGCTCTGGCGGGGTTGCAAGTCGCCGACCGCGCGGTACGCCATCACCGTGCAGCCGCGCACCGGCATGACCGACGCAGGATTCCGAGCCATCGGTTTCGAGCCCGTCGTTTTGCCACGTGGTCTCGCCGACCAGGCGAGCGAGCGCGGCATCGTCGTCTACCGCAGGAGCGACCAATGAGCGATGCCTACGACGCGAACAACGTGTTTGTGAAGGTGCTCCGCCGTGAAATTCCGGCCGACGTGGTTTACGAAGACGAGCGCTGCTTAGCCTTTCGCGACATCGCGCCACAGGCTCCGACTCACGCGCTGGTCATCCCAAAAAAGCCGATCGTCAAGTTGGGTGACACCGACGCGGACGATCGCGAGCTGCTAGGCCACCTCCTTTGGGCGGCCGGCGAAGTGGCCCGAACGCTCGGCATCGGCGACGCCTTCCGCGTTGTAATCAACAACGGTGCCGACGCCGGGCAAACCGTGTTTCACCTGCACTTGCACGTCCTCGGTGGTCGAAACTTCGAATGGCCGCCGGGGTAGGCCCCCGGGCCGCGGGTGGGGCTGTCCCGCCGTGCGGAGCTCAACGGCTCAACGGCAATGGAACGAGGCCTGTTCGATCGATGGCCGGCGCTGCGGCGCGCCTCGCGACCCGAGGCGCCGCCGCCACCGCGGCATCGCGACCGCCGGCGGCCCGCGAGCGGGGCCCTTACGAGGGACTCGCGGCGGCCGTCGGACAAAAAGAATCACGACGCTGGCCACCTCGCCCGCGTCAAGGCCCACGATGCACGCTCGTCTGGTGGCTCCAACACCAGAGAGGAGCTTGGCATCGCGGCAATCAAGGGTTACCTGGAGACCGAGTTCGCATGGGTCGACCTAGACAGCTGAGCCACGTTCCGGCAATCGAGCCGGAGATCTTCTTTCTCCCGCTGTCCGTACCAAACGCCGACGAATTCGACGGTCCAAACGAGCCCGAGCCGGGCATTCTGTCCCGACGCCTGCCGCACCTTCTCCACCTCATGCTGAACGACGGGGACTCCGGGCCCACCGGGCTCCTGGAAGTCCACTCGCCGCCAGACGATGGCCCGCCGCACTGGGTCACCCTGCAAGAGCCGGTCGACCCGCGCGACGCTCTGAGCCTGCTGCCGGACGAGAGCAGCGTTCGCGCGATTGTGACCGGCGTCCTGCAGTCGGTGCCGGATGCGCTCCTGGTCGAGCTGTCGATCCACTTGACGCGCCGTGGCTCCACGCACTCGTTGCTTGGCCGCCTCGACGTGAAGAACCCGGTCGCCGGACTACGCGACCTCGCGCGGCACCTGGCCAAGCGGCTCGACCTGCCACGCGTCGAAATGCCGCGCGCTCTGCTGACCCAGCGCGGTGATGCGTTCTTCAAGTTCCTCGAAGGTCTGGATGGTGCCGCCCTGCTCAGCAGCGACCTCGACCAGGGGGACGGTGCTGACTGCGAGACGCTGCTGCGGCCGTTTTGCGATGCGCTGAAGCTCGACCCCTCCTTTGCCCTGGCGCTGCGCACGGCGCACATGACCATCGCCAACGGGCTCGAGGCGTCGCGCCTTTCGCGCAACGCGAGCTACCGCTCGTTCGACCGCTGCTTCCGCGCGCTGCCGACGGACGGCGACGGCTGCGTCGCGATCGCCGAGCACCTGGCGGTCCTCGGTGACGACGACCGGGCCCAAGCCTGGCTCGAGCACGCGACGAAGCTCGAGCCGCCAGCACCCCGCGCGCTGGAGAACTTGGGCATCCTGTTCGCCAATCGCGGCGACACCGAGGCGGCACGTGACCTGTGGCTGCGCGGTCTCGAGGTCGATGGACATCCCGATTTCCTCGCCCACCTGGCGCGCTTGGCGTTCGCCGACAAGCAGCCGGCCGAGGCGTGGGCACGCGCGTCGCGGGCCCTGCGGCGCGTTCACGAACGATGCGTCCGTGCCGCGGAGTTCGACGATGACGGCCGCGGCGCGGGCTTGATCCTGCGCTATCTCGTCGAGCACTTCGAAGACGAGACCGTGCCAGAGGAGATCACCGAGCAGCTCCTCGGCCTCCGCGGCGTGCTACTCACCGCCGAGGATCGAGTGGAGCTCGGCCAGTGCCTCCTCACCGCTGGCGAGCCCGACGCCGGTCGTAAAGAACTCATCGCCGGCCTGAGCGAAGACGTCGAGCTCACCGCGCGGGATCAAGGCCTGCGTGCCCTGCTGGCGCTGGACGTCCCGGACTTCGAGAAGCGGTTTGCCAGCGCGGCCGAAGGCGCCAGCAGCGGCGACGACCCCGGCGCCGCCCGCGACGAGCTGCACGAATTCCTCGACCACCAGCCCGGGTTCTGGCCGGCGCTCTATTTCGTCGGGATCGCCGATCAGCGGCTGGGCGAGCACGACCGCGCCCTGCGCTCCATGCAGAGCGTGCTCGACTTGCGCCCCGATCAACCGGACGCACTGGCGATCATGGCCGATCTTTACGCGCGGAAGAGCGATTTGCCGCAGGCGCTGGAATGCATCGATCGGGCGCTGGGCGAGGACGACGACGATGCCCGCCTCCACGCGGCTCGCGCGCGCTACCTCCACGCCTCGGGCCGGCACGAGGAGGCGCTGGCCGCTGCGGACCGCGCCGTCGAGCTCGCGCCAGACGAGCGCGAGCTGCGCAAGCTACGGCGCGACCTGGAGTAGCCGCAGCCTCGCCCAGAGCCGCGGCGCCGCTTTTGAAGACGCCGCGAGCTACTGGCGGGGCAGCAGCTCGACCGCTGCGAAGCCACCGACGACGCGCTGCTCCAGCTGGTAACGCGCGACGAGATGGCGCTGCGTGGTGGCGATCCCCGGGTGGCGCTGGTGAATCCGGGCATCGTGCAAGAACGCGAAGGCCCATGCCGAGAGGAACACCGGGCGGCCCTCGCGCCAGGCGGCCTCAATGCGCCGGTCCAGCTCGTCGAGCACGGCCGGCTCGCGGTCCGCGCGCCCGAACTCAGGGGCCGCCAGGACGATCGCATCGACCTCGGGCAGCTGGACGAAGAGCGCTTCGACATCGAACGTGCCGCCGGCCAACAGCAAGGGCTCACGGCCGCTGGCCAGCTCCGTGAGACCCACGCGGTACTGCCCCGTCCGGCCAGCAGGATCCTCGAACCGAATGCGCTCCACTCCCGCGAGCAGGCCGATCGCGACGCACACCAGGACCCACCGCGGCCTCAGCGCCTGGGCGACGCATAGCCCGGCGAGCAGCGCGAGCGGCTGCTGATACGCGCCGAACTCCCAGACTGGAATGAGCAGCGCGACGCAAAGCCCCATATAGGGCGCCAGCGCGATCAGCAGCGCACCGGCCCAGGGCCGCGAACGCTCCGACCACCAGCCGACGAGCCACGCCACCGAGACCGGCGCAAAGGGCCAGAACCACTCGCGCCACAGCACCGGCAGAGCAGCACTGGGATCGGCGAAGAAGTGTTTGGAGATGTCGCGCACCCACTTCGCCGCGTACTCGTTGGTCGTCTCCGCACCGAGCAGGGCCAGCAGACGTGGCACCCCAAACACGTAGCCGGCGTGCACAGCGAGCGCGATCGCGATGCAGGCGGCGCGCCGGCCAGTGCCGACAGAACGACGCCGATCCAGCCATACGACCGCGAGAATCGGGGCTGCCAGGAGCACACCCGTCGCGTGAGCCAAGTAGGCCGTGCCCGTGGCGAGCCCAGTCGCGACGGCGCGCCCGGGCGTGACGTCCCGCACGAGCTGCGCACCGATCCACCAGGCCACTCCGACGAACGCCAGGTACGGGCCGTGCACTTCCACCGTTGTGGCGAAGAACAGCACCGACGGGTTGCTGGCGATCAGCAGGCCAGCGCCCGCCGCGACCCAACGCGACGCGCCGAGCACGCGACCGGCCGCGCTCAGAAAACCGACACCGAGGGCGGCGCCGAGCTGACTCGCCAACCGCGCGACCTCGAAATCGGTCAGCTGCAGTGGCGCGCACAGCCACCGCAGCGTCTGCAGGACCGGCAGGTAGGCGAGATGGGCGCGATGCGAGAACTCGCCGGCCCGGAGGCGCCAGAGGAACTCCGGCGCATCGCCGTACAACGTCTGCTGACCGAGCAGCAGGTAGGCGACGAACGCCAAGACGCCAACGACGACGGGCACGGGGGCGGAGGTTAGTTCGCCCGCTGAGGTGCGACAACGCGCCATTGGCGCGCTCGAGGGGTCAGTTGCCCGCGGGCGCAGCCATCAGCTCCGCAGGATCGAGCAACCCTTGCTGCTGCTCGATCACGAAGCTGAGGTCGTCGTCGCCCAGCCAGCGGTAGATCAAGTCCAGCGGCGTGCATAGCCCCATGTGCGGGACTACCGTCGGGTTCCCCTTGCCGTGCGTGTAGATCTTCGAGAACACGCCGACGAGCTCGCGGCTCTCGGAGAGGTAGACGCCCCCGCCCGAGTTGCCGAAGTAGGTCGGCGCATTGATCATCCAGTAGTTGCTGCCGTTCAGCTCGTTGTCGATGCTGCTGATGGCGCCGCGCGTGGGGATCGGGTCGTTGCCCAAAGGACATCCGACCGCCACGACGTGGTCCCAGGTGTGCACGTCGGTGGCGCGATGACGCGACGCGACACGCGCGACGTTGGTGAACTGCCGCTCTCCCCGCAACCGGAGCAAGGCCGCATCGATCTTGGCGTCATGACTGATCATGTCCGCTCGCTGCTCGACCTTGCCATCGGCGGTGTAGATCGTCAGCGACACTCCCATGCGGCGTGCCGAGGGCGTATCCGCCAGGATGTTGCGAACCACGTGGTAGGACGTCAGGACGTACGACTCGACCTTGTGCTTGTGCGGATTGACCCCGGAGTAGACCAGCGTGCCCGAACCGACCGTATCGTCGCCGTTGAGCTGCACCGTGGGACCCAACAGCTCCGCATCGAGGAGCCGCGGGTCGGGGGCGACTCGATCCACCAGGTGCCGGAGGTCGTCGCGCGTCTGACCAATCGTCTGGCGCGCGTTCTCGTCGATGGCGCGCACCTCGCGATGAAACGCGTCGACCAGCTCGCGGGTGCGACTCACGTCTCGAGAAATCTCGCTCTCGAAGCGCGTCCGCTCGACCTTGGCCACCTGGAGCTGCCGGCGCAGCTCCTCGGTCTCTTCACCGCGCGCGGACGCCTCCGCCACGCGAGCCTCCAGCTGGCCAAGCTTCTCGGTCAACTGTCCCAACAGTTGCTTGCGGGCATCGGCCTCTTCGTGGCCGGTGTCCGCATCCTGCACTGCGTCGTGCACCATCGCCCGCAGACCGGCCACGTCGACCTGTTGGGTCTTCAGGCGGGTTAGCTGATGGTGGAACGACGCTAGCAGCACAAGAACGGCTGCCGCGCCCAGGGCTTCCAGCAGAGTACGCTTCATCGTCAGTCGGTCCCAGGTGTGGTTTCCTTCGACTCTCGCCCGCTCGCCCATGGAGATCGACGCGACAGAGCGAGCGGGTTGATGCAAAAACCGCTGCTGTAAGGGCTAAGGACCGTTCGCAGGGGCGTCCGAGGCAGTTGGACAGGCCGTCGCATGGCGGCTTTCGCAGCGCAACGGCGGGCCATCGATCGCTAAGATCGACGCACCCATGGCATTCGCGCCCATTCCCGAAGTGCTTTCCGAGCTGGCCGCTGGCCGGCCGATCATCCTGGTCGACGACCCCGGCCGGGAGAACGAGGGCGACCTGTGCTTTGCGGCACAGTTCACAACCCCCGAGCTCGTCAACTTCGCGGTCACCGAGGCTCGCGGCCTCCTGTGCCTCGCGCTGGACCACGAGCACTGTGCCCAGCTCGAGCTCACCCCCCAACCCATCCGCAACCAGTCGCCCCTGCAGACGGCCTTCCTCGTCAGCATCGAGTCGGCCAAGGGGGTGACGACCGGGATCAGCGCGGCGGATCGGACGACCACCATCCTGACCGCGGTCCGACCGGGCGCCAAGCCGACCGATCTCACGACACCGGGACACATCCAGCCCCTTCGCGCCCGCGAGGGCGGTGTCCTGGTGCGCGCCGGCCAGACGGAGGGCATCGTCGACCTTTGCCGCCTCGCCGGCTTGCATCCGGCAGGCGCCATCTGCGAGATCATGAACGCCGACGGCACCATGGCGCGGGTGCCGGACCTGGAGAAGTTCGCGGCGCGGCACAATCTCAAGATGTGCGCGATCGCGGACCTCGTGGCACATCGGCGCCAGCGCGAGCGACTCATCGAGCGCGTCGCCGTGGCCAAGATGCCCACGACCTCGGGCGACTTTGACAGCTATACCTACGCGAGCAAGGTGGACGGCCGGGTCCACGTCGCCCTGACGCTCGGGATCGAGCGGCCGCAGGAGAACGGCGGGCGCTTCCCCCCGATCGAGGAGCCGCTCATGGTGCGAGTGCACTCGCAGTGCCTGACCGGCGACGTCTTTGGGTCGCTGCGCTGCGACTGCGGCGAGCAGCTGCAACGCGCCATGCAGATGGTGCAGGCGGCTGGGCGCGGCGTGATTCTCTACATCAGCCAGGAGGGGCGCGGCATTGGCCTCGCGCACAAGATGCGGGCCTACGCCCTCCAAGACGACGGGATGGACACCGTCGAGGCGAACGAACACCTGGGATTTAAGGCCGATGAGCGCGAGTTCGGCACCGGGGCCCAGATCCTGCATGATCTTGGGGTGCGCCGGATGAAGGTGCTGACCAACAACCCCAAGAAGCTCGCCGGCCTGGACGGCTACGGGCTCGAAGTGGTCGAACAGGTGCCGCTTGAGGTGGTACCCAACGCCCATAACGTCAAGTACTTACAGACCAAGAAGAGCAAGCTCGGGCATCTGCTCGAGCGGTCCTGACGGGCCGCTCGACGCAAGCGCAAGAACCCGAGAATGACTGGGAAGAAAGCGGCTTCGGGCCCCCTCAAAGGGGCGCCGTGTTAGCCTTGAAGCACCTTGATGACCGCGACGATGGGGTCCTGATCCGGTCCGTTTTGGCCGGTGACGAGGGCGCTTTCGGTGAGCTCCTGCGACGCTATGAGGACCGCGTTCACCGCCTCCTGAGTCGCTTCACCCGAGACCGGATGGAGAGCGAGGACCTGGCCCAGGAGGTCTTCGTGAAGGTCTTCCGGAAGCTTCACACCTTCCAGAGCGACTCCAGCTTCTTCACCTGGCTCTACCGGATCGCGATCAACACCGCGACCGATTATTCGGCCCATCGCAAACGCCGGCGGCTCCACCTGGTGGAGGACGCTGCAGCGCTGGACCCGGGCGATCGGGACGAGGACGGCGCGGCCGGCCCCCTGCTCGAGTCGGAGCTGCGCCAGGTGACTCGAGAGGTGCTGAGCCGGCTGCCGGAGAAGTATCGGACCATCCTGATCCTGCGCGAGTACGAGGATCTCTCCTACACCGAGATGGCGGAAGTGCTGGGCTGCAGCATCGGCACGGTCGAGTCGCGGCTGTTCCGCGCCCGCCGACGCTTCAAGGAAGCGTTGGAGCGCAGTCATCCCGATCTAGTACCGCAGATGCGCGGAGGACACCGAGCATGAACGGACGGGAACGAGACGAGCACCTGGTCGCTAGGTTCATCGACGGGATGCTCCACAGTGAAGAGCTCGCGGCGTTCGAACGGCGCCAGCTCTCGGAGCCGACCTTGCGGGCGATGGTCGAGGAGCAGCGGGAAGCGCGGGACTGGCTCACTCGGGATCGCGCGGCGTGCGACGCCGCCGAGCCCACGCGGCGCAGCATCGCTGGTGCCGTGCTCGCCGAAGTCCGCAGACTGCCGTCACGCGCGGAGCTGGAGCGTCACGAGATCACCGAAGCCGCCGAGCAGAGCGTGCTCCGGCTCAGCCGGGCGCTGCTCGTCGCGGCGGCCCTGGTTTTCGCGGTGTCGGCGCTCTTCTGGAGCGGGCTGATGCAGGGGACCGACCCCCGGCATCTGGAGGCATCGGACCGCCAACGCATCGAGGCCATTGATCACGCGATCGACGCCGCGGAAGCGCAGCGGCGCTTCGCGGAGCTTCCCCCGCGGTGACCCGACTGCAGCGCACCGTCTTGACAGTGGCAGCGGCGGCGTTTGGGGCCGGAATCGGCACCGGCCTGGCCGTGCCCGTGGCTCGAGCCGCCATGGACCAAAGCCCCAGCGGGATCCACGCTGACTTCATCGAGCGCCTGCGCACCGGATTCAACCTGACCCCACAACAAGTCGCCGACGTCGAGCTGTTCCACCGGATGTTCGATGACGAACGCATGCGCGTCGCCAGAGACTTCGATCTCGAGCAGTGGCCACCACAAGCCCGCACAAGGTTTCGCGAGGCGCACCAGCGTCTGCAGAAGCGGATCGAGTTCGTCCTCGACGAGACCCAGCGGGAGCTGTATCGACGGCAGACACGGCCGCAATCGGCACCGCCTACCCTTCAAAACCGCTAGAGAAAACGAGCTGAGTCATGCCGAGAGCCGTCGGTCTGGACGCCGGAGAATTCGAGGTCAAGCTCGTCGAGCTGGACGGCTCGCAGCGACGGCCTCGCCTGGTCAACGTCAGCGTCGAGCCGCTCCCCGAACCGCGGGCTGACGGCGCGCCGGCGACCCGCCTCGCGGAAACCGCTCGGGCCTGCTTCGACGAAGCCGGCGCCGCCCGGGACGGGTTCGCCATGTCGTTCGCCTGCCGCGAGGCGGTCCTGCGGCGCCTGACGGTCCCGTTCGTCGGCCGCGAGCAGATCCGCAAGGTCATCAAGTTCGAGGCCGAGGGCAGCATCCACAGCCACAACGTGGACGACATGGTCGTCGACTTCCACACGCTCGAAGAGCGGGAAGACGAGACCAATGTCCTCGTCGCCGCGGTGCCCAAGCCGGCACTGCGCACGACGCTGACAGCGCTGGAGCGCGTGAATCTCGAGCCAGAGTCGATCGACCTCGACACCATGGCCCTGTTCCGGGCCGCCCAGTGGTGCGGCGCCTTCGACCCCGAGGAGACCGAAGGCGACAACGACGAGGCTGGGAGCACCGCTCTCGTCGCCGACGGCGGGGCGCCCTGCCGCCTCGTGATCGACCTCGGCGCGCGGTCGACGCGCATCCTCGTGGTGCAAGAGGACAAGCTGATCGACATGCGCGCGCTGCGCACCGGCGCCGATTCGATGGCCGCCGAGATCGGTACGCTGATGGACGTCGGTCTGTCCCCCGCCCGCGAAGCCGTCGAGGAGAGCCTGCGGACGGACATGGACTTCGTGATCGTGGGACCGGACGACAGCCGGTCGCCCCCCCCCGACGCCGAGGCACCTCAAGAGGAAGACGCCGATGAGGCGACCGCGAGCGCCGTCCCCAGCGATGCCTCGCAGCTGATCCCGCACTCGGAGGTCTCAGCGGCGCGCGACCGGTTCCTGACCCGCCTCCGCCGCGAGCTCACCCGTTTCCTGACCAGCGTGCCGTCGATGGGCCCAGTGACCGCGGTCTGGTACACCGGCGGCGCCAGCGCCGTGCCGGGGACGATCGAGCTCCTCCACGAGGTCTTCGAGACCAAGCCGCGGGAGCTCGACGTTCTGGCGAAGGTCTCGCACAAGCTCGACAGCGACGAGGCGCGCGAGATGCGGCCCAAACTCGCCGTCGCCGTCGGTCTAGCGGTCGATGCGCTGGGCAACCGCGAGGGCTTCAACTTCCGTCAGGAAGAGCTGTCGTTCACCAAGGGCTTCGATCGCGTCAAGTTCCCGCTGGCGATCACGTGCATGCTGGCGCTGTTCTTGGTGCTGGTGTTTGCGATCCGCTCGCACCGCCAGCTCGGCGACCTGAAGATGCAGTACGGCGAGACCTTCGCGGTGAAGAGCAAGACCGTGCGGGGCCGCGAGCGCAAAGAGGCGACCTTCTACGGCTATCTCGGCGGCCTGGTCAACCCGGGCGACGAGTGGTTCGCGGGCGACCGCTTCTACACCGACGGGGAATTCCGCAAGCTCATCGACAAGCTGCTCGCGGCGGACACGTTCGTGCGGCTGCCCGTGCTGAGGCAGGAGCTCAAGCGCCACTACGAGGAACAGCAGAAGAAGTCCGGCTACTACGCCGATCTGCGGCTCGGCTCGGGGCTCGGCGCGCTAGTCGAGTTCACCGAGGTGCTCCACGCCAACAAGGGCCTGCTCGGCCGCTACCTCATCGAGGAGATGCGGCTCAACCTGCCGTACAGCGAGAAGGCGCGGCGCTTCACGTTCACGATCATCTTGCGCACGGACGAGACGTCGAGCTTCCGCGACAAGTGGGCCGCACTGGAGGGTGCGTTCCGCGACGTGGCGACGCGGCCCGAGTCCTGCTTCGCGAGTATCCGGGACAACGATAGTCGCGAGCGCGACGTGTTCGAAGACGGCGGACGCGGCGGCGCCACTTACCAGATGTCGCTCGACCTGAAGCCGGAACGCGAGTATCCGGTCTTCCCGAAGGAGGCACCATGAAGGCTCTGTTCCGCGAGCTCGACCTCTACAAGGTCATCATCCTAGCCTCGCTGGTGCTGCTTCCAGTCGTCGGCGGCTGGGCCTACTGGCTGCAGGGCGAGCTGGAGCAAGCGCGCGTTGCCGCGCACAACGCCACGAAGTCGGGCGGCGATCTCGAAGAGATCGGCAAGTTCATGAAGGCCATCGAGGAGCAGAAGGGCAGCAATCTCCGCCAACAGGACAGCCAGGAGAACCCGCGCGTCTACTTCGAGCAGTGCATCTTTGGGGCGCAGCGCAAGTCTGCAGCCGGCGGCCTCAAGCGGTCCGACTTCATCATCGACGAAGACCAACCGCAGCGCGCTGGGCAGAAGGCCGAAGACCGCTTGGTCAAGGTCACCTTCAAGCGCGGTGGCAAAGAGGCGTTTCCCTTACCTCGCGACTTCCTGCTGGCGATGCTGTTTACGTGCGAGGCGCAGTCACGCATCTGGAAGGTGCGCGAGCTCGATATCCGCAACAGCACTGTCAAGCAGCGCCGCGGAAGCCGCACCGCGCCGCCCGCGGAATTCGCCGACGAGTGGGTCGTCCGCAAGATGGTCTTCGCCGCGCGGCGTCCCTCGGTCCGCACGCGGGGCCGAGGCGACGAGTGGCGCGCGCGGTGACGCTGGCAGCAGCCCTGCTGCTGCTTGGGTCCTGTAGTCAGCTCGTGCAGTACACCGACGAGCTGACGAACCCCAAGTCCCGCTCCTGGCTCGTCACCACGCCCGCCAACGCCGGTGGCTTTGTCGGGTTCGCCCTCGGCGTTCCGATCGACGTCGCCGCGCTGCCGGTGACGTTCACGGTGTACCGGATCCAGCGCCAGCAGAACAAGCCCACCGCGGACCCAATCTCGACGATGCTCTTTCCGTCCTTCGTCCTGTGGCGCGCCATGACCCTGGTCGGCCTGCCCTTCGACATGCTGGAGTTTGCCGCGTATCGCGCGTGGGCGCCGCGCCGCTCGCTCACCGGCGAAGAGCAGGCGGAAGTCGAGTACGAGATCGACGACGAGACCCTGCCGACCTATCCGGTCGAGTGGATCTACCCGCGCCGCCCGGCCGACCTCACTCCAAGCGGGTCGGCGAATCTGCCTGCGCCAGTCGGTCCTTGAGCTTGCGCAACGCCCGGCTGAGCAGCAGCGCGACGGCGTTGCGGCTCCGCCCGATCGCCTCCGCGACTTCGGTCAGCGAGCGTCCCTCGAAGCGCGCCAAGCGGATCACCTCCTGATCGACCTCGGAAAGCTGATCCAGAGCGCGCAGGAGTCGGGTCTCCTCCTCGCTGCTGGACGTCAGGGTGCGCGGGCCCGGCCCCGGGGCCGGCGCGCTCGCCGGCCCCGGGCGCGGGATTGCCGAGTCATCGGCGCCGAACCGGACTTCCCGACGCGGGTCACGCTTGTCGGCTTCGACCATGCGGCGGAGGTTCTGCAGACGATTGAGAGCGAGAACCGCGAGCCAGCGGAAGAAGGAATCCTGCCCCTGGTAGCTGTAGGTGTCGAGCCGGCGCACCGCCTCGATGTGCGCCTCCTGCACCAAGTCGTCGAGGTCGAAGCGCTGCCGCAATGCCGGGCCGGCGCGCAACGCCAGCAGGCGACGCAGCCGACCGCGATCGCGCTCAAAGAGCCGGTCGAGCGCCTCACGGCTACCCTGCTCGACCTCGGCCAAGAGAAGCTGGCTATGCTCGCGGTCCACGACGAATGAGGTTCCCGGCGGCCGGGGGATGTCGGTGATTCTAGCCGTTTTCTGGCCGCGCTCTCAGGCCCCGAGGACCGTGCGCTCAATCAGCCAATAGGCCCCGGCAGCGGCCACCGCGACCGACAGGCCTGCCCGAACGCGCCCGGGTCCACAGCGCCGGCCGAGCCATGCCAGCGCCGGAAGCGCCGCAGCAGCGATCGCGAGCTGGCCGATCTCGACACCGGCGTTGAACGCGAGAAGCGGCACGACGACACCGCCGGCCCCCGCTAGCCCGAGCTCCGCGAGTACCGACGCGAAGCCGAAGCCATGGACCAAGCCGAAGCCGAAGGCGCACAGCCACCGGCGGCTCGGCGTGCCCCGCCGCAGATTGTCCAGACCGACAAAGACGACGGATCCGGCGATCACCGCCTCGACCAGAGCTCCCGGGAGCTGAACCAAGCCCAGCGACGCACCGGCGAGGGTGACCGAGTGGGCAACCGTGAAGGCGGTGATGACCTTCGCGGCGGCAAGCCAACCGCCGCCGACCGCCAGCAGCCCAAGGAGAAAGAGGATGTGGTCGTAGCCGATCAGGATGTGCTCGACCCCGAGGCCGACGAACTCGAGCGCTAGATCGAACGGTGCGGGCGGCGCGGCGTCGGCACGACCCAACAGCTGCGGCGACGTTGCGCTGAGCAATGCCTCCGCCAGCGGCGCGCCGCGCGCGCTGGCGAGTACGGCCCAATGCCGATGCCCGCGCGCCATCTGCGACAGGACGCCCACTCGCCAACCGAGGCTGTCGCCGACGGCCTCGGGCACCGTGCCGAACGATAGATCCAGCACGACATCCCGGTTGTCGGCGAGTCGCACCGCCGCGCGCTGCACTGCGCAGGGGGCGCCACCGATCGCGAGCTCGACGTTGTCGCAGAGCATCTCGATGACGGCATCGCCATGCGCGGCGAGCTCCGCGGCGTCGAGCGCGCCGTCGCGATTGGGATCGACATTGCCGGTCGCGGCGACGTCGGCGTTCGCGAAGGCCAGCGTTGCGACGGCACCCGTCGCGCCAAGCTCAACGCGAGACGAGCTCATCCCAGGGTCATGGGCGGCGACACGCGCGGTCGCAACCCCTCCAGCGCCCAGCATTGCCGCGGCGCAGATCAACAGTTTGAGCGGTGGGAACATGGCGGCGTCCGAGATCAAAGTCCGACGCGGGCGACGGCGTCGCCGTGGCCCGCGCCGAGGGTGACAGGTTCTCAGCCTCAGTTGTCGTGCGAGTGGTTGCGTCCGTTCAGAGGCGTCGCCGCGTACGGGAACACCTTGTTGTAGGCAATGTCGTTGTTGTCGACGTTGTCGCCGGCCATCCGGATGACTGGCGGCACCACACGGAGATCGCTGATCACCGCCGACACACCGATGTCGACCACGTCGTCGCCAAACCGGCGGCCATTGGGCCAGCCGCTCGGCACGTCGCCACCCGCCAGCGGGCTATACGTGACGTCACCACCAAAGACGCTCAGACGGCTGAAGCCCGGGTCGTCCGGGTTCGTTGGGTGCGAGGGCCCGCCGCCAGCCAACGGCACCGCGGCCGTCGACAGATCGACCTTGATGATGTCCGGGATGAAGATCCCGGCCAGATCGGTGCGACCGGTCTCGATGCCCGGGATCGGGCTCCCACGGAAGACGATCGCGTTCAGCAGCGTCGCCAACTCCGGGTTCTCGGCGTACTTCCGGAACAGCACGTCATCCGTCTCCGGCGTCGTGCGGTTGTAACGGTCCTTGTCCTCAATGCCGACGAACCCCTCACAGAACAGCGGGTTCCCCTGGCGGCCCACCTGCACGAACCTGCCAATCCCGGCGAACGCCGTGATGTCGGTCTGGAAGGTGATCTGCGGTCGATAGGTGGCGGCGTGCACGCCGACGACCTGCTGGTCGCCACCGATCTGATCCACCGGGATCTGTAGGACGATCGTGTGGACGTTGAACCCCTTCTGCGAGTCCTTGCCCGGGCTCCGCAGCGACAGTAGATCGAAGATCGCCTGGATGTCGCCGTAGAAGCCGTCATCCCGCTGCCCGGCAAACACGTGGTGACCACCCAACAGCGCGGCGTTGCTCTGCCTGGTGTACTTGTCGATCTGCCGCGAGACCCCGACACCGTCCTTGGCCGGGCCTTCGCCGCCGAGGAGGTTGTACTCTGGCGTGGCGACGCCCTGGTTGTTGGGCGGCACGACGCCGGTGCCCAGTACGCGACGACCAAAGCCGCCGGCGCGGTTGTCCACCGACGTCACCGAATAGGTCTGCGTCAAGTTCTGGGCGGCATCATCGATGTCCTGCACCACGCCGGTGTAGGACTGCAGGATCGTCTGCCGGTTCTTGAAGTTGGTCTTGAAGCGGAAGAAGTAGCTGACACTCTTGCCGCCGTTGCCCAGCTCCGACCCAGTCGAGAGATGAATGCCGTAGAGCGCTCGGTCGTCGAAGTTGTACTTGTTGGGCCCGATGCCCGGATCCTCGAACGGGTAGACCGACACCGCCGTGGTCAGATACTTGATGCCGCCGGCTTCCGTGACGAACGCGTACACGTCCGTGGTGTTGACCGCATCGTCGAAAGTGATGAGAGGCGCGTCCATATGACTGGAGGCGCTCGCGATTCCCGGGAGGGCGGCGACAGCCGCGAGACCGGGGAGCATGAGACGTCGAAGTTGCATTACTGAGTTCCTTGCCATGAAGGGTTACTTGCCAAGTTCGAAACCAGGGCCCACAGCTGCGCACGGCGCACCTGCAGGATCCCAACCCGTTCCCGCCCCGCACCGGTCTCACCGCTACGGGAAGCGGGCCGAGTGCGTTCAGTGCGCGCGGCGCAACGCTGCGAGGTCCCGCTGCTCCATGGGCAGCAGCATGCGCCGCAGCTCGTCGGCGTCGTCGAGGTAGCGGCGCCCCTCGTCGTCGAGACCGGTCGCCTTAGCGATCGCGCCAGCGTGGTAGTAGAGCCGCGCATCCGCCGTGCCCTCGCCGAGCGCCTTCTGCATCGCCTGCCAGGCCTCGGCGGCCCGACCGGCTCGCAGCAACGCCCAAGCGCGGGCGTCCCACGTGTGCACGTCTTGCCGTGCCTCTAGCTCTTGCGCCGTCAACCGCAGAGCGTCGGCAACGCGCCGCCCCCGCGACGCGAGGTAAAGCGCGAAGGTGCGGGGATCTTCGCGCGCACCACGACGCTCTAGCTCGGCTTCCACGGCCTCAGCCTCGCCGTCCTGGCCAACGCGACGCAGCTGATCGGCCAACGCCCACTGGTACTCGGGCAGAGGATTCGCCACCGCGGCGAGCCGCAGGTCCCGTAGAGCGGCATCGTGACGGTCCTCCATGCCGGCGATCCGAGCGCGCACGAGGAGGGCCGGAGCCGCGTTGCCCATCAGCGCCAGCGCCGCGTCACAGGCGGCCTTCGCAGCCGGCACGTCGCCGGCCTGCAGCTCGACTTCCGCCAGCTGGCCGTAGGTCCAAGCGAGCGCTTCGGGCGCCCGGACACTCCCGGCCCCTTTGGCCATCCGGAACAGCTCGCGCGCGCCCTCCAGATCCCCGCGCAGCCAGCAAAGGCGGGCCGCGCGGGCGTAGCTTTGCAGGCACGGCTTCAGGTCCGCCATCTTCTGATAGCTGGCCAACGCGGCGTCGAGATCGCCACGGTCCAGCTGGACGTCTCCCAACAAGCCGAAGTCGTGGAAGTTGCCGCGGCGAGCCACCAGCTCCTGCGCAATGTCCTCGGCCTCAACGAAACGGTGCAGACTGTGCGCCACATGGCCCCGCAGTAGCTTCGCCGACGTCGCGTCGGCATCACGCCCCTCAATGCAGACGGCGCACAGCTCCGCGAGGCGATAGAACCCCGGATCGTAGGTCGACCGGGCCTTCACGATGAACAGCGAGCCCAACTGCTCGAGGAGCACGGTCGGGTCCTCCAAGCTCGGAATGCGCCGCTGCAGCGTGGCGATGCGCTCATCCAACGGCGTGGGACCCGGGACCGGCGCCAGGACGAGCTTCCAGGGATCGCCGACGCTGGACACCTCGCGCGTCGACTCATGGGCCTCACCGCAACCAGCGAGGATGAGGGTCACAGGCAAACAGGACAGGACGACACAGAGCTTCATCGCGCAGCCTCAATGGACAGGTCAGTCGGCCCCCGTTGAGGTGCAGCCTGCCCACCGGATGTCAGCGCGAACGTGCGCCCACCCGGGTTCGCTCTGCACCCGCGCCAGACTGCCCTTGTGTGCAGCGCCGGAATGGCCAAGCTGTGAAGTCGTGCGGCCGTGAACGAGCCCTCCTCTCTCCACCGACGACTCGCCGAAGAAGCTCTCCAGAAGAGTGGTTGGGTCCGCCTCACCACGGTCCTGCAGCTGCTCGTCCCCAAACAGGCGCTCCGCGCCCTGGCCCATCGCTTCGGACAGTCGCCCAAGGGGTTCCGCCTGGAGCGCGCGTCTGCCAAGGCCATCGCCGACCTCCTCGCCGGCGCCACGGACGCTGACGAGCTCGCCGAGATCTGTGCAACACTGGAGTCTTCGCCCGACCTCGAGCGGCCAGCTCCCGACTCACAACCCGCCGCAGCGAACGACGAGCCAGCGCGCGAGCGCCTCCACGCCCACTACGAACGCGAACTGGAGCGACTGCGCGAGGAGCTCGACCGAGCCCGGCAGTCCGCGACCCGCCAGCGAGCGCGCGAGGCAGCGCTCGAGCACGACCTCCTCGAGCAGCGTGAGGCCGCCGCCCGGCTACGGGCCGAGATTCGCCAACGCCGGCAGGAGACGACGCCCGAGAGCAGCGACGGCGCGCTGCCGCCCGAGGTCACGCAACGACTGCACGTGCTCGAGCGCGACCTCGCAACGCTCGCCGAGATCGAGGAAGGGCTGCGCCATCGCCTCGCGGCCCAAACCGGGGAGGCCCGCCGCCTCGAGCAAGAAGTTGAGGAGCTCACCGCTCTGGTGCCTCGGGGCCGCAAGCGCAAGACTCCGCCGCCGCCAGCGCCGCCCGTTCCAGACCTGTTTCGCGTGCCGCGCTTCGCGCCCTCGTTCTACAAGTCGCTGGAGGCCAAGACCCGCCGCGCGGCCTCGCAGACGATTGGCGCGGCGCTGCTCTTCTGTACCGAGGGCCCGAGCTACCCGGGCCTCGAAGTGAAGCGCCTGGAGGGCTCAGTGATATGGAGCCTGCGCGCCGCGCTGAAGCTGCGCGTCTACTTCCTGCTTCACGACGACGGGACCGCGGAGTTCGTCGAGGTCGTCGACCGCGAGGAGCAGCACACCGCGTTGCGCCGCTTGAAGGAGCGATAGCACCGCCGCGCAACGTGGACCGCAGTCCACACCGCGAACAGATAGAGCTCCGGGCGCAACGGAATCGAGTAGCGGGGCCACGGCGCGAACACCACGTAGACCGCGGTGACGTAGACCAAGGTGGCGCCGAGCACGTCGACGGCCACGCGATGCGTCCGGGCCCGCCAAAGCCAGCGCACCAGCCCCAGAAACAGAAGGACCAAGATCGCTGGATGCAGCCCTTTCATCAGCAACCGCGTCGCGTTGGCGGCAGCTTGGGTCTCATAGAGCGAGTCGGCCACCGGAAACACGTAGACATCGCCCTGACCCTGCAAGATCGACCAGCTCCACAGCCAGTAGGGCTTCTCGAGCAAGTACCACGACAGGTAACGCAGTGGGCGCTCGCGGACACGCTCCGCCATGACTTCGCGAAACCGCGACCACGACGTCCCAAACGATGGCTGCTCGGGGTCCTCCAGATACGCCGAGAAACGGCTCGCCTCGGATTGGTACACCCACCCGGGATAGGTGCCGTGGCTGAGAGTGATCAACGCGCGGTACGAGCCGCTGCGCGCGGGGTCCTTGACGAGTACTTGGTTGCGCGCGGTCCAGGCTCCCATGATCAGGAGGAACGCCGCCCCGAACGCCGTCATGCCACGCCACCCGACCCGCCGACGCAGCAGCCATAGCAACGGCAAGGGCAACAGCACCAGGGCCTCATTGGTCAACGCGGCGAACGCGAGGGTCACGCCGGCGGCGATGGCGGCGAGGCGCCCTTTGCCCTCGGCCATGCGCACCGTGAACCAGAGCGCGAGCAGTAGCAGCAGCCCGCACAAAGTCTCGGTGAGGATGTAGCCCGTGCATGCGACCAAGTGCGGACTCAGTGCGACGAGGCCCGCCACGATCAGGGCCGGGCCATCGCGCAACGCGGTGCGGGCCAAGAGAAACGAGAGCGGCACCATGGCGACGCCCAGCGCCACCTGCAGCCACCGCGCCCACTCGTACCAATCATCTTCGCCCGCCACCCAGCGCACCGCGGCGAGCAACGCCGGGTACCCTGGGGAGCGAAACGAGTCCGGCTGAGGGTCGGGTCCCTCGTCCAGCGAATACACCCCGTGGTGCACCACGTTGTGCGAGTACTGGGCGTATTGGCCGGCGTCGGTGCGCAGCGGATCCTTCACGTAGGTCTGCGCGACGAATCCGGCTCGAAGCAGAATTGCGATCGCGCAGACGAACGCCAGCAGGACGGTCCGCTCCGGGGTGCGCATGACCAGCCCCCTTCTTATCGGTCGGCGGCGGGAGCGCTACGGTGTCCTCCAAGTGCCTTTCGACGAAGAGCCCGACGGGCCCCTGGAGTTCCCTGACCCCCAGGAGGCGGACGCCGACGGGCTGGTCGGTGCGGGCGGCGACCTCACCCCAGAAAGCCTGGTGCAGGCCTACCGGAGCGGCATCTTTCCCTGGTACGACGAGGCCTCCCCCCTGCTCTGGTGGAGTCCGGACCCCCGGGCGGTGCTGCCGCTCGAGCGGCTGCACGTCTCGCGCCGCCTGGCACGCCGCTGCCGCCGCCGCGATTACCGCCTCAGCTGGGACGAAGCGTTCCCGGAAGTCATGCGCCGATGCGGCGAGAATCGCGACGACGGCACCTGGATCCTGCCCGAGATGGTCGACGCCTACAGCGAGCTACATCGGCGCGGGCTCGCCCACAGCTTTGAAGTGTGGGTCGACGGTGAGCTGGCGGGCGGTCTCTACGGCGTGCTCGTCGGCGGCTTGTTCGCCGCGGAAAGCATGTTTCACCGTCACACCGACGCGTCCAAGATTGCGCTCGTGGCGGCGGTCCGCTCGGTGTTCGCCGCCGGTGTCGAGCTGTTCGACGTCCAGTTCCTGACGCCGCACCTCGCCTCCATGGGAGCGACGAACTGGCGGCGATCGCTCTATCTGGCACGGCTCGCCGAGCTGCGCAACAAGCGAATCGGACCACTGGTCGTGCCTGAGCTCTGACCGGGTCGACGGCCCCGATACGCTTGCGCCATGGAGCAAGGGACGATCGTCCTGCTGACCCTGGTGGTCTACAAAGCGATCCTCCTCGGCATCGGCGTCGTGGCGGAGCGCCGCACCAAGAACGAGGCGGACTTCTTGATCGGCGGCCGCGCCCTGGGCCCCCTGGTCGCGGCGATCTCCGCCTCGGCCAGCTCGTCGTCGGTGTGGACGTTGCTCGGTGTAAGCGGCTACGCCTACGCCAACGGACTGAGCGCACTCTGGCTGCTGCCCGCGTGCATTGGCGGATTCGCGCTCAATTGGTTCGCGATCGCCCCGCGGCTGCGGCGCCAAGCATTGACCAGTGGCGCTCTGACCTTGACCGACTTCCTCGCCGGGCCGCGCCGCGGTCGCGGGTTTGCCGCCGCGCGATGGACTGCCTGCGCGATTCTCCTGATCAGCCTCACGGGCTACGTCGCGCAACAGTTCAACGGTGCGGGTAGGAGCCTGGAAGAGAACTTCGGGCTCCCGCTCGACACCAGCATCCTGCTGGGTGGCGCCATCGTGCTGCTCTACACGCTGCTCGGCGGATTCTGGGCCGTCAGTCTCACCGACACCTTGCAGGGTCTACTGATGGCGGGAACTGCGGTGTTGTTGCCGGTCGCCGCACTCATCGCCGTGGGCGGCTTTGAGCCGTTGGCGTCCGGGATCCACAGTGCTGGGCCAGATTTCGCCAGTCTGTGGCCCACGGGATCGCGCCCGGGTGGCGTGACGATCGCGATCCTGCTCGCCATCGGCGCCGGCTACCCGGGACAGCCGCACGTCGTGAATCGCTTCATGGCGCTGCGGGACGAGGCAGCCCTGCGAGCGGCACGGCGCTACGCGCTGGCCTGGGCAGTCCTGGTGTATGCGGGCATGGTGCTGCTAGGCCTCTGCGCCCGGGTGATGTTCGCCGACGCCGAGATGGAGCAGGACATCGTGTTCTTCGCCGCCATGGGGAAGCTGTTCTCGCCCGTCATCACCGGGATCCTGCTCGCTGCGGTCCTCTCAGCCGTGATGTCGACGGCCGACAGCCAGCTCCTGGTTGCCGCCTCGGCCGTGTCCCACGACCTCGGCTTCGGCCGCGGCGACCCGCGCACGGCCCTCTGGCGTTCCCGCGGGGTCGTCACCGCCGTAGGCGCCGCCGCCGTCGCGGCCGCCATGCTCGGCAGCAAGGAGATCTTCGACTCGGTGCTCATCGCCTGGACGGCGATCGGCGCCGCGTTTGGCCCCCTCCTGCTCGTCACCCTTTGGCGCGGCCCGGTGGGGCCACGACGCACGCTGGTGGCGATGCTGGTCGGCTTTGGCACCACCGCGATTGGCTTTGCGCTACCAGCCACACGCGGCGGCTGGGTGGAGCGGCTACTGCCCTACGCGCTCGCTTTCGCGGTGCTGCTGCCCGTCACGGGGTCACCACGTCGCCCACGTCCTTGAACACCGTGTCGGTGCTCTCGGCCGGCGCCGAACCCGTCCCAAACAGCGCGTCGGCGACCTCGACAGCCGCGGCAGCGGAAGCCGGAGGCATCGGCTCTGCTGGGGACGGCGACGCCGCCAAACCGGGGGCCGGAACACCGTGGTCCGTGTTCACCGGAGCGTCCACCGCATCCTCGACGGGCCCCTGCGCCAGCATCGCCTGCGCCCACTCCGGCAGCGCTGGCACGCCGTTCATGTCGACCCGGCCCGAGAAGCGCGCGCCCTCGGCGAGCAAGACCGACGGGGCGGCGATGTCACCTTCAACGCGACCTGAGCCACGCACCTCGACCTGCTTGCTCGCGGTGATGTTGCCAGCGACGTTGCCAACCACGACCACGGACACGGCAAACACATCACCGCGAATCCGGCCGTGTTGCCCGATCGTCAGTGCGTGATCCTTGAGGACGACCTGACCCTCGATCGCACCGTCGATCGTGACGTCTTCGGCGCCGGTGAGCTGCCCCACCAGGCGCACCGACCGGCCGAAGTGCATCTGTGGCGACGACGCTTCCTTCGGCTTGCGATTCACGACAGGCTGCGGTGGATCCAGCGGCCGTGTAGTGGGCCGCATGGCCGGGCGCGGCACCGGATCTTGCTCCGCCGCCGGCTTCTTGCCCGAATCGCTGACGGGTGGTTCGGGTTCCTTGTTTTTACGCCTCATCTGCATGCCGCTCTCTCTCGTAACTGGCTCCGCCCCTGGCTCTGAGTTTTCGACGACAGCTCCAGAGGGCTTGAGCGACCTACGGGCCGACGCGACGCCGTGCCACCGCGGGCCAGGCGGCCGCGGCGGGCCGCGGCATGGCCCAACCGGCGACGCGCGCCCAAAGGCCCTACCCGCTGGGCCTTTCGGTCCCCACCGCGCAGGGTCGGCTCGCGCCGAATCAAGCCCGACCCGCGGCCCTAGGCGGTCCAGAATGAGACGTTTCTCGAAGATCCCGCCCGCTACAGATGCGAGCGAATCCGGTCGTCGAGCTTCTGCTGGTCGACGGTGAACGACGCCAGAGCAGCCTCAGTCAGAAGGCCGTCCCAGCTCGCCGTGCCCGCCTTGACGCGCGCCGCCCAAGGCTCGTACTCGGGGATCTTGCCGTCGGCAGTCACACGGGCCCGCTCGGCCTCGGACAGCTGGGCAAACAGGTCACCGACGCCGTGATCGGTCAAGCTGGCACGCAGCTCGTCCCCGCTCATAGCGTCGAGATTCGCCCCCCGGAGCTGGGTGATTGCGGCCTCGAACTCTGGCGCCACGGCCCACAGAGTATCCACGCGCTCCTCCTCGATGCTGCGGCCGGCAGCGAGCGTGACCGGTGGATCCGCGTCGGTGCGGTCACGCAACTCGTCGGCGCCGGGGTTGCGCTTGAGGTAGGCCTCAGCAACTCCGGTTGGCATCGTATAGACGTCGAGGCCCATCAGATCGACCGCCTGGTCGCCGTTGCGCATGGAGGCACCGATTTGCCGCACGTCGATCGACTGCTCGGCGCTGGCGCGACGCATGAGACGCTGACTGGCCAACGTCGCCTTCTCGCCGACGTTGACGCCATCGCCCAGGCCGCGATCCGCGACGAAGGCATTGCAGCGCCCCATGAATACGTTGACCCAGTTCACCCGGGCCACGGTGGCGATCAGATAGTTCTCGCGGGCCGAGAAGCCGAGCGTGAAGTTGATGCGAACCCCGTCAGCACGTAGGCGCCGCGCGGCAAACAAGCCCTCGGGCGTCAGCGGAACTTTGACGATGAAGCGATCCGGACAGATCGCAGCGAAGCGCTTGCCGTACTGGTAGCTACTCTCCGCGTCACGAGCCAGGTTCGTGTGTAGCTCAACGCTGACATCGGCGTCGAACGTCGAGACCAGTTTCAGGCCGTGCACGGCATTCAAGACAAAGGCGACCTCCTGGACGAGCAGCTCGTCGCCGATCGCTGGATCGACGTCCTTCAGCAGCTTCGCCGCTTCCGGGACGACCTTGTCGTAGATGCCCTTCTGCACCTCCTTGTTCAGGAGCGTGTTGTTCGTGGTCAGAGCCACGAACTCCTGAGTCCACAACGCCTTGGCCGCGTCGATATCGCCCGTGTCGAGCCATAGCCCGGTGCCGGTGCTCGCGAGGCCCTGCCAAACGGGACTCGCTGGAAACGCCGCGCGGACCGCGACGGTCGGCGGCTGATAGCCACGAAGGCAGAAGTCGGCGACGGCCCGAGCCAACGCCGACTCGTGGCCCGGAGAGCTCACTCGCGTCATGACCTCGCTCTACTTCTGAGAGGACTGCGTGAGGTCGTGATGGTAGCTCTGCAGTGGCCGCGCATCGAGCGGCTGTCGCTGGATCCACTCGATCGCCTGGATCGTCGCCGACGCCGCGGCCAGCGTGGTGATGCACGGGACCTTGAACGACACCGCGTTGGAGCGGATCAGCACGTCGTCGCTGCGCTCCATCTGTCCCGACGGGGTGTTGATGATCAACACCACTTGACGGTTCTTGATCATGTCGACGACGTGAGGCCGGCCCTCGTGAACCTTGAGCACACGTTGCGCCGGGATCCCACTGTTGGTGAGCGCCCGCGCCGTCCCGCTCGTGGCGAGAATCTCGAAGCCCAGATGATGAAGGCGGCTGACCAGCGACAAGATGAGCCGTTTGTCCTCGTCGCGCACGGAAACGAAGACCGCGCCCTTGCTCGGCAGATCGATCCCCGCCCCCAGCTCGGCCTTGGCGAAGGCGGCGCCGAAGTTGGCGTCGACACCCATGACCTCGCCGGTCGAGCGCATCTCTGGCCCCAACAGCGTGTCGACCCCGGGGAACTTGTTGAACGGGAACACCGGCGCCTTGACGCTGAAGTGCTCCGGCACGATCGGCGCGGTGAAGCCAAGCTCGGCGAGCTTCACCCCAAACATCGCCAGTGCCGCGTACTTGGCCAGCGGCACGCCGATCGCCTTGCTGACGAACGGCGCCGTGCGCGACGCACGGGGGTTGGCCTCGATCAGATACACCTGCGAGCCCTTGACCGCGTACTGCACGTTCATCAGCCCGATGACCTTCAGCCGCTGCGCCAATCGCTCGGTGGAGGTGCGAATCTCGGCGACGAGCGCCTCGCTGAGCGTGTAGGGGGGCAACGAGCAGCTCGAGTCGCCGGAATGGATGCCGGCCTCCTCGATGTGCTCCATGATGCCGCCCACCACCACGGTCTCGCCGTCGGAGATCGCATCAACGTCGACCTCGATGGCGCCTTCCAAGAAGCGATCCACGAGGACCGGTCGCTCGGCGGACACCATCGTGTTGTTGGTCATGTAGCGAGTGAGGCTCGCCTCGTCGTACACGATCTCCATGGCCCGCCCGCCGAGCACGAAGCTGGGACGCACCAGAACCGGGAAGCCCAAGCGCCGCGCCACGGCGACCGCCTCGTCGAGATCCTTGGCCATGCCGTTGGGCGGCTGGCGCAGCTCGAGCTGATTGACGACCTTGGTGAACAGGTCGCGATCTTCGGCCGCTTCGATGGAATCGACGCTGGTGCCGACCAAGGGCGCGCCGGCGTCCGCGAGCCCGCGCGCCAGGTTGAGCGGCGTCTGCCCGCCGAACTGCACGATCACACCCTTTGGCGCGACGCGGTCGATGATGTTGAGCACGTCTTCGTGCGTGAGCGGCTCGAAGAACAGCATGTCCGAGGTGTCGAAGTCCGTCGACACCGTCTCGGGGTTGCTGTTGACCATCACGGTCTCGTAGCCGCGCTCGCGCAGCGCCATCGCCGCGTGCACGCAGCAGTAGTCGAACTCGATCCCCTGGCCGATTCGGTTGGGCCCGCCACCGAGAACGACAACACGTTCGCGCTTCGGATCGACGCGCGCCTCGTCCTCGCCCTCATAGGTCGAGTAGTAGTACGGGGTGTAGGCCTCGAACTCGGCCGCGCACGTGTCGACGAGCTTGTAGACCGGCGTCACGCCGAGCGCGCGCCGATGCGCCCGAACCTCCCACTCGGAAACCCGACCGGAGCAAGAGGCGGCAATCTGCCTGTCGCTGAAGCCCAGACGCTTGGCTTGGCGCAGCTCCTCCGCGCTCCAGGCCGGGAGGCCGCCCCGCCCAATCTCGACCATGCGCCGTTCGTGCAGCACCAACTCCTCGAGTTGATCGAGGAACCAAGGGTCTATGCGGGTGTACTCGGCGACGTCCTCCACCGACATCCCGGAGACCATCGCGCTGCGAATCCAGTCGATGCGCCCCGGCCGCGGCGTCACCAGGTGCGAACGAATGACCTCGCGGAGGTCGCCCTGCACCGCCTTCGCAGCAGCATGTAGCTCGCCGGGCGTCTCACCAAAGCCCGAGTGGCCGGTCTCCAGCGACCGCATCGCCTTCTGCATCGCCTCTTTGAAGGTCCGGCCGATCGCCATGGCCTCGCCCACCGACTTCATCTGCGTGGTCAACACCGAGTCGGCCGTGGGAAACTTCTCGAAGGTCCAGCGCGGGAACTTGACGACGCAGTAGTCGATCGTGGGCTCGAAGCACGCCGGCGTCTCCCTGGTGATGTCGTTCTGGATCTCATCCAGCGAGTAGCCGACGGCGAGCTTCGCTGCGATCTTGGCGATCGGGAAACCAGTCGCCTTGGACGCCAGCGCCGAGGACCGCGACACGCGCGGGTTCATCTCGATGATGGTCATGCGACCGTCGCGCGGGTTGATCGCGAACTGCACGTTGCTGCCGCCGGTGTCGACGCCGATCTCGCGGATACAGCGAATCGCACCGTCACGCATCAGCTGGTACTCGCGGTCGGTCAGCGTCTGCGCGGGAGCCACCGTGATCGAGTCCCCGGTGTGGACCCCCATGGGGTCGAAGTTCTCGATCGAGCAGATGATGACGACGTTGTCTTTGCGGTCGCGCATCACCTCGAGCTCGAACTCCTTCCAGCCGACGATCGACTCCTCGATCAGCAGCTCCGAGTTCAGCGAGAGGTCGAGCCCGCGCCGACAGATGTCCTTGAACTCCTCCAGGTTGTAGGCGATGCCGCCGCCGGCGCCGCCCAGCGTGAAGCCGGGCCGGATGACGCAGGGGAGACCGACCTCGCCCATCGCCTCCAGCGCCTCGTCCATGCTGTTCGCCAAGCGCGAGCGCGGCATGTCCAGGCCGACCTTGGCCATGGCCTTGCCAAACAGCTGGCGACTCTCGGCCTTGGCGATCGCGTCCCGCGAGGCGCCGATCATCTCGACGTCAAACTTCTCGAGGACCCCGAGATCCGCGACCTGCATTGCCGTATTGAGGGCCGTCTGACCGCCCAAGGTCGGCAGGATCGCGTCGGGCCGCTCCTTCTCGATGATCTGCGCCACCGTCTCGGGCGTGATCGGCTCGACGTAAGTACGGTCCGCGGTCTCCGGATCCGTCATGATCGTCGCTGGATTGCTATTGACCAGAACGACCCGGTAACCCTCCTCCCGCAATGCTTTGCACGCTTGAGTCCCGGAATAGTCGAACTCGCAGGCCTGGCCGATCACGATCGGCCCAGACCCCACGATCAGAATGGACTCCAGGTCTTGGCGGCGTGGCATCGAGGGTCGCGGCGCGCACTAGAGCAAAAGGCGTTGGGGCTCGCGAGCAGAAAACGCTCGTCGTGTTCTGCGCCCTGACCTTGGCTACCGCGACCGCTCAGGAGCCGGCTCCTCCAGCTCCGGAAACCGACTTCTGGACCGAGGTGCGGCGCATCGATGGCATCGACGCCGTCGTGCTCGCCGACGGTCGCAGGCTGCGACTCGCCGGGCTATCGCTGCCGGCCGAAGCGGTCCGCCCAAAAGACCTCGAGAGTCGACTGATCGACTTGCTGCGGGCGCGCCTGATCGGCGGACGCACCTGGATCGAGCCGGAGGGAGCGAACGCTGCGGGCGACGACGTCGACCTCACGGGGGTTGCCCGACCGACCGCCGGCGCGCCTTCCGCAAACGCCGAGGCACTCGAGCAAGGGCTCGCGGTGCTCTCGTACCGCACTCCGCAAACACGCGCATTCGCCGCCCTTCAGGCCGCCGCCGCGACGGCGCAGCGCGAGCGCCGCGGCTGGTTCGATCGACCTCATCCTGCCGGCCTAGAGCCCCTGCCCTATCTCAACGGCGCCGTGCTCGGGCTGCACTACCAAGAGGACCGCTTCGAGTACCACTCGCACCTCGACGAGCTCGCCGACCTCGGCTTCCGGCACCTCTGCCTCTTGCTGTCCGCCTTCGCCCAGGACGCGACCTCATCGACGATCCGCCTCGACCATCCCCGCACGGTGTCCGACGAGCGCCTCCTCGACACCATCGCCTACGCCAAGGGCAAGGGGATGACCGTGCTGCTGCTACCGATTGTGCTGCTGGAAGACCCTGGCGAGAACGACTGGCGCGGCACGCTGCGCCCTCGCGACGAAGGAGCTTTTTGGCTGAGCTACGACGGGTTCCTGAGCCACTACTTGGACCTTGCCGAGGCCGCAGGCGCCGACGCGTTTTCGGTGGGGAGCGAGTTTAGCTCGCTGGAGCGGCGGCACGACGCCTGGCGGCGCATCATCGCCAACGCCCGCGGTCGGTTTCGCGGCGCGCTGACCTACTCGGCCAACTGGGATCACGTTCATGTGCCGCGCTTCTTCGGCCTGCTCGATTTCGTTGGCATGACCGCCTACTTCTCACTGAGCGACAAGGACGACCCATCGCCGGACGAGCTCACGGCCGGCTGGCAAAAAGTCGCCAAAGACCTCAACCGGGCCGTCGGCATGCTGGGCAAGCCCGTCGTCTTCACCGAGCTGGGGTATCCGAGCCAGAACGGCTGCAATCGCGACCCCTGGAACTACTACATGGCACGCGACGACATCGACGTCGAGGAACAGCGCCAGTGCTTCGAGGCCTTCCTGCGGGTCGCACCCGAAATGCGCTTCCTCGGCGGCGCGTACTGGTACGACTTTTTTGACGACGGCGGGCCCGAGGACCACTCCTACAGCCCACGCGGCAAGCCCGCGCTCGCCGCGTGGGAACGCTGGGCCGCCTACTCGCCCAAGTGAGGCGCGGCCGGCGCCACGGCCAACGGATCCGCCCGGCCACGGCGCCGACGCCGCCGCGCGACCAGCTCGGCTGCGTGACGCTGATGCTCGCGCCGATCACGACGGGTCATGAAGAAGAAGACCAGGCCGACCACCAGCACCAAACCCGCGAACGCGTAGGTGATTTGGTTCGTCAGGGGGTCCCCCGACAGCTCAAACCGGTCCAGCGTTGCCGCGACGAACAGAGGCGTCCAGCGCACCTGACCCTCCAAGGCCCGGTACTGATAGCGGCGGAAGAAGAAGCCCCGGCAGATCACGGACTGGTTGCGCTTCCATTCGCGCCCGACGCGACCCGGCAACCAGATGGGGATCGTCTTGCCCCCGAGATCGCGCACCTGGATCCACGCTTCGGTCCACGTCTCGATGCCGAGCGGGTTGACATCGGCCGGCATCACCCGGGCGAGGATGAACGTCCCCATCACGCGAAAGCGCTCGCCCTTCGGCACCTCGCCGCGCCGGAACCGATCGAACTGCTCCTTGGTGACGAACGGCGGCACGTCCTTCCACGCCTCGGCCGACTCGGTCGCCTCGCGGTGCATCGCGTAGCTCGCGAGGTGCCAGAGCGGCACGTCCTGCGACTCGGCGAGGAGCTTGTCCATGTCGGCGCCCGGCACCAGGCGGCCGTCCGCCCACTCGCCGTCGCGAACCCGCGCCAGCACGTCTGGCTCCAATGCATCGACGGCCTGCCAGTCCGGGTAGGCCCGCAGGAGCTGGGGTCCGACCAGCAGCGGCGCGCGATCCAGCGGCTCGGGTAGATGCGCATCGCGCAGCTTCAAGAAGTAGCCTTCGACACGCACCCAGGTGCCCAGGCGGACCTCTTCATCCGGGGGCACTGACACGACGAACAGCACCTCTTCGCCCGCCGCGGTACGGATCCGGCCTTCGTAGTAGTCATAGCCGGACACCGGATGGCCGGCCTTCGCCGGCGACCGGTACTCGAGGCGACCCTTGTACCAGAGGTAGCGACCGCGATACGTCGGCACGGATTGCCGCAGGCTCGCGACCGACACCATCCGCTCCGGCATCCCCAGCTTGCGCGCCACCGCGGGCGACACGTCCAGGGACTTCTCCAGCAGGTGGCGCAGCACCTGTGGCTCGGTCGTCAGTCGATCGGCGCGCGTCCCGTCGCTGGCCTCGGCCAACAGAGCCGGGTCCAGCTCGGGCACCGGCGTCGCCTCCCACGCGTCGTGGACGGCGGAGCCAGTCCCCACCGTGGTGGTCGACGACTCGTAAAAGAATGCCAAAAACACCAACACAGCGAGCAGGGCACCCATCACGACGATGCGCGCTCCGCCGCCGAACGAAACCGGCAACCGAAACGGCTCGCGCTGCCCGGCTCGAGACGTTGGAGAGCGCCCGCTAGGGCCAAGACCGCGTGATTCCATCATGGACAACGCAGTCTAACGAGGACTTGGGGCCGGCGGTTTGCCGGAACCTTCCCTCGTCACTCAGGCTTGTCGTAGAGCCCGCCCAGATGGAAGTTTGCGATGTCCGAGCGATCGACGATGGCGGCCGCCGCGACCCCCAGGGTGACCGCGATCACTTCGGAAATCTCCTCGGCCGTCGCACCGTGCTTCTTGGCCTTCTTGAGATGGCCTTCCAAGCAGCCCTTGCAGCCCAACGACAGGGACGCGGCAATCGCCACGAACTCCTTCGTCTTGATGTCGACCTTCGATTTGCCGTAGGTCGCCTTATAGAAGCCCATATAGAGCTGCTTGAGGTCGGGCGTCAGCAGCGCATAGCTGCGCATGGACGAGCTGGGGATACGGCCGTCGGCGGTCACGCCATCCTGACCGGCGGCGTCGGCAGGTGCGGACCCGGCAGTCGGCGCGTCGGAATGATCGTTCTGGGACATCGGCGAGAGCGGGTTAGAGGTTGTGGGGTCGCACGTCAAGCGACCAATACGAAGCGCCCGCACCGGGCATCAGGATTTTCTGCGGGCCGCCGGCAAGAGGCCGGCGCGACCTGGCGAGGCGAGCGGGGTCCGGTCAATTCTGATGCAGGTGCAGCTGCAGCTTCACCAGGGTCTCACGGTCCCGGGCCCGGCCGATCTTCTGGAACGCCTCCTCGAAGCCGAGCCAGGCAAAGTCGCCGACGAGCGGCCCCGGCGTGATCCGGTGAATCGGGCTGGAGGGCGTTCCAGCCTGATAGGCGAAGTTCCACTCGACCATGCCCATGTCGCCGAACAGCTCCTTGGTCTGCCGCGACAGGTCGATGACGTGCAGCGGCCGGTGGATGCCCGTCTCTTCCGCCACCTCGCGCACTACTGCGTCCTGCAAGTGCTCGTCGGGCGCGATCGCGCCGACCACTGGGCCTAGAGGCCACTCCGCCACCGGCTTCTGCCGCAGTAGCAGATACTGGACGTGCTGTTCCAAGACCTGGAATACGAACACGCGCACGTGGTGCTCGAGGTTGAACATGTGCCCTGCCTCCTCAGGCGGTTATCGGGCCGAGATGCGACGCAGCTGGCTCGAGTACGCCCTTTTTTGGGGCACAGGCAAGGGGGGGGTCACCCTCCGGATTCGCCGGGCGCGGCGCCGCCCGGCGCCGAGACTCCGCCCAGACCGGCAGTTCCGGCCGCCGTCGCCCACGCGGCAGCGACAAACCCCAGCGAGTGCGGCAGCGCGTCCTGGTTGTAGCCGCTGCGCCAACCGTGATCGCCGCCCTCCACCAGCCGCCAATCGTGCGCAATCTCCCGTGTCGTCAGGAGTTCGTGCAACTGCTGGTTGGGCTTGTGAAACCCGTAGCGGTCCTCGTCGCCACAGTCGAAGTAGATTCGCAGGCCACGCAGCGCCGCGGGCTCCAGGCCAGCGACGATCTCGAGGATGTTCTCGGCGCGCCACAGGTCGCGGTCCAGGGGGTCGCCGAATACGGCGCCGAGCGCCTTCTGGCCGCCGCCCCATCGCTCCAGCCACGGAAAGCGCTCGTCGAGCTCGTCGGGGTTGCGCGGCAACACCGCCACCGAGTGCACGGCCACCGCGCCGAACAGCTCGGGGTGACGCAGCGCGATCTTGAGCGCGCCATACCCGCCCATGCTGACCCCCATGATCGCCCGCTGCTCGCGGCCCTTCGCCACCCGATGGGTGGCGTCCACGTGCGGCAACAGATCCTGCGTGACCATGTCCTCCCACGCGCCAGACGTCGTGCCGTTCACGTAGAACGACACGCGACCCCCCTCTGCCGTGACGACCACGGCCTTGGGGAGCTGGCCCTCCGCCATCATCTGCTCGATGATCGCGACGCCGCCACGAACGTGCAGCCGCTCGTGGTCCTCGAACATGCCGTGCAACCACACGATGAGCGGGAACTGCTGGTCCTCCGCACCCTCGGCCGAGTATTCCTCGGGTAGGTAGACCCCGTATGGCACGTCCCGCTGCAGCGCCTTGCTGGCAAACGATCCGGTCGTGAATGTCCCATGCTCGAGCTCGGGCGGCGGCGCTCGTTCGCGGCCGCGACCCTGCGACGACAGAGGCAAACAAAGAGCGCTGCAGGCCAACGCTGCGAAGGTGATTCGACGCGTCATCATCGTGGCTCGTTCTACCCGATCTGCCCGTCGCCGATCCCACGGCCGTGGATGAAGCTCACGACCGGCTGCGGGCCCTGGTCGCGCCGCTGACGAACTACGAGAGAACCCGCCCCGACCAGCCGCGGTGGTCCCTCGACACCATGCGGGCGCTGCTGGCCGGGCCCGGATTTGCGTTGCCCGAGGGCCTGCTGGTGCAGATCGGCGGCTCCAAGGGCAAAGGGACGACCGCGCTCTACCTCGAGAGCCTGGCCCGAGCCGCCGGACTCCGGGTAGGCACCTATCTCTCACCACACCTGCAGAGCCTCCGCGAGCGGGTCCGCCTCGACGGAATGCCCGCCGAGGCCGCGACGCTGGAGCGGCACCTCCGCGCCACGCTGGCGCAGGCGAAGCATCTCGGCCTGCAGCCCTCCTTCTTCGAGGTGATGACGCACGCCGCGCTCGGCGCCTTCGCCGACGCCGGCGTCGACCTCGGCATCTTGGAAGTCGGGCTCGGCGGCAGGCTGGACGCGACGACAGCCGTGCCGGTCGACGCGTCGATCGTCACCGTCGTCGAACTCGAGCACACCGAGCTTCTGGGCGACACGGTGGAAGCCATCGCCGGCGAGAAGGCCCACGTCCTCCGCGCCGACCGCCCAGGATTCACGGGCGCCACGGGCGGGGCGCTGCAGGTGCTGCGGCAGCGGGCGGCCGCCGTCCGCACCTCGCTCCATGAGGACGGGACGTCGTTTGGGCTCGAAGCGCTGCGCGAAGACGCCACCGACCTCCGCGGCGTGTTCCGCACCGTCGACGGCCGTCGCCAGCCATTTGCACTGACCGGAGCCGCCGCGTTCGAGCGGCCGGCGCTCTCCCTGGCCGCGGCCTGCCTGGCGACCCTGGCCCCCGATCGCCCCCTGCCGCTCGACCCGGTGCCGCGCCCGACCCTGCCGGGCCGCTTTGAGGTATTGGCCTGCCCGGACGGCGCCCCCCTGGTTCTCGACGGCGCCCATACGGAGCGATCGGCGCGGGCCCTGGCCGAGGAGCTGGAGCGCCGATATCCGGGGCGTCGGCCGTGGATCGCCTTCGCGTCGGCCGCCGGCAAGCGGTGGCGGGATGGCCTGAAGTGGCTGGCACCGCGAGCCGATAGAGTCGTTGTGACCGCCCTTACCGGCACCCAGAGCGAGCCGCCCGAGGCCATCGCCGATTGGCTCCGCTCGCAGGGCACCCCCTGCGAGGTCGCCGTCGACGTGCCCGAGGCGCTAGCGCGCCTGATGGCAGGCGGCGAGCTCCGCGTCGTGACCGGCTCGTTCTACCTGGTCGGGAGCGTCCGGTCGCAGCTCTCACGGTTCGGAGTGGATGTTCCCGCATGAATTCCAACCCAGCGCCCAACGACGCCACCAACACCCTCCCGCCCATCGTCGAGGACCTGTTCTTGACCGAGGCGTTCTTGATCAAAGGTCGGATCGCCCGGAAGTACCAGCGTCTCACGGCGATGTTGGAAGATACCGAGCGCACCTACATCCCGATCGAGGACGCGACCATGGTGTCGCTGCGTGGCCAAGAGGTCATCCGCACACCCAGCGTCCTGGTCAATCGCTCCGAGATCGTGTTCGCCCACGAGCTGGTCGACACCGCGAGCGATCAGGGGATGAAACGGCTCGCCAACAATGAGAAGCCCATCCGCATCCGCGCCTTCTACAGCGGGCACGTGCAGCTGGAGCTGGCCGGCATGGTGGAGCCGGGTGCCTATGAGCCGCAGCACGGCGGCCGCCGCTGGTACTTCGTGATGCAGAAGCCCACGATTCGCGGCCTCAACCTCGACGACAACCCCGACCTCGCGATCTTGAAGGACTTGCCCTACATCATCGTGCGGAAAAGCAAGCTCGCCTACATCTACGACTTCAGCGAAGGCAAGTAGGCCGTCGCTCGCGCCGCGCCCTCAGGGGCAGGCGGCGCTGCCGCAGAGACCGCGGCGGGCTACACTCGCTGGGAATGTCCGGCATCGCCCTGCGAGAAGGCCCAGTGGCGCCTGCCATCGATCAACTGGTCGCTGGCGCCGTCTTCGGCACCGGCGCCGCGATGACCTACCTCTTGGCGCGGGTGCCGCCCGATCCCCGCGGCCACGGGACCCACGAGCTGCTCGGCATGCCGCCGTGCAGCTGGCCCGCCACGCTGCAGGCACCTTGTCCCACGTGCGGCGTGACGACAGCAGCCGCCCACTTGGTGCATCTCCAACCGGTCACAGCGGTCGTGACGCAGCCGTTCGGCGCCGCCCTCGCGGCGGTCGGGTTGTGGCTCGCGCTCCTGGCCGGATTCTCGCTGTTGACGCGGCGGTCCTTCGTGGATCGAGTCGTGCGGCTTCCGTACGGCACGATGGCCACCGTCGGGCTCGTCCTGCTGCTTGGCTCCTGGCTCTACAAGTATTTGACCTTCGCGTCGTGACCCACCTCAGCGCGCCCGAACCTCCCCCCTCCTGGCTGCGCCCCGTCGCCATGGGCGCCCTGGCGACCCTGGTGCTGCCGTTCGTCGGCGCGCTCCTGGCCGGCGTCGCCGGCCAGGCCGCCATGCAGGTTGCCTGCTGCTGCGTGCCGCTCCTGGTCCTGCCACTCGGCGCACTGCCCGCGGGGCTGGCCTGGCGCAACGACCAGACGCTGACACCCAGCCAGGGCTTCGCCGTGTCGTTCATTGGCGTGGGCCTCGGCGCAGTCCTTGCAGCCGGCATCGCGGTGATGAGCATGGGCGAGCTGGACCAAACCGAAGTGCGCGGTCAGCTGCGGAACCTGATCGAACAGGCCAATGAGACCGCCACCGAAGACCAGCGCATGACCCAGGCCGAAATCGACGCAGAGGTGGCACGGCAGGCCGAGGCCCTTCCTTTCGCCCCGGTGGTGCTTGCCGGCATTGGCACCATCATCGGCGGACTCGTGGGCATGGCGACCATCGCGATGCTCCGCCGATCGCGGCCACCGCCGCCCATCGCCCCACCCGCGGAGACAGGTTCGTGATGCCGCCGATCCGGACGCTGGCGCTCGCGCTCGCTCTCTCGGCCAGCCCCACCATCGCCGCCCAGGAGAGCCAACCGACCGCGGCCGAGCTCGCCGAACGCTCGCTCGACCAGCTGCGCACGGCGATGCAGGACCACTACTCGCACTACCGGCGCCTCGGCCTGGACTGGGCCGCCGAGGAGGCCAAGCATCGCGATGCCATCCTCGCGGCCGAGACCCCGATCGAGTGGGCCAAGGCGGCGGGTGCCTTCCTCTCGACGGCACAAGATGGCCACCTGTGGCTGAGCCTCAACGGCCAGTTGGCGCCGACCTACCGGCGTCCTTGGCACACGAACTTCTCGATCGACGCGGTGCGCGCGACGTTCCCCGAGCTCGAGGAGCTGGCGCCGCAAGTCCACAGCGCGCGCACCGACGACGGGATCGCCTACCTGCTGATCGGGACGTGGGACCAGCGGCGCGGCCGCAGCACCACCGTGGCTCAAGATGCGATCGATGAGGCCCGGGAAGACGACGCCCTGGTCCTCGACGTCCGGTCCAACGGCGGCGGGAGCGAGCCCTTCGCCATGGCGGTCGCGGCGTGGTTCGTCGAAGGCACCAAGGTGTACGCCCAGCACGTCACGCGCGACCCGCAGGCCGAGGGTGGGTTCAGCGAGCCGTTTCGCCGCTTCCTCCCCGGCAACCGGGGATCGAGACGGTTTGCCGGGCCGGTCGCAGTGCTGATGGGGCCGCGCAACGCCAGCAGCTGCGAGGCGTTTCTGCTGATGATGAAGCAGGCCGAGCACGCGGTGCTGATCGGCGAACAGTCGATGGGCAGCTCGGGGAACCCGCAGCCGTTCGAACTCGCCAACGGCGTCGTTGCCTACCTGCCATCGTGGAAAGCCATGGACCCCGACGGCAACGAGATCGAAGGCGTGGGCGTCGCGCCGGACATCGAGGTGGTGACGTCGGCGGACGACCTAGGCAAGAAGGACATCGTGCTCAAGGCCGCGCTGGCGGAGCTGCGGCGGCGTTTGGCGCGGTGAGCGTCTCGCTGATCATCCGGCTACGCGCGATCAGGCAGGGCCTGTGGCACCACCCCACAGGGGGCCAAACGCCCATCAAAACGCCGCAGCGCCCAAACGCGCCCTCCTGCCCCGGCGATCATGTCTACACCACTACCCTCTTGCATGGCTTCTCAGCCACGCCCACACGACCTAGTCAGCCGTCCGTTGCCGGCTCCCTTGGGGTCGCCGGCGCTCATTCGATCCGGTGAGGGCTGGCCCACGGCGCGCCAGCGAACACCGCGAGGCGCAGTCTTGAGCCTCCCCCGCGAGCTCGCTCACAGGACAAGGAAGGGAACACTCAGCCCGTCGATTCCCAAATCAGCCCACGGCGCTGGCAAGTGCCTCCCGGACGAAACGGTTGGCCCGCCCCCCCCCAATGGAAGCGCTTACACAGCCAGTTACACCCGAGACGTCGCCTGACACCCCTTGGTATTGGGCCCGCGGAGAGCTTGCACAAGCGAGCACGGTCGTTTATCAACCGCGCTGCGTGATTAGGAAGATGCGCCACCTACCCTTGGACTAGTTGGGGAGGAAAATGGAAGTCGATCCAGAGTGGGAACGAGACGATCCCAGACGAGAGATACCCTTGGGGCGAGGCGATGCCGATCTCTCCGGCAACCCCCCGCGTTCCGAGCGAACGCCCCGCGTGGCCAAACGTCGCCTAAGCAAAAAGAGCGTGGAAGAAGTCTTGCTGCGCTCGCGCCGACGCTGCTGCACTTGCTTCTATCTTTCCGGACGGGACGAGCAACAAGCCGGCCAAATCGCCCATCTTCGGGGTCGCGACAATGACAACCCCGAAGACCTGGCATTCCTATGCCCAAATCACCACAACGAGCTGGACCGATCTGAAAGCCAGGTAAAAGGATTGACGACCAAAGAGATCCGCACCCATAGAGCAAAGCTGTATGAGCATATCGAGGGCAGCAGCACGCCCGTTGACGTCACGGTCAAGGTCGATTCCGACAGAAGCCCGAGCGACGCGGAGTTCGTTGCCGACTTATTGGAAGAGATCAGGAAGCGCGCCAAGACCGGGTCCGACATGCAAGTGTTGCGCGTCACCACTGGTTGCCTGGCCATTGAGCTGCAGTGCACCGCCGACGACACTCAAAAACTCTCTGCCGCTTTCGAAAGTGGGCTACTCGAAGATCTAGGCGTCACCCACATCTCCATCGAAGATAGCGATGGACTCACGCCTCGCCCAACCCTTGTCGAAATCAGAGTTCAAGACCTTGGAGAGGGTCTCGCTGAAGCCCGAGCTATCGCCGTTCACATGAAACCCGGGGAGCGGATCGACGAAGACCAAGCCATCATTGAGCTCGGCTATGACAAAGCCGATATCGTGATTACCTCTCCGTTCGATGGCGTCGCCGAGGAGGTTCTCGTCAAAGAAGGGGACGACCTGATTTTGGAGCAGGTCATTGCGAAAGTGTGGACAGAGGTCCCACTAGCCGACCTGCGCAGCAAACGTGCAAACATCCACACTGGACTGAGATGGCTATCTCAAACCAGACCAATCATTACGTCGAATTCTGGGTCTGCGGGCGATTTATCGAGCTTGAACCGGTTTCTCGGGCGAACCCGGACGCTGGTGCAGAGTTTCACCAGGCTCCAGGACATGAACAACATTGCTCGCCTGTCAGAAGAGTCGGTCGAGTCGATCCGAATGGGCCTGTGGGGCACTTCCCACCTCGTCAGAGAGATCGAGCTCTGGAAACGGAAGCCAAAAAAGGCGCGCCTAGATTCGATATGGGAGCTGAAGTTCCACGTGCTGCAAGGCCAAATCACTGCACACCAGACACTCTACGACGCATTGGTCGTGGCAGCTGGCGAGCTGGGCCTGGCACCCGCAGTCGCTCCAGCGATCTATAACCGCGCGCCGGGTGTCCCGTTCGTGTATGTCGTGGTCGCACACGAAGACCTACCATCCACCAAAGGCCTGATTCAGGAGCTCCAAAGGAGCAGAATCAACCACCTGGTCGACGACCAGCTCATTGGAAGCTCGTACATGCTTCGCAACGGCATGGTCCACCTAGCCAACGCGTCTCACGTGATCATTGTTCTCTCTGCATCCAGCATGGCGTCAAGATGGGCTCCATTCGTCCTCGGTGTAGCGTACGGGAGCGGTGCGCGCGTCGTGCCCTTCAAGCCCAAGGGGATTCGGGCAGACCTGCACGACCCCGAGGTTTCGCATATTCTCAAGGGATTGCGCATCGAATCTGAGCCGAGCGCCGTCATTCACGCGATCAATCTCGAAGCAAGCTGATCGGGACGACGGATGCGTCCGCCCGACACGGACCATTCGCTTTCGGCCTAACAGGCTTGGCCAAACCGACTCAATCTCGGCCTAGAGGCCCGCCTCAACCCCGCGCCAGCAGCTCGCCGATGATCTCGCGATACGAGCGGTAGCGCGACTCGTGGATGTCGCCGCGTTCGACCGCGGCCAGCACCGCGCAGTCGGGCTCTTGGAGGTGCTGGCAATTCCGGTAGCCGCACTCGCCCACCAGTGGCGCAATTTCGCGAAACGCGAACTGCACGGCCTGCGCCTCGGCAAACAACCCAAAGCCACGCACCCCGGGCGTATCGAGGACGTAGCCGCCGCCGTCGAGCGCTAGCAGCTCGGTCCGCGTCGTGGTGTGTCGGCCGAGCCGCATCTTCGTAATGTCGCCCACGCGCAGCGACAGCCCCGGACACAGCGCATTGATGAGCGAGGACTTGCCAACACCAGAGGCGCCGCTCAGGACCGTGACGTTCTGACGCAGCAGCGCCTGGAGGCGCTCCAACGCCGCTTCGGACGGCTGCTCGCCATGGACACTGGTCTCAAACACCTCGTAGCCCAGCCCGCGATAGAGCTCGACCCACTCGTGGCGCGCGCCCCGCGTATCCAGGTCGACCTTCGTGATCGCCAGCACACCGACGATGCCCGCCTCCTCGACACCGGCGAGAATGCGGTCCACGAGGCCCGGCTGAAACGCCGGGGTCGCCGCGGCCGAGACGACCAAGGCCAAGCTCACGTTGGCGGCAATCACGTGCTCCCGCCCCTCAGCACCACGCGTGCGGGCCAGCTTGGTCTCTCGCGGCAACCTCTCCTCGACGACCCCGCCCCCGCTCTTCTCGAGCTGGACCCGAACGCGATCCCCCACCGCGAGCGGCGGCACGCCGGGGTCCGCGTCCTCGATGATCCGGCCCCGCAGCGGCAGCACGTGCTCGACTCCGTCGACCTGGACGTAGCAGACCCGGGCATCGATGCGTAGAACGATGCCGGTCGATGCCGTGCTCATTGCCATCTGCCGCCGATGGTAACCCCGTCGTGGGCCGGCTGGCCCCGAGCCCGACCGGGGTTCTGCACCTCGGCAACGCGCGCAGCTTCCTGCTAGCGTGGCTCTCGGTGCGCAGCCGCGGCGGCGAGTTGCAGCTGCGCATCGAGGACATCGACGGGCCAAGACTCAAAGCGGGGGCCGCCGCCGCCGCCCTCGAGGACCTGCGCTGGCTCGGGCTCGACTGGGACGGGGAACCGATCTGGCAGTCCCGGCGCACCGAGCACTACGACCGCGCCACGGCAGCGTTGGTCGCGGCGGGCCAGGCCTACCCGTGCGTGTGCAGCCGCAAAGAAATCGAGCAAGCCGCCTCCGCGCCGCACGAGCCCTGGCTAGACGCGACACCGTACCCGGGCATCTGCCGCGGTCGCTACGTCAGTGTCGACGCCGCTCGAGACGCGACGGGGCGGGAGCCGGCGCTGCGCTTTGCCGTCGACGTGGCGGAAGTGCCCTTCGCCGACGGCTTCCGCGGCCCAGAAAAAGGCCCCATCCGAGGCGATTTCGTCATCCGCAAGCGCGACGGCGGCGCCGCCTACCAGCTGGCCGTGGTGGTCGACGACGCCGCCGGGGGGGTCACCGAGGTATTGCGCGGCGACGACCTTCTACCGTCGACGCCGCGCCAGCTGCTGCTCTACCAAGCTCTCGGTCTGCGACCGCCGCGCTTCCTCCACGTGCCCTTGGTGGTCGGCCCGGATGGTCGTCGCTTGGCCAAGCGCCATGGCGACACGTCGCTGCGCCATCTCCGCGCGGCCGGGGCGTCGGCCGATCAGCTCGTTGGATACCTCGCCGAGCGCGGCGGGTTGGTTCAGGGCAAGACTCGATGCACGCCGCACGATCTACTGGCAGACTTCGATCTGGCGCGGCTCCACCGCACGCCCGTCGATGGCACCACGCACGGCTTCACGCCCTGACGCCCCGTACACCCCGATGATCACCTCGGTGAAGAACCCCATCGTCCGTCGCTTTCGCGCCGCCGCAGCGGCCGAGGACGGACTCATGCTGGCCGACGGCGTGACCCTCGTCGCCGAGGCGCTTGTCACCGACCTCGGGCGCTTGGAGGTCGCGATCTCGCCGCGGCTGCAGAGCAGCGAGCGTGGCGCGGCGTTGCTTGAACACCTGCGTGGTGGCGATCCGCCCGCGGTGGAATGTAGCGACGAGGTCATGGCCAGGGTGTCCTCGCTGACGACGCACCAGGGCGTGGCCGCCGTGTTGCGCCAGCCAATGTGGTCGACGCCCGAGCTGATCGCCCCCGCACCGGCGCTGCTGGTCATCGCCGCCGGAGTGCGCGATCCCGGCAACCTGGGCGCCCTGATCCGCACCGCTGAGGCCGCCGGCGCCACCGGCCTCGTGACCGTCATCGGGACTGCTCATCCGTTTCGCGACAAGGCCGTGCGCGGAGCGAGCGGCAGCGTCTTGCGGCTGCCCATTCTCGCGGGCCAAGACCCCGCCGCGCTGGCGGACTCCCTGCGCGACGCTTCGGTGGACGTCGTTCTCGCAGAACGCGGCGCCGCGACGACGCACACTGACATCGACCTCCAGCGGCCCTCGGCGATCGTGCTCGGCGGCGAGACGAGCGAGGTTCCCGAGCCGCTGGCGCAGCTGGCAGCCGCGCGCATCGGAATTCCGATGCGGAGCACGGTCGAGAGCCTCAACGTCGCGGTCGCCGCGGGCATCGTGCTCTACGAAGCGCACCGACAACGCCAGGTACGCTGACCAAGGCCGGCTCTAGTGGTGTGATTCAGACAGATGGGGCATTAACCGCGAGGTATCGGCGCCGGTCGCAAGGCGGGTCGCCGCAGGCATATTCGTGGATACGGCGAGGACGACCCAACGCTGCGAACGGCGTTGAGGGCCGCGGAGAATGC
>JBCCGH010000007.1:0-122553 GCA_039029375.1 Planctomycetota bacterium
GCAAACCATAATTTGGTTCCCTGCATGTCTGGTCCTTGGGCATCTATTGCTGCACTATAATTCGGATTGGCCTGTGCGCCTGAACCATACCGCATCCGCTGAGGATACACACAACACTAGTGTTGTGATTCAGAAATCTGAGGCATTCTCCGCGGCCCTCAACGCCGTTCGCAGCGTTGGGTCGTCCTCGCCGTATCCACGAATATGCCTGCGGCGACCCGCCTTGCGCCCGGCGCCGATACCTCGCGGGTAATGCCCCATCTGTCTGAATCACACCACTAGCCGCCGCTCGCCGCTGGCGGCGCCGGCCGCTCGAGCCAAAGCCAGCGCTCGTCCAGTCGGTCGTGGTAGCCGTAATCCGGCTCGCTGAGACCGTCCTCCCGCGGCCGCCCCTCGCCCGGTTGCGGCGGGGCCCCGAACCCCTGGTAGGCCGACTTGAGGTTGCGCGTATATGCCGGGCGGCCCCCGGCCGGGAAGTAGAACGCGCTACGCCCAGGGCCAAGGTAGGAGCGCGGCCAGGCGAATACCTCGAACGCGGGTGGCGCGGCGGTGTCGTCCCCGATCTGGTCGTCGGGGCCACGCGTGAAGACCGAGTACAGGTAGTGCTTGCTCTCGAAGTAGAGACCAGCCGGCAGCCCGGTTCGTCCGGCGTCCGGCGGCACGGCGGCGACCTGCGGCACGCGGCTGGCGAGGTCGCCGACGGCGCCGGTGGCTTGCGGGTCCCAGGCACCCTCTGCGGCGTCCAGCGTGGCCGCGAGGAGTGCCCGGGCGTGATCCTCCGCGTTTCGCTCGATGCGCGCGACGCGCCCCGCGGTGATGTAGGGCACCCACAGCGTCACCACGAGGCCGACGACGCCCAGCACGACGATGAGGTTGCCGAGATTCCAGTTGCGACGGATGAACGACATACTGGTTGCGTGGGAGGAGGCGCGCCGATCCCAAAGAGGCTGCGCGCTAGAACGCTTATAACCGGACGATGTGCGTGCGAGCGATATCGATGCGGCTGCCTTCGCGGCCAAGATTCCGGACCGGGTGGCGGCGCTCGCGGCGCGGTTGGCCGCAGCGGGCGGGCGGACCTGGGTCGTCGGGGGGGCCGTGCGCGACCACTTGCGCAACGGCGCGACCAGCGGCGACTGGGACCTCGCCACGGACCTGCCGCCGCAAGAGCTCCTGCCGCTGGTGCCCGACGCTGCCGCCGATGCTCGGTTGGGTGCTGTGCATTGGCCGAGTGCGGCCGGCGAGGTCGCGGTCCACGTGCTGCGGGCCGAGGACCGCTACCAGGATCGGCGCCGGCCGAGCGAGGTCCGCTTTGTCCGGGATCCCGCCGTGGACGCGCAGCGCCGCGACTTCACCGTCAACGCCATCTACTTCGATCTGGCGCGTGCGGAGTGGGTGGATCCGTGCGGCGGGCGCGCGGACTTAGCAGCCCGCAAGCTGCGCATGATCGGCGACCCGCAGACGCGCCTCGCCGAGGATCCGCTGCGGCTGCTCCGCGCGATTCGCTTTGCGGCGAGTGCCGAGCTGGAGCTCGACGAGGCGTTGGTCGAGGCGTTGGCGGCCCGGGCGGAGCTGGCTCGAAGCCTCTCCGCGTACCGCGTGTTTGGCGAGCTAACCCGCGCGTTCACCGGGCCGGGGCGGGGGCGGGCGCTGCGGCTGCTGGTCGACACCGGTCTGGCCGCGGTCGTCCTGCCCGAGGTGCCGCCGATGGACGGAGTGCCGCAGCCCCCGGAGTATCACCCGGAGGGGGACGTGTTGACCCACGTTTGCCTCGTCCTGGATCACGCATGCCCCGACGATCCGGTTCAGGCTTGGGCCGCCGTGCTCCATGACGTGGGCAAGCCCCCCACATTCGAGCGGGCCGCGGACCGCATTCGCTTCTCCGGGCACGACACCCTGTCGGCGGAGATGGCCGACGACGTGCTCCGGCGGTTGGGCGCGGCCAACGAGCTCCGCGAGACGGTGGTGGAGGTGTGTCGTGATCACATCCGGATTGCGTCGCTGCCGCAGATGAAGCCGGGGAAGCGCGAGCGCTGGCTGCGCGACCCGCGCTTCTTGGCCCACCTGGAGTTTCATCGGGCGGACTGCGAAGCCAGCCATGGCGACCTGCGCATCTACCAAGCGGCCGCGGCGATGCTGCGCGATCTGCCGCCGCCACCGGCGGAACCGCTGTGTCGCGGTCGCGACGTCATGGCCCTGGGGCTGCCCGCGGGTCCCATGGTGGGGAAAGTGCTGCGGGAGCTGCAGTCTCGGCTCGACGCGATGGAGCATCCCGATCGCGAGACGGCGTTGTCGATCCTTGGGACGCTCGTCGAGAAACGAATCAAGACACGCTCGCGTGACGTCGATCAGCCGGACAGCCGGCCGGAAGGCCACGTACCGGAGCGACCATGACCAACAAGGATCTGAGCGCGACTTTCGAGAGCTATCGGCGAGACCGTAAGCGCCGCCGCATGGAGAACTCGGGCCCGACCCGACACCTCGGCAAGAACGCCTCCGTGATCCAGCAGCTGGAGGAAGCGGAGCGCTCGCAGATTCGTGAGGCGCAGCTGGCCCGCGAAGCGAACGAGTTTTTGGCAGACGCGACGCGCGCTGCCGCCGGGGTTGTGCAGCACATCTCCGAGGAAGTCGAGAAGGAGAGCGAACAGCGCCTCGGTGGCGAGATGGAGGACTTCCTTGGCGAGGTCAAGAACCGCGCCGAGTCCTGCGTCAAGTCGCTCAAGACCCGCTGCGTCGACGGTGACGTGGCCTCCTCGGGCGTTCCCGGGATGGAAGTCGACGATCCTGGCGGCCTGCTGAACAAGATTGGTGACGACTTCGAGGACCTCCCCTTCGAAGACAGCGATCTCCGCGACAATGACAGCGGCGCCTTCGATGTCGATGAGACATTGGCCGCCGAAGACGAGCCGCCGCTGTCGAGTGACGTGCGTCCGGCCAGCGGCATCGGTCAGGCGGCGCCGTCGCGGCCGTCGGAGCGCGGGAGCGCAGCGGCCCCACCGGTGCCCGTCTTCTCGGGCGAGGTGTCGCCCGACGAGGAGTGGCAGGCCGCGGCAGAGGCCGAAGTCGGCCAAGTGGCGAAGGTTGGTTCGCGCGAGCGGCTGGCGGCGCTGTTTGGCCCGCCGGCCGGGGGCGAGCCAGTCGAGCCGGCCGCGCTCGAGCCCGTCGCCGAGCCGGAACCAGTCGTTGAGGCGGAGTCCATCGTCGAGGCGGAGCCCGTCGCCGCACTCGAGCCACTCGACGTCGAGGTCGGAACGCTCGAGGACGCGGAAGAGCGTTCGGAGTTGGGAGATCTCGACCAACTGGAAGAACTGGAAGAGCTGGACGGCCTCGAGGAATTCGAGGAGCTCGAAGAGCTCGAGGAGTTCGAGGACGTCGAGGAGCCGCCGGCTCTCGAGGTTGCGCCGACTCTGCCCGAAGCCGCGCCCGAGGCGTCGATGACACCTGGGCTACTGCTGCCGCAGTATGAGCTCGGGGGCACCGGCGGTTTCGATGGGTTTGGCGGGACCATGGATGCCGGCGACGCATCGATCGTCGAGGAGCTCGAGGGTGAGGTGCTCGAGGCGCCCGCGGAGATCGACGACGACCCACTACTGCTCGAGGAGGTGGCTTCGCTCGGGCTGCACTTGGCGGCGCGGTTGGCCCGTGATCCCAAGCGGATGGTGGCCGCGTTGCGGGCTCTACTGGCGAGCGACGTTCTGACCCCGGCCGAGGCCAGCGAGGTGCTGGCGTTGTTGCCGCAGGGTGGCTAGTCAGGTGAGCGCGATGCGCCGCGCGATCCAGCGTGCGGGCACAATGGCCGCGGCGATGGCCGCGGCCTCGATCGCGCGGTCGGCCGCGAGGCAAAGCAGCGCGGTGTAGAGGAGGGTGCCCAGTAACAGCCACATCATGGAGCCTCGGATGGCATCGCGATCCCAGGTGCGGACGCGGCGGATCCGGGCCAGGAACACCGCGGCCAGCGCGAATCCGACCGCCGCGGCCGGCCAGGGTTCTGGCGCCGCGAGCAGGGCCAGGGACGCCACGAGTGGCGGCACCAGCTGGATCGACACGACGGCCCGGCGGCGCACCTTTGGCTCGTCCTCATACACGCCGAGGACCGTCACTCCGACGATGTAGAGCGCGTAGGCTGCGGCGGCGATGAGAACCGCTCGCGGCGGCGCCATTCCGCTGACCGCGACGGCGCCCGCTGCGAGGTTGAGTCCGCGCAGCGCCCCCATCGTCATCGCGCCGAGCGCGACGACCCGCTTGGCGCCGTAGTCGTAGAACAGGATCAGGGCGGCGACGACGCCGTAGTAGATGGGCCATGGCGCAATGAGCACGCTCGTCGCGAGCAGGCCGAACCCGAACGCCGCGGCGGCGGTTGGCGTGATGGCCCCGGATGGCAGCGGCCGCTCGGGGCGGACGACGGCGTCGGTGGCTCGGTCGGCATGATCGTTCAGCACCATGCCGGCGGCGTAGGCGAGCACGCTGGCCGCCGCCGCGCGCGCCGCGTCACCACTCCACGCGAGTCCCGCGAGGCAGAGTCCCGCCGCGACGTCGGCGGCCGGGGAGAACAGCGTGCCGACCCGCAGCAGCCGCAGCCAGGGCAGGAGGGAGATGGTCACCGCGACGCGCCTGCCCGAGGTACGACCGGCGTCACAGGAGCCGCAGTAGGTCGTTGTAGGTGACGAAGACCACCAGAGCGACGATGAACACCAGGCCCAAGATCTGCGTGTAGCCGAGGACGCGCGGATTCACCGGGGAGCCTTTGATGCCTTCGATCACGACGAACATCAGGTGTCCACCATCGAGTACCGGAATGGGCAGCAGATTGATGAACGCCAGGTTGATGCTCAGTAGAGCCAGGAACCAGAGGAACCGCTCCCACCCCGACTGTGCGAAGGCGTACGTGACCCTCGAGATCGTGATGATGCCGCCCACGTTCTTGGCGGCGACTTCGCCGGTGAAGAGCTTCTTCAGCGTCACGTAGAGCTGCTTGATCATGTCCACCGACGTGACCATCCCGGCCTTGATCGCGCCGCCAAACGAGTCGACGCGATACCGCTCGCGCAGGGCGTGGGCCTCGAGGCCAAACCCGAGTTCGACGCCGCGGATCGCCGGCTGCAGCGTGAGCTCTCGCTCGCCGGTGGCGGTGCGGGCCACGACGCGCATCGGTTGCGCGCCGGCGCGCCCGACGGCTTCCTTCAGCTCCTCCCAGCTGGCGATCGCTTGACCGTCGATCGCGAGGACGACGTCGCCGGGGCTGAGGCCGGCTTGCTCTGCGGGCGAGCCCACCTGCGGCGCGATGGCGCAGCGGGCGGTGTCGTAGCCGAGGCGAATCTGGTCGCCGAGTCCTTGGCGCTCCTCGGCCGTGATCGGCGCGGAGAGCCGTCGCTCCGTCCCGTCGCGCAGCACCCGCATGCGCAGCGTTGTCTCCCCGGGGGCGTCGAGCATCAGCGTGCCGCCGGTGAAGTGCTTGCCGTCGATGTCGAGGATGTGATCGCCGTGTAGGAGTCCCAGCCGCTGCGCCACGGCGGTACCACCGCGCACACCGATCACGCGGCGTTGCGCCAGCATGACGCCGATGAGGGGGGCCGGTAGGTCGGTCAGTTCGGGCGTGAACGTGACCTCGAGTGGCTCGCCGCCGCGCTGAACGACGACGTCGGTCGGCTGTGGCGTGTAGGTGGTGCGGGCGAAGACGAGCAGGGTCTCGGCATCGACGGGTGCGCCGCGGAACGAGACGAGCTCGTCGCCGGTGCGCAGACCGTTGTCGTGCGCCGGGCTGCCGTCGTCGACGACGAGCGTCGTCTTGGCGATCGGCTGGTCGATGCCGAGGTGGAACCGCCCACCGTTTTCGTCCCAACGCGGGTGCACGGTTCGGGTGAAGGAGTCGCCGTCGCGCTCGATGAGCAGCTCGACATCGCGGTCACCGGCCAGGGCGACCTCGACGCTCATGTTCTCGAACGAGTACATCGCCTTGCCGTCGACGGCCTTGACGCGGTCGCCCGGCTGGAGGCCACCTTCCCAGGCAGGACTGCCGGGCTGTACGGCGCCCAGCACCGGCGCGGTGAACTCCACGCCGGCGCGGAAGACGAACGGAAACGCGACGAACGCGAAGACCAAGTTCATGAGCGCGCCGCCGGCGTAGAACAGCGCGCGCGCCGGGACGCCCTTGGCGTGGAGGTCGTCGTCGGCGAGCAGGTCGCGTTGCGTCGGGTCGTCGCCCGCGACGCGGACGTAGCCACCAAGGGGCACCGCGGAGATGCGGTAGTCGCAGCCGCCGCGTACAAAACCCCAGAGCCGCGGCCCGAAGCCGAAGGAGAACACCAAGACCCGCACACCGGCGAGGCGCGCGGCGATGTAGTGCCCGGCCTCGTGCACGAACACGAGAGTGAAGATCGCGAGAAACGTGACCAGGGCGAAGAAGAGCTGGGTCATGGCGATTGCGGCGCGGAGGTCGCGTGGCGAAGCGCGAGCTGCCGCGCTTCGCGGTCAGCCTCCTGGACGTCGCCCAGGGCGTGGATCGAGCGGGGGTCGCGGGTGCGGAGCACCGCGGCGACGGTTGCAGTGATGGCGGGGAACGTCGCTTTGCCCTCGAGAAACAAGCCGGTCATGACTTCATCGGCTGCGTTGAGCACGGCGCCTGAGTCGCCGCCCGCGGCCAAGGTCTCGTAGGCCAACGGAATCGCTGGAAATCGCTCAGGATCCACCGCCTCGAAGGTCAGGGACCGAAAGCGGGCGAGGTCGAGCGGCTCGAATGCGAACGGTTGGCGCTCGGGGTAGCCGAGACAGAACAAGATCGGGACGCGCATGTCGGGCACGCCGAGCTGCGCCATGATGTTGCCGTCCACGAACTCGACCATCGAATGGACGATGCTCTGGGGGTGGAGCACCACCTCGATCTGTTCTGGCGCGACACCGAACAGCCAGTGCGCCTCGACGATCTCGAAGGCCTTGTTCATCATCGTCGCCGAGCCGACCGTGATGCGCGGCCCCATGACCCACGTCGGATGTTTGAGTGCTTCGGCGGGCGTGATCGCGTCGAACGTCTCGAGCGGGCGCTGCCGAAACGGGCCGCCCGAGCCCGTGATCCAGAGGCGGCGCACTTTGCTGGGGTCCTCGCCGCGCAAACACTGGAAGATGGCGCAGTGCTCCGAGTCGACCGGCAGGATTGGCGTGCCTCGCTCCGCCGCCATCGCCGTGAGGTATGGCCCGGCCATCACGAGTGACTCTTTGTTGGCCAGGGCCAATGGGACCCCTTCCCGTACCGCCCACTCGGAGGCGGGCAATCCCGCGGCGCCGGTGATGGCGTTGAGCACTAGGTGGGGGCGCGACGCCTCGAGCGCTTCGATGATCCCGTCGGCGCCGGTGCACCAGGCGGTGGCCGGGGGAGGCGGCGCCGTGGCCGCAGCGCCCTCGACCAGGCACGCCGCGGCAGGCCGAAACTGCTCGATCTGCGCGGCGAGCTCGGCGCCGGATCGGTGGGCGGTGAGCGTCGAGACCTGAAACCGCTCGCCGCGTTCTGCGATCAGCTGCAGGGCCTGCTGACCAACCGAGCCGGTGGAGCCCAGGACGGCGACCCGCTTCATCGGGCGGGCCCGGCGGCGCGGCGCCGGCAACGACGCCCCACTGGCGGCAAGTTCCAATGACTCATGGATAAGGCGACCGTAGGATGCACGCGCTGATTATGACCGCGCGGTCGCCGTCGCAACACCGTTCAGCGATCGCCGGTTGGCACCGTCATGCCGGAGAACTGGGACGACCGCGCCGCCTTCTGCCTGGTCTGTGGCGCATCGCTGGAGGTGCGCGAGAAGTACGGCGCACCGCGCAAGTGCTGTACAGCGTGCGACTACGTGATGTTCCGCTCCCCGGCGTGCGCCGCCGCGGTGGTGGTGGTGCGCCGCCGTGACGTCCTGCTCGTGCGCCGAGGGATCGAGCCCTATCGCGGCCAGTGGGGCCTGCCGGGCGGATTCCAGGACTACTGGGAGTCGGCGGAAGAGGCCGCGGTCCGCGAAGTACGGGAGGAGGCCGGCATCGAGGTCCGTCTGCGCCGCCTACTCGGGGTCGCCTACACCACCGACGACCCGCGGAAGCGGGTGAACGTCGTGATCTACCTCGGCACGCCAATTGCCCACGACCTGCGTCCCGGTGATGATGCCGTCGAGGCCCGGTTCTTCAGCATTGATCACCTGCCGCAACCGATTGCCTTTGCCAACAGCCGCGCGCTGCTGGACGGATTGCGCGAGGACTTTCCCACCGGAGACTTGAGGTGACGGAACAGGAGTCGGCCTACAAGGCCGCCGGCGTCGACATCGACGCCAAATACCGCGCCGTGCGCGGCGGGCAGCGGGCCATTCGGTCGACGTTTACGGCCGGTGTGGTGTCCGACGTCGGCCAGTTTGGCGGCATTTTCGATCCGGCCGCGGCCGGCGTGGCCGGCCAGCTGTTGGTGGCTTCCACCGACGGCGTCGGCACCAAAGTCATGCTGGCGCGGCAGGCCGGTCGGTTGGCTGGCGTCGGCGCCGACCTGGTGCAGCACTGCGTCAACGACATCCTGGTGCAGGGCGCGCGGCCGTTGTTCTTTCTCGACTACATCGCGGTGGCGAAGATGGTGGAGGAGGAGGTGCAGGAGCTGATCGAAGGCCTGGCCGAAGCATGCCGGGCGAACGATTGCGCGCTCCTCGGCGGGGAGACCGCGGAGATGCCCGGTGTCTACCGTGACAACGAGCTCGACGTTGCCGGCACGATCGTCGGCGCGGTGGCTCGAGAGCGGGTGCTGGACGGCAGTCAGATCCGTGCCGGCGACGCGGTGATCGCGTTGCCGTCGTCCGGCCTCCACACGAACGGCTACTCGCTGGCGCGGCGCATTGTCAGCACACTTGGCGTCGGCCTGGAGGAGCGACCGGAGGCGCTGCACGGCGCGAGCCTCGCCGATGCCCTGCTCGCGGTTCATCGCTCCTACTACCGCGCAGTGTGGCCGTTGCTCGAGCGCGGCGTGCTGACGGGCATGGCGCACATCACCGGCGGCGGGTTGTTCGACAACATCCCGCGCGTCGTGCCGACGGGGCTTACGGTCGAGGTTCGCACCGCCGCGGTGCCCCGGCCGCCGATCTTTGACTACCTGGTCGAGCACGGCGATGTGCGCGGAGATGAGGCGTATCGGGTGTTCAACATGGGCTTCGGCATGGTGTTGTTCGCGCCCGCGGCGGCCGCGACCGCGGTGCTGGAGGACTTGCAGCAGCGTGGCGAGGCGGCGTATCTCGCCGGCGAGGTCTTGGCGGGCGATGACGGTGTGCGGTTGGTGTAGAGCCGTCGCCGTGGCGCTCGCCGCGGTGGCGACGCTCGTCGCGCCGCGCGCGCAGGACGACTTCCGCAGCGCCTACGTGGCTGCGGAGCAGCTGCGGCTCGACGGCGCAGCGGCGGCGGCGGTGAGCGACGCCTACGCCCGGGCGCTGGACGCGTTCTTGGCGATCGCGCCGGGCGCGGATGAGTACAACGCGTGGCTGCCCAGCGGTGCGTTCACCGCCTACTGTGCCGGCGCGTTCGAGCGCGCCGCCGCTCTGTTCGAAGAGTCGATGCAGCGCGGCAACGACGACGCTTTCCACGCCGAGCACCTGCTCCGCGCCCTGTTGGCGGCGGGGCGCGCGGAGCCGGCGTTGCGCGCCGCTGAGCTCCTGCACCCACGTCACGCCGCGGCCGTGCTGCGGGTCGTGCGCGAGCCGGGGGCGCTGCAGCAACTCGACGCGATGCGGCAAGCCGACGCGTGGCTGCGGGACGGCGACACCGAACGGGCGCTGTGGGTGTTCCGACTGGTCGCCCAGGCGACGGCGGAGCAGCCCATCGCGGTGGGCAACTTGGCGCTGGCTCTGCGCCACGTGGGCCAGGTCGCCGAGTCAGCGGACCTTTATCGGCAGGCGCTCGAGGCGGCTCCCAATGACGTGATCCTGCGCAACGACTACGGGCTCCTGCGCAAGGGCCTGGGTGCGTTGGCGGCGGCCCGCGGGATCCTGGCGCAGAGCCGGGCCAGCGAGACCGAGCCGGGGCGAGGACCCGCGACGACCAACCTCGCGGTGCTTGCTCTGCGCGGCGAGGGGGCCATCCCCGAGGCTCGCGCGCAGGTGTCCGCAGCGCTCGCGCTGCGGCCCGATGCGGCGTTCCTGCGGCGCTGCGCCCTGGAGCTGGCGGCGGCCGCGGAGGACTTTTGACGGGTCGCCCCCGCCTTGGCTGACATCTCTGGCCGGCCCGACTACAGTGCGGCCCACCAAGCCCCTCGGCAGCAGCCCGGGATCGGGATTTGCTGTCCAACAGAACCTCGAGGTGAGCGACTCGATCCCTCTGCGGTCGCGCGCCAAGCCGTTACGCACCCGTAACAGGAGCTCTCATGGCACTGGCAACTGTACTTCTCCTTTCTCTGCTCGCGCCGCAGGACCCGCCCGCGGCCGGCGATCTCGGGCTGTCGAGTGTCCTGACCGAGAAGGATCAGGCGAGCCTCAACAAGGCCGCTCGCGCGTGGTTCGAGGCGTGGGACGACTACGAGAAGGAGGAAGACGGGCGACGCCGGATGGGGCTCAACAAGAAGCTCGTGCGGGCCAAAGAGAAGTTCCTGAAGGATTGGGAGAACAAGTCCAAGAAGGACGACCCGCTCAAGCACCCCGGCGACTTGCTGGCGATCTTCGCCAACGTCTTTCCCTACGGCCGGGAGTCGGGAACCGGGGCGTTGAAGTCCTACAAGGCGGACGCTGGCTCGGACTATCTCGCCGCGGTTCCGCGCGCCTACAAGGCGGATGCCCAGGTGCCGTGGGTGTTGGTGCTGCCGGACCGCGATGAGTCCGATGAGGGCTGGGTCGAAGGCAAGGTGCACTTCGAGAACACCTGGAAGGACACGCCGGCGGCCCAGACGACCCTGTTCGTCGTGCCGAAGCTCGACGATGGCATCGCGCTCGACGATGTGCCCGACCTGTCGACCGAGACCGGCGACAGTTTGGAGAACCAGCGGATCGGCGCGGTGCTCTTCCCGGCGGGCGAGGCGCAGCGCCGCTTTCGCACCGACCGCGACCGCTTCATTCTCGACTGCGGCCGAGGCTCCAGCGCGTTCGGCTTGCGCCTGGCGACCTACTTCCCGTCGCGTTTTGCCGGTTTGATTCTGCGCGACCCCAAGGTGGCGGAAGACCTGCCCTTGGACAGTCTCGCTGGCGTCCCATTCGCCCTGCTGGCCAACGGTGATACCAAGGATGCCGCCGATCAGATCGCCGGGCAGCTGAACCAGCTCGCCGAGGGATCCGCGACGGTGCTCGACGCGGAGAGCGCGGAGCTCGCCGCCACGCTGTCGGAGTGGACCGCCGGGGTGCGCCGCAACCTGTTCCGCGACAAGCTGGTCTTCGTGCCCACCAACGATCGGTTCGGCAAGTCGTATTGGCTGGAGCTGGGCCCCCGCGAGTCGATCTTTGCGCCGCCGGACGTGCGGCCGAAGGTGGTCGTCGAGGCCGACCGGGCGGCGAATCGGATCTCGATCACCGCGCAGGGTGTGACCGACATCGTGCTCTATCTGAGCGACGCCTTCGTCGACCTCGACAAGGAGTTCACGTTGGTCGTGAACGGCGAGGCGGTCACCGAGAAGCGCGATCGGAGCCTGTTCCAGATGGCGGAGCTCATTAGCACTCTTTTCGACAGTAGCTGGGTGTTCCCGGCGACCTACGCGACGACGGTGCCCAAGGCCGACGGCGCCTCGGGCAGCGGCGGCAGGGATTGAGCGCGTGCGGCTGATTCGATCCGCCTCGCCGCGGATCGAGCAAACGTGGAGGGCAGCGTGAACCGCGGGGGAGTGTGCAGGGGCGGCCGGCAGGCATGAGCGGCTCGCCTGTCCCGTCGGGACCGGGTCGCGCGGTGGTCGCCGCCGTGGCGTTGCTGGCTGGCTTCGCGATCATGAGCCTTGAGCTCACCGCGGTGCGCTTGATGGCGCCGCACTTTGGCGACAGCGCGTTCGTCTGGACCAACGTGATCGGCGTCATCCTGGTCGCGCTCGCCGGCGGTGCTTGGGTGGGCGGACGGCTCGCGCATGCGCGCCGCGGCGGCGCCCGACTCGGCGTCGTCTTCGCGGTGGCCGGTGTGTGGACCGGGTTCATTCCGCTCGCCTCAGGCCCGCTCGGCAGTTGGTTGCTGCCGCAGACGCTGCCGCTCGATGCGGCGCTGCCGGCGTTGGTCCGCGGGTCGCTGGCTGCCACGCTCGTGCTGTTCGCGCCGGCGGTCGCGCTGCTGGGTTGCATGACACCGATGCTCGTCGTGTCGTTGGCCACGCGAGATGGCAAGGTCGGGCCGGCCAGCGGGATGATCGCGGCCGTGTCGACGCTGGGTAGTCTGCTCGGCACCTTCCTCACGACCCACGTGTTGGTCCCCGAGCTCGGCAGTCGCATGACGATCTGGTGCTGCGCGGCGGCGTTGCTCCTGTGCAGTGCGGCGCTGGCAGGCAGTGCGCGACGTGCCGCATTGCTGCTGTTGCCGGGCGCGCTGGCGATCGTCGATTGGGGACCGCTGCGCGCGCCAGGTCCCGGCCGCGAGCTGCTCGCCGAGGCGGAGAGCGCCTACCAGTACCTGCAGGTCGTGGCGGAGGAGGTCGACGGGGCGCGCACCGTGTCGCTGAAGATCAACGAGGGGCTCGACTCCTTCCACTCGATCAAGGTCGAGGGTTCGGCGTTGACCGGCGGGCGCTACTACGACTACCACGCGATCGCGCCGCTCTTGGCGGGGGACGGCCAGGCTCCGCCCGGGCTGCGCGCGCTGTCTTTGGGCGCGGCGGCGGGCACGATCGGCAGGGTGTTGGCGGCCGCGCATCCCGGCTGCACCGTGGACGGGGTCGAGCTCGATCCCGAAGTGGTCGGCCTCGGCGACGCGTTCTTCGGTGAGCGCGCGCCTGGTGCGGTCTACGCGGGACTCGATGCGCGGGTCTTCGTCGAGCGGTGCAAGGAGCGCTACCACGTCGTCGTCGTCGATTGCTACGAGCGCCAGATCTACATTCCGGCGCACGTCTCGAGCCGCGAGTTCTTTGTCGCCGTGGAGCGCATCCTCGAGCCCCGCGGCGTGGTTTCGGTCAACTGCGGTGGCCTGTCCTTCGACGACCCCGTCGTCCAGGCGATCGGCGGCACGATGGCGGCCGTGTTTGGCGATGCCCACGCGCTACAGATTCCACTGTCGCGGAACCTGGTCCTGGTGGCTCGGCACGGTGCCTCCATGACTCCCGCCGCCACATTGCGCCGCGCTTTGGGAGCGAGCGACGCCCCGCTATACGACGTCCTGTCCGCCGCGGCCGCGCCGCAGGCGTGGCGGCGCTTGACGCCGCGCCAGACGCCCCTGGACGACGACCATCCGTTCCTCGACCAGCTGCAAGATCGGGCCCTCACCGCTGCCCCGGCACTCGCCGCGAGCCCGGTGCCGATGCGCGGCGATGTGTTGCCGGCGGACGCCGAGGCCCGGGCCACCGAGCGACGGCAGCAGCACGACCTAGAGGGATCTCTGGCGGCCTTGCGCGAGGCGCGGGAACCGACCGGGCGGTTGCGCCTGTTGGCCGGCGATGTCCGCTGGCTGCAACGGGACCTGACCGGGGCCCAGGTCGAGTACGACGCGGCGCTGGCGCTCGGGGATGCCGGACTCGAGCCGTTCGTGGTCGATCGACTCCGCAATCTCGAACCCGAGATTGACGCGGCACGCGCGGCGCACGACGTGGCCGTGCGGAACGCCTGGGTGGCGGCGGCGGCCGGGGCGCTGCTGTTGGTCGCGTTGCTGCTGGCGTCGAGCCGGAGCAGGAATGCTGTCGGTGATGAAGATCTCGCCCTGCGCTGAAGTGCCGACCGCGGCGTAGGGCAGGGTCTCGACCGGCTTGCCGTCGCGCCCCGGTGTCGCGCGTGAGCGCCGGCGCGCGAAGGCGCGGCGCTCGTTCGCGCCCGGCAACCAGTCCCGGTCAGATGATGTCGAGGACGCCTGCGGCCTGGTTGGTGAGGGTCTCGACCGCGGCGCGGTAGTTCATGTCGACCGCGATCTTGGAGTTCCACGGTAGGAGCTCCTTGTCGGCGACGCCGCCCAGCGCCACCGCGGCGAACGCGCGCGAGAGCGACGTGATGGACTCGTCGTGCATCATCTTGATGAGCGGGTCGATGGTCCGCCGATCACCGATGAACCCCAGGGCCGAGGCGATGGCGCTCAGTTTGGCGACGTTGCGGTTTTGGTCATCCATCATCATCCTCTGCAGCTCGGTGGTCACGCTCTTGTCGCCGAGCTTGCCAAGGGCAACCGCGGCCTGCTGCAGCAGGTCGGGCCGCCGAATGGAGCTCGTGACCACGTCCTGAATGAGGTCTTTCGATCGCCGGTGGTCCATGAGGGCGAGGCCGATGCACAGGTAGCCGGCGAGCTCGTCCTGGTGGCGCTTGCGCCGCAGGAGTTTCTCGAGCGTGTCCGCGGCACCCTGATAACGCACCAGGCCGAGAGCGACGGCGATGGCCGCCTGCGTCTCGGGGTTCTTCACTTGTTGGATCTCGCGGTGGAGAGTCTTGCCGATCGTGTCATCGACGGCCGCGCGGTCGCCCGCCGCCTCGGCGGCATCATGGGCGAGCACGCCCAGAGACATGGCTGCCCACGGCTTGACCAGAGCCTTGCTGCCCTTGCTGAAGGCCTTCAGCAGGTCGGTTCGATTCTGGTCGCCGCCGATCTTGCCCAGGGCCATCAACGAGAACCAGCGCGCCTGCTGGTCTCGGCCGGCGTGGAAGTAGTCGAGGAGAGCTCGCGAGTAGCGCCGGTCCTTCTCATTGCGCTCGCCGGGCTCGGCCAGAACGCCAAGCGCGATGATGGCGGATTGGTGGATCTCGATCGCGTGTCGCTCCTTGAGCGCCGTTGCGAACGCCTCTTTGAACCTGCCGTCCGTGTCGCCGCCGCGACCGAGCAGCTGGGCGATCGCCGGCGGCACGTGCGCCTGGATCGCCTGCTCGCCGCGCCCCACGTCTTTCCTGTAGTAGCGCCAGAGCACTTGGATGCTCTCGTCGAGCAGTGCCTGGTCCTTGGCCCCGCCTTGCGTGTTGGGTCGCACTAGGCGCATGGCGTTGATGGCGGCGACCGGGATGTTGCGGTCGACGACACCGTTCTTCGTGCTCCTGTCGAGCACGTCCTTCAGGGCGTCGAAGCACTGCCGCTTCACGGCCGGGTTGCTGGTGCCGTTGGCGATCAATCCGAGGGCGTAGCACGAGAAGGCCCGCGTGCGGTGGTCGACCGCCGAGCGATCGCAGAGCTTGCGGCCGTGCTCACTGTCCGTCGCGAGCTCGACCAGGGGTGGTACTGCCTCGGGCATTTGGGAGATGCCCATGGCGAGCGCGGCGGTCTCACGGATCTCTTGGTCGCGGCTTGTCAGGCGTTTGCGCATCTCGTCGAGGATGCGGAAGGACTCGTGGTCCTTGCCGATCTTTGCCATGGCGATGAGACAGGACGAGACAATGTCGCGCTGATCGGTGCCATCGAGCGATCGCTTGAGCGCGGGCAGGACCCTCTTGAGGATGTCGGTCTCGCTTGGGGCGATCTTGTCTTTCGCCTCCGAGCGGCGGTGGCCGCCCATGATGAACTCTGCCGATCCAGTGGTAATCGAGCCGGCGTGGATCGCTTCGCGAAGGTTGATGTAGGGGTCCTTGTGGAACTCCCACCAGAACTGCCACCGCGACAGGTCGGGACCGACCTGGACGCCGCGCCCCGGCGTGCTCGGGCCGCGAGCGGTCGGGTTGGCGCCAGGGGCCCCGGTGACAGGACCGGTGGGGCCGGGGGTGCTCGGCGCAGCCGGCGCCGGGGTGTTGGGCGTGGGGCCGCGCGCGCCAGTGCCCTTCGGCCCCGGCGTGCTGTTGCCGTAACCACGGCCGGCGTTCGGCGGCACGATGTCCTCAGGACCGCGGTACTTGCCGCCGTGCGCGGCGGCGTCGGGCGCGAGCGCCACCAAGAGGCCAGCGCATAGCGCGGCGGGCAGGACAAGCTTCTTCATCACGAACTCCTTGGGTTGTCGAGAGCGTGACACGGCCGGCTCTGGGCAGGAGCCGGGAAGCGCGTTCCAGGGACGCAAGCGCATAAGCAAACGCAAGGCCAACCGGCGAGGCCGGGCGCCTGGATCGGTGCGGATTGCGCCGTCTCGGCCTCTGCAGCGCGTGTTCGTCGTCGATCGCGCGCGAGACCCATTAAGCAACGAGGCCGGGTGCCCGTTTCGAGCACCCGGCCTCGTCGCGATTCCGTAACGCTTGGCTGCAGCGCGCCGAGCGCGCCGCAGCGTCGCGACGGTCAGAGGATGTCGAGAACGCCCGCCGCCTGGTTGGTGAGGGTCTCGACCGCGGCGCGGTAGTTCATGTCGACCGCGATCTTGGAGTTCCATGGCAGGAGCTCCTTGTCGGCGACACCACCGAGGGCCACCGCGGCGAACGCGCGCGACAGATCGGTGATCGACTCGTCGTGCAGCATCTTGATGAGCGGGTCGATGGTCCGCCGGTCACCGATGAAGCCCAGCGCCGACGCGATGGCGCTCAGCTTGGCGACGTTGCGGTTCTCGTCGTTCATCATCATGTCCTGCAGCTCGGTGGTGACGCTCTTGTCGCCCATCTTGCCAAGCGCGATCGCGGCCTGCTGCAGCAGACCAGGACGACGGATGGCGCCGGCGACGACGTCGCGGATGACCTGCGTCGAGCGCTGGTTATCCATCAGGGCCAGGCCGATGCACAGGTAGCCGGCGAGCTCGTCCTTGTGCTTGTTGCGCTGCAGCAGCGCTTCGATGGTGTCCGCTGACTCGCGGAACTTCACCAGGCCGAGAGCAACGCCAATGGCGGCCTGCGTCTCGGGGTTCTTGATCTTGCTGATCTCGCGGTGCAGCGTGTCGCCGATCTGACGGTCGACTTCGGCCGAGTCACCAGCGCTCTCGGAGGCGTTGTGGGCGAGGACGCCCAGCGACATCGCGGCCCACGGCTTGACCAGGGCCTTGCTGCCCTTGGTGAAGGCCTTGAGCAGCTCGTTGCGGTTGGTCTCGCCACCGATCTTGCCGAGCGACATCAGCGAGAACCAACGAGCCTGCTGGTCCTTGCCGCTCTGGAAGTAGTCGAGCAGCGCCTTCGAGTAGCGCTTGTCGCTCTCCTCGACCTCGCCCGGCTGGGCCAGGACGCCAAGGGCGACGACCGCCGACTGGTAGACCTCGATCGCGCGGCGTTCCTTGAGAGCCTTGGCGAACGCGTCCTTGAACTTGCCGTCCTTGTCGCCGCCGCGGCCGAGCAGCTGGGCGACGGCCGGCGGCACGTGCGCCTGGATCGCCTCTTCGCCCTTGCCAACCTTCTTGCTGTAGTAGGTCCACAGCGCCTGGACGCTCTCGTCGAGCAGCGCCTGGTCCTTCTCGCCACCCTGCGCGTTCGGGCGCACGAGGCGAATGCCGTTGATCGCCGCGACCGGGATGTTGCGGTCGACGACGCCGTCCTTGGTGCTCTTCTCGAGGACCGACTTCAGGGCTTCGAAGCACTGCCGCTTGACGTCCGGGTTGCTCGTGGCGTAGGCGACGAGGCCGAGGCCGTAGCAGGAGAACGCGCGGGTGCGGTTGTCCACCGACGACCGGTCGCACAGATCGCGACCCTTTTCGCTATCGGTCGCGAGCTCGACCAGTGCCGGCACGGCGTCGGGCATCTGCGAGATGCCCATGGCCAGCGCCGCGGTCTCGCGCACTTCCTGGTCCCGACTTTTGAGCTTCTTGCTCATCTCGTCGAGGATCTTGAAGGAGTCGTGATCCTTGCCGATCTTCGCCATCGCGATCAGGCAGGACGACACGATGTCGCGCTGATCGGTGCCGTCGAGGGCGCGCTTGATGGCGGGCAGGACCGTGCCGAGGATCTCGCCCTCGGTCGGCTTCATGGTGTCCTTGGCTTCCGCGCGCCGGCTGCCACCCATGAAGAAGTCGTCCGAGCCCGTGGTGATGGTCCCGGCGTGGATCGACTCGCGCAGGTTGATGTAGGGGTCCTTGTTGAACTCCCACCAGAACTGCCACTTGGACAAGTCGGGGCCGACCTGCCGACCGCGCGGGCCCGTGGTCGGTCCACCGCCGCCGGGGCCGGCCGCGGGCGCACCTGTCGGTGGGCCGCTGGGACCGGGAGTGGCGGGGCCGGCCGGGGCCGGCGTGGCCGGGCCTGCCGGTCCGGGCGAGCTGGGACCCGCGGGGCCAGGCGTGCTGCCGCCAGCGCCACCGCCAGGGTTGGGCGGCACAACGTCACCGGGGCCGCGGTACTGACCTCCGTGCGCGTAAGCGGTCGGCGCGAAGGCCAACAGCAAACCGGCGCACGCCAGACCGGAGAGGACAAGCTTCTTCATCGAAACGAACTCCATGGTGTGAACCAGACCGTGCCCCGCGCGACGATCGGCGGGGGCCAACGGCGGCTAAGTCCGAGGACGCGCCGCTTGTTTGCAAAGACGGGGCCGCCCCGGTGCGCAATCTAGCGTTGCCACGCGCGGACCGGTAGCGACTGGGCGGTTTGGGGCCCGGCGGCGTGGATTGTGGCGTCGATCGGGGCAGAACGCGACTCCAGCGGCGTTGGCGGCGCCTGGGCGGGGTGGCTCGGCCGGCGCTGGCGGCCACCGCTGCGTTACGTCGGCGAAACAACAGGGCGCGTTTGGCCCCCCGTGGCGCGGGGCGGCGGCGGACTCAACGGTCCCGCGAGCGGTGGAGCGGGTGACTCTTGCGAAGGTCACGCGCTCTCCGCGCCGCGGAGCGGCGCCAGGGGCATCGATCAGAGCCTGTAGCATCGATTTCGTTACAGGCTCTGGGCGGCGCGCAGGATCCGGACCAGCGGTGCGTGCACGGCGGGCCAGGCGATCAGGCTGGGGTGGTGCACGTCACCGGAGAGGGTGCCGAAGGGTAGGAGTGGCTTGCCGTGCCAGTCGGTGCATTTGGCTCCGGCCTCGGCCGCGATCAGCGCCACCGCCGCAAGATCCCAGATGCGACCCTGCTCCTGCAGGTTGCCGTCGAGGCGACCAGCGGCCACATCGCAGACTTGCTGCACCGTGCAGCCCAGGTTGCGAACCCGGGCGCCGCTGTTGACGACGGGTTGCAGGAACGGCAGCGCCGCGGCGTCGCGAAACCACTGGACGCCGAGGATCGAGCCGTCATCCAGGCGGCGCCGCGCCGGGGTCAGGCGCTGGCGGCCGCGGAAGGCTCCCAACCCGTGGGCCGCGGAGTAGAGCACGCTTTCCGGTTCGCAGTATGCGGCCGCCGCAATGGGCATACCCTCCAGAGTACATGCCGCCACGGACACGGCGTGGGTCCGGAGGCCGCGGGAGAAGTTGCTCGTGCCATCGATCGGATCGACGATCCAGACGAACGGCTCCTCGCCTTCGACGAGCCCGGTTTCTTCGCCGAGGAAGCCGTGGCCGGGGTGCGCGGCGCGCAGCAGCGACTGCAGCTTGCGCTCGGCGGCAAGGTCGACTTCGGTGACGAAATCACCGACGCCCTTACGGCGGGCGCGCACCCCGGTGTGGCGTGCCCGTCGTTGGACCAGCGCACCGACTTCGCTGGTGATGCGGCGGGCGTCGGCCAGAAGTCGGCGGACGACGCTTTTCGCCGGGAAAGAGCTGGATCGTCGAGGCACGAGGACGGAACCTCACCCGGCGTGATGGCGCGGATCGGCGCGCCGCGGCGGGCGGCTAGTCGCGGCAGCATAGCGGTGCTTGGTACCGTGTTCCTCATGGCGTCGGCATGCTCGAGTGGAGCACCTCTGCCGGTGACGACGCCAGCCGTGATGAACGCCAGCGCGGGGCCTCGGAACGCCGCGGCGGCGGGGCCGTCGAGCGTCGTGCCCGCCACAGCAAGCCGGGGGCCCGTGGCGGCGACGCCGACGGGCGCGGGCCCGAACGCGAACCGCTCCATTCCGAGCGGCCCCACTTCGAGCGGCCCGAATCCGCGCGCCACGGCGCCCGAGGGCGCGACGGATCTCCTGATCCGCGTCGATGAGCTCGCCCGCGCGGGCGACCTGGAGGGAGCGGAGGCGGTCCTGCGGTCGGCGCGTGAAGAGCAGCCCGGCCGTCTTGACCTGGCCCTCGCCTCGGCGCGCGTACTGCTCGACTTGGACCGGGCGCTCGAGGCCCGTGACGTGCTTCGGGCGGCCACCGAGCGACATCGCCATCCGCGCCTGTGGTTCGCTTCGGCGGCGGCAGAGCTCCGCAGCGGCGATCCGGCGGCGGCCGCGAAGCGCCTCGAGGAGCTGCACCGCGACTTTGCCGCCGACACGTGGGTGGTGGAGCACACCGCCTCGATCGATGCCCTCGCGCATCGGGTGCGCGGCGAGCTGGCGGGCGAGCGGACCTTTTCGGCGCGCGAATTGCTCGAGCTCGCGGCCAGTGCCAACGACCCGGTCGTGCGATTGCGAGCCCTGCGCACTTTGGTGAAGGCCGAAGCCTCGGGTTGGCGTGACGCCATTGCAATCGCCCAGCGCGACACGGAGCCGGCGCTTCGGCTGGAGGCGCTGGGCGCGGGCTTTGCCACCGCGGCGCGGCCCAAGGACTGGGTGCGCGCTGGCCTCGTCGACGCGGCGCCGATGGTCCGGGGCGCTGCGGCGGCCTTGGCCAGGCGACTTCCGTCGAGGACCGCGGTTCCACTGCTCTTGGAGTTTTTGGAAAGCGAGGAGACCGGATACGTTTTCCGCCAGTTACACGAAGCTCTGCGCGAGTTCGCGGCGGGCGGCCCTCATCTCGCGACCGACCGCGAGCAGGACCCAGCGACGCGTGCCCGGTTGAGTGCTGCCTGGAGGAAACATTGGGATCGGTGACGTTGGTGACGGGTGGAGCGGGCTACATCGGTTCGCACACGGTGTTGGCGCTCAAGGAGCGCGGCCGCGAGGTCGTGGTGCTCGACGACCTCAGCGAAGGCCATCGGTCGGCCGTCGTGGGCGCCACGCTCGAGGTCGGGACGCTGCTCGATCGCGATTTCGTCAACGGCGTCTTCGATCGTCACGAGGTCGACTCAGTGTTCCATTTCGCCGCCAAGTGCTTGGTCGGGGAGTCGGTCCAGGACCCCGGCAAGTACTGGTCGCAGAACGTGGTCGCCACGCTCAACCTCCTCGACGCCATGGTGGCACATCAGACCAAGCGCGTGGTCCTGAGCTCCACAGCGGCCACGTACGGCGAGGTCACGGAGATGCCGATCGTCGAGGACGTGCCACAGCAGCCGTGCAATCCCTACGGGGACACCAAGCTGGCCTGTGAGCGCATGCTGCAGAACTACCACCGCGCATTCGGCATGGATTCGGCGGCGTTGCGGTACTTCAACGCTGCGGGTGCCGACCCCGAAGGCCGCGTCGGCGAGGACCACGAGCATGAGACGCATCTCATCCCCAACGTGATCCGCGCCGCGCTCGGCGCGGGGCCGGCGCTGACGGTGTTCGGTGACGATTGGGATACCCCGGATGGGACGTGCGTGCGCGATTACGTGCACGTCGTCGATTTGGCGCATGCGCACATCCTGGCCCTCGAGGCCATGGAGAAGGGCATGAGCGGCGCCGCCGCGTTCAACCTCGGCAACACGGCCGGAACGTCGGTGAATGAAATCATCCAAGCGGTTGAGGACGTCGGGGGGCGGCCCGTGCCGCGATCGGTGGGGCCGCGCCGCCCGGGCGACCCGGCGGTGCTGGTCGGCAGCTCGGCGCGCATCGAGAAGGAGCTGGGCTGGTCGCCGCGGTTCGGCGACACGCGCACGATCGTCGAGACGGCGTGGCGTTGGCACGAGTCGCACCCTCAGGGGTTCGGCGATGCGTGAGCCCGCCGGGCTCCTCTTGGCTCTGCTGTGGCTGCCGGTGTCGTGCATGACGTTCGGCACCGCGCTGCAAGAGTTCGACTCGGTCACGGGGCGTGAGGGGATCGAGGGCGAGCCGGATCAGCTCGAGTACGACAGCGCGCCGAAACGCTTTCCCTGGCTCGTGCGTCAGCTCGACGGCCTGGTCGTCGACCGCCTGCTGCGCGACACGCTCGGGGCTGGCCCGCAGCCGACGCCGGTCGAGAACCCGCGTGAGTTCGCCCGCGAACGCCTCAACGTCCTGATCGATCGCGCCGGCAGTGACCTGCAGCAAACGGCGATTGCCGCGGACCGGGCGTTGTGGATCGCCGAGCTCGGCGGCCAGCAGCCGCTCAGTCAGTGCGTGGCGGTGCGTGGGATCGCGAAGCTGCTGGCACGGCTCGCAGTCGATCCGATCGACGCCGCCGCGCCCGATCCCAAGATCGCCACCGAGGAGCGCGTCGCCGGGTGGCTGGCGGGATTGCAGCAGGGTTGGCCTGATCAGCGCCCCAGTGCCACGCTGACGGGCGAGGATCGCGCTTCGTATGAGCGTGCCCTCACGGATATCTCCGAGCGGGCGTTGCCGGATGCCGCGAACCGACGCGGCCTCATCCTGGCGCTGGCGACCGCCGCGACCCTGGAGCAGGACTCGGAGCTACGCGAGCGGACCCGCGAGGCGACCCTCTTGGCGCTGTTCCACGGGCTGTCGTTGGGGCTGCGCGCGGCGCTCTATGACCCGGCGGGGGCGGTGCGGCAGACGGCCATCTCGGCGTTCCGCCGCCTGAGCGGGCCCCGGGCCGTGCCGTTCGTGCTGGCCCTCATGTCGAAGTCGACGGCCACCGTGCCGCGCGGCATGAATCGCTTCGACGACGATCGCCAGACCCGGCTGCTCCTCGTTCGGATGTGCGGTCAGCTGCGCGGCGAACCGGCGGCGGCGTCGATGGGCGGCGGGCCGGCGCCGGTCGAGTTTCTCTACGAGACCGCTGTCGCTGACGAGGACACGGGGCTGCGCGCGACGGCGCTGGAGGCGCTGGCGTACTGCTTGGAACGCGAGCCCTCGTTTGATCCGGAGTGGGCCGAGCGCTGGTGGCACGACGACTACGTGCCAAACCGCAGTCGCCTGTCGTCGTGAACACCCGCTGGATCGAGGACGTGGTGCGTTACGACGGGTCGCAGCTGGCGCCGCACTGGATCTTGCGCGAGACGGGTCTCGTCGGCGACGCGCTGGTCGCGTTTCGTGGCCCGTGCGCGGTGGCGACGGCGCAAATGGCCGATCTTGAGGATGCGCTCAGCGGCTCCTCGATCGCCGGCAGCGACATGATCCACTTCCTGTGTGAGATGTTCGACGACGGCGATCTCGGGCGCGCGGTGCTGCGGCAGCGTCTGCTGGCCGCGACGGCGTTGGAGGTGCTCCGACGGCGATCGCCGGGGCTGGCAGCCCATCGCGATGGCGACGACCTCTATTGTGACGGCCGCAAGCTGTCGATCTCGATCGCCAGCCGCAGCCTGGTGTCGAGTTTGATTCACTTCGCGGTGAACGTGGATCCCGCCGGCGCGCCGGTCGCGGCCGCGGGGCTCGTCGAGCTTGGCGTGGAGCCGGAGGCGTTTGCGCGCGACGTCCTCGACGCGAGCCGGCGCGAACACGAATCGATGCGCGCCGCGCGCTGTCAGGTGCGGCCGCGGTTCGAGAGAGGGAGCTGAGTTTTGCGACGCCATTGGGTCACTGTCCTCAAGCTGCTTCTGGTCGCCGCCCTGATGGCGTTCGTGTTCGCGAACGTGCAGTGGAAGGACTCGGTCGGCCGCGGCGCCGAGGTCACCGAAGGCAAGATCGTTGGGCCCTGGGACGGGACCGAAGTGCAGTTTCGGCGGCGTCTGGCCGACGGCAGCCTGGGGCCAGAGGAGTCGATCACGCCCAGTCCGCCGGACGTGGTCGTGTCGCCGGGCTTTCCGACCTATCTGGTCAATCTCGACTGGGCCTACTTCGCGATCGGCGCACTCTGCTACGCGTTTAGCGTGGTCTTTGCCGGCTCCCGCTGGTGGTGGCTGCTGCGCGTGAACGAGCTGCGGGTGAGCTGGCTCGATGCTCAGCGCTTCACCTGGATCGGCACCTTCTTCAACAACATCGTCCCGGGCCAAACCGGGGGTGACTTGGTGAAGGCGATCTACATCGTCAAGCACTCCGAGGGTGGCCGCGTGCCGGCACTGGTGTCGGTGCTCGTCGATCGCATCCTCGGCTTGGGCTCGCTGGCACTCCTGGGTGCGATCATGGTGTTGTTCACCTTGGATCGGCCGGGGTTTGACTTGATCGCCTACGGGATCTGGGGCGTCCTCGGCATCGTGGCCGTGGCCGGCCTGGTCGCGTTCAGCAAGCGGCTCCGCCGCCTGGTGCACCTGGACGACCTGTTGAACCTCCTCCCGGCGGGGCTCAGCGGCATCCTCAAGCGGGTCGACCAGGCGGTCTACTTCTACCGCGGGCACAAGGGCGGGATTGGCCTCTGGCTGTTACTCGGCATGCTGAACCACGTCGTCTCGGTGACGAGCGTGATGTTGGTCGGCCGGGCTCTCGGCGTCGGCATGGCCGACTTCGACTACTTCGTCCTGGTGCCGGTCATCCAGATCGTCTCTGCCTTTCCGATCGGTCCGAACGGCTGGGGCGTGGGCGAGGCCCTCTACCGCTATCTGTTCGGCGAGTTTGGCGCGGCGCAGCTCGCCGACGTGCCGCGAGCCACCGCGACGTTCATCATGGGGACGCGCGGTGTGGCGCTGTCCGTCCTGTATCGCATTCATCTGACGCTGTGGTCGCTGCTCGGCGGTCTCCTGATCCTGTTTGGCAAGGATCGCGTCACCCGCGAAGACCTCGAGCAAGAGGTTGACCTCTAGGCGCAAGAGGCCGGCTCGGCCCCGCGTGCTGCCCTGCACCCACACTTAGGAGAACGACTTTATGTCCCTGCTCGCTGTCGGCTCAACCGCCTTTGACACCATTGAGACCCCGTTCGGCAGCCGCGCCGACTGTTTGGGTGGATCCTCGACCTACTTTGCGCTCTCCGCGAGCTTGTTTACCGAGGTGCGCCTGGTGAGCGTGGTCGGCGATGACTTTCCGGCGGCCAGCCGCGAGCTGCTCGGCACCCGAGGCACGCGCCTCGAGGGTTTGGAGGTCAAGCCCGGCAAGACGTTTCGCTGGAGCGGCCGCTACTCCGCCGACATGAACAGCCGCGAGACGCTCGACGTGCAGCTCAACACGTTCGGCGGCTTTGCGCCCGTCGTGCCAGACGCGTTCACCAACACGCGCTACGTGTTCCTCGCCAACGGTGCGCCCGCGACGCAGGCGTCGGTGCTCGACCAGATGGGTGACGCCGACTTCACGGTCGCCGACACCATGGATTTGTGGATCGAGACGGAACGCGAGGCGCTCTTGGCGCTCCTCAAGCGGATCGATGGCCTGATCGTGAATGACGAGGAAGCCAAGATGCTGACCGGCGAGTCGAACCTGATTCGCGCCGGGCGCAAGGTGCTGGATCAGGGACCGAAGTTCGTGATCGTCAAGAAGGGCGAGCACGGCGCCTTCTTCTTCAGCAACTACGTGCAGCAGGCGCTACCGGCATACCCCACCGATGAGGTGCTCGACCCCACGGGCGCGGGGGATAGCTTCGCGGGTGGTTTCATGGGCTTCCTCGCCGACTGCGATCGCATCACGCTCAACAACATGAAGCGGGCGATGGCGTACGGCACGGTGGCGGCGAGCCTCAACGTGGAGGGCTTTGGCGTGGACCGGCTGGCCGGCTCGACCCGCGAAGACGTGGAGCGGCGGTTCCGCGAGCTCATCCAGTTTGTGAGCATTTGAGCGCCGCCCGCGTCACCACGCCGCACTCCTGGGCACTGGTCTGGTGGGGGCTGGCGGCCCGCCATCAGCGGTCCGTCAGGGGGAAATGTTTGGCTTTTGTAAGGGTCGCGGTTTAGCCTGCGGCTTTCCAGTTCCTGGGAGGGATCGACTGACATGGTGACCAACCCCAAAACCACCAGCGACGGGTCCGGCGAGGCGCTGCAAGACGCGCTGGCGGCGATCGAGAAGTCTCACGGCAAGGGCGCGATCATGCGCCTGGGCGACCGGCCGAACGAGCCGATCGCGGGGATCTCGACGGGCTCGATCGGCCTGGACCTCGCGGCGGGCGGGGCGGGCCTACCACGCGGGCGCGTCGTCGAGATTTACGGCCCGGAGTCCTCGGGCAAGACGACGCTGACGCTCCACGCCGTGGCCGACGCCCAGCGGCGCGGGGGGACCGCTGCCTTCATCGATGCGGAGCACGCGCTCGATCCGCAGTACGCCAAGAAGCTCGGGGTGAATATCGAGCAGCTGCTGATTTCGCAGCCGGATCACGGCGAGCAAGCTTTGGACATCTGCGAGACGCTCGTGCGCTCGGGCGCGATCGACATCATCGTCGTCGACTCGGTGGCCGCCCTGGTGCCCAAGGCGGAGATCGAAGGTGAGATGGGGGATCACTTCGTCGGCCTACAGGCCCGCTTGATGAGCCAGGCGCTGCGGAAGTTGACGGCGTTGGTGGCCAAGACGAACACCTGTCTGATCTTCATCAACCAGATCCGCGAGAAGATCGGCGTGATGTTCGGCAGCCCGGAGACGACGACCGGCGGCCGCGCGCTCAAGTTCTACTCCTCGGTGCGGGTCGACATCCGGCGGATTGGCGCGATCAAGCACGCGGAGATCGCGGTGGGCGCTCGCACCAAGGCCACGGTCGTGAAGAACAAGATCGCGCCGCCGTTTCGCAAGGTGGAGTTCGACATCCTGTTCAACCGGGGCATCGACCAGAACGGCGAGCTGCTGGATCTGGGGGTCGAGCACGGCGTGCTACGCCGAAGTGGCACTTGGGTGAGCTTTGGCGAGACCCGTCTGGGTCAAGGTCGCGAGCGTGCCCGCGAGTTCTTGGATGAACACCCCGAGGTGAAGGAGGAGCTGCGCCGCTCGATCTTCGCCAAGTTGGGGCTGCCGACCGGAGACGCTGCCGACGGCGCCGAGGCCAGTGCCGCGAAGGCCGAGGGCCAGGAGCGGAACCCGGCCGAAACGCGCGGCGAGCGGCTGCCGAGCAAACCCGCTGCCGGCCCAGCGAAGCGCGCGAACGGTCCGGCCAAGGGCAACGGCAACGGCAACCGGGCGGCGGCGGGCAAGTAACGCCGCGCGCAGTGCAGCCGTCCGTGTTCGGGCCATCCGTGTTTGGGCCGCCGTTTTGGGCCGTCAGTCTTCGTGTAGGGCGCGAATCCGCTCGTCGTCGACGAGGACGACCTCGCCGTGCTGCGTCAGGTGCTCGAGGAGCAGGTCGCGCAGCATGACATCCGTCTCGCCGACCTTGGTGGCCGAGCGCAGCATCTCGTAGCCGTCGCCGCCGCCGGCGACGAACGAGTTGGTGGCGACGCGGTAGCTCTGTTCGGCCGCGACGGGCGCCCCGTCGATGGCGAGGCCCTCGAGGACGCGCTCGCCATCGACGACGCGGTACCCGTAGGTCGCGCCGTCGATCTCGAGCGGGCGCGAACCGCGGCGCAGGCTCCGGGCCAAAACCTCGGTGAGTTGGGCGCCGGTGAGCTCGAAGGTGACCACCGAGTTTTCGAACGGCAGGAGCTCGTAGACCGCGCGACGGGTGATCGGCCCAGCGCGCAGGGTCGACCGCAGTCCCCCCTGGTTCATCAGGCCCACGTCGGCGTCGCCAGCGTTGCGGATGAGGGCGGCAACGAAGCTGCCGCCTGGCGTCGAGCCCGGGCCGGTGCGGCGGTCCTGCGCGCCGCGGAGGGTGCCCAGCGGTTGGTCCCACCGCTCGGCGACGTGGCCGAAGTGCGCCGCGAGGAACTCCTGGGTGGATGAAGAGGGCTCGGTGGCGGGCAGCTCGGTGATGGCAAAGCTCACGATCTCGAGCGCCGGTGGTGAGGCCGACGGATCGATGCGCAGGCCCAACTCGGTCACGGCGGTCGCGTGGCTGCCAGACTGGACCATCCAGGTCTTGCCGGTTCGCAGCGGCTTGCGCAGCAGCGTGTGGCTATGGCCGCCCAGGATCAGCGGCACGTCCGGGAACTCGCGCGCCAGTTGCTGATCCTCGCGGACGCCGCAGTGGGTCAGCAGGATCACAACGTCTGCGGCGGTCTGCACGTCGGGCCACAGGTTCCGCAGGGTCGTCGCCTCGGCGGCGAAGCGCGCGGCGCCGAAAGGGCCGGTCGAGACTTGCGGCGTGTCGCTGGTGATGAGGCCGACGATCGCGATGCGGACTTCGCGGTCGGGCGCGGCGCGCGGGCGCACGGTGCGCACGATGAAGGGCGCGACGTAGGGTCGCGGGGTTGCGCCGTCGGCCTCCAGGACGTTGGCGCCGAGGATCGGATGCTGCGCGCCGTCGAGGAGCTCGATGAGGGACGCCTCGCCGAAGTCATACTCGTGGTTGCCGAGGACCGAAGCCGTCACGTTGAGCCGATCGAAGCAAGCCAGCACCCCGCGGCCGCGGTCCTCGTTGCCTTCGGGCGTGCCCTGGAACCAGTCACCGCCGTTGGTCACCCAGAGCCGGTCGCCGTGCTCGGCCCGGCGGCGGTTCACGAGGTCCTCGAGCGCCGGGAATCCACCGCGTTCCTCGGCGGGCGCCGCGCGGGCGGGCACGATCAAGCGAGGTCGGATTTGCCCGTGGAAGTCGTTGAAGTGCACGATGTGCAGATCGGCCGCGGCCGATGGCGCACCGGTCGGCGGAGCGGCGGCTTGGGCTGGCGCGGGCCGGCCGGCGAGGAGCGCCAGGCCGACGCACAACGCGCGGATCATCGGGGACGGAGGGAGCGGGCAGCGGCCGTGGGTCATGGCTCGGTCGGTGGCGGGCGGTGGGCCCAGTACTCACGAATGGAGGCGAGGTTGGCGCGATGCCGGTGGCGGTACTCCGCCGCCGAGTAGGCGTGGTCGCGGCCGACTGGACAGGCGAGCCGAACGCGGCAGAAATCGGCGCAGGGCTCGGCGGGGCGCTGTTCTTGCAAGCGGTGTCGGCCACAGCGTTGGGCCGAAAACGGCTGCTCCGGTGCGTAGGCCGCGGCGGGGCAACTCGACAGGCAGGGCCGGTCGCAGCTGGTGCAGGGATCGAAGTCGGTCGGCGCCACGTCGCCGATGGGCTCGGGCACGGCGACGACGCCGCGCAGCGACACCCATGAGCCGAACTCGGGGTGAAGCAGCAGATGCAAGTACGGCGAGACCTTGCCAAACCCGGCCGCCTCGGCCAGGCGGCGGAGGTCGAAGCTCTGCGCGACGTCGTTGGGCAAGCGGCGACTGCGAGGCGGCAGCAGCGGCAGCGCCCGGTCGATCGCGGCCCAGCCGGCTGCGTCGATCGGGTGCGCGCGCGTCTGCTGTGCCGGGGCGAGAGTCTCCCAGTGGGCCCTGCCACCCGAGCCGCAGACGACGAGGGTCGCCGTCCCGCGCAGCGCTCGGGCCGCCGTGCCGCGACCGATCCAGAGCGCCGCGGCGCGGCCGCTGGACACCGGCGCGACCAGCTGCAGGCCGTCGCCCCGCAGGGCCCGGGCGAAGTCTTGCAGTCGAGCGTGCACGGCGGGCGAGGGTATCGGATGGCCCGCTCCAGCGCCCGGCCCGGCGCGGTGCCGCGCGATCAAGGCTGGCGCGTGCCGCGTCCATGGTTTACGCAGGCGCCCCAGGCGGTGGCCGCCCCAAGACCCGCGTTTGGTTCGATGAAGCCTCTAACTGTTGCCGAGATTCGCGAGCGCTACCTCCGCTTCTTCGAGGAGCGGGGCCATCAGCGCTTGCCGTCCGATTCGCTGGTGCCGCGTGACGACCCCACGCTGTTGTTCACCGGCGCTGGGATGAACCAGTTCAAGGACATGTTCATGGGGAAGGGCAGCCTGCCGTATCGGCGGGTGACGACGGCACAGAAGTGCCTGCGCGTCCCGGACCTCGAGAACGTTGGCCTGACACCGCGGCACCACACCTTCTTCGAGATGCTGGGCAACTTCTCGTTCGGCGACTACTTCAAGAAGGAGTGCATCCCGTGGGAGTGGGAGTTCTTCTCCCGCGAGCTCGGGATTCCCGAGCGCCAGATGGTCGTCACGGTCTACACCGACGACGACGAGGCCTGGGAGATTTGGCATCGCGACGTCGGGCTCGAGCCGGAGCGGATCTTCCGCTTTGGCGAGAAGGAGAACTTCTGGCCGGCGGAGGCGCCGAGCAAGGGCCCCAATGGCCCGTGCGGGCCGTGTTCGGAGATCTACTTCGATGCCCGGCCGGATGAACCGTATCCCGCGCACGAGGGGTTGGAGTCGCTCCCGGACGATCGGTTCACCGAGATCGGCAACTGCGTGTTCACCCAGTTCGAGCGCAAGCCGGACGGTGCGCTGGAGCCGCTCCCGCAGCGCAACATCGACGTCGGCTTGGGCCTGGAGCGCATCGCCGCGGTCTTGGCGGGAGCGCCGAACAACTTCGAGACCGACCTCTTCCAGCCGTTTCTGCAGTGGATCGCCGAGCGGAGCGGGAAGCCTTACCAACGAGACCGCGCCGACGACGTGCGGATGCGACGGATCACCGACCACGTGCGGGCCCTAGTGTTCTGCATCGCGGATGGCGCAGTGCCCAGCAACGAAGGGCGAGGCTACGTGGTGCGGAAGATCCTGCGGCGCGCGGCGCGGGACGGCTACGACCTCGGCATCGAGGGCGCATTCCTGCACCAGATGGTCGACGTCGTCGGCGCGGCCATGGGCGACGCCTACCCGGAGGTGCGCGAGCACGCCGGGCAGTGCCGCATGCTGATCCGCAGCGAAGAGGAGAGCTTCGCCGCGGTGTACCGGCAAGGCGCAGAACGCCTCGCTCGCTTCCTCGCCGATCAAACCATGGTGGAGGGGCCGCTCGCCGGCTCCGGCGAGTTCGCCTTCGAGCTGCACGACACGCACGGCTTTCCCGTCGACATCACCCGGCAGATCATGGCGGACCGCGGCTTCGTGCTCGACGAGGCGGGGTTCGAGGCGGCGATGGAAGCGCAGCGCCAGCGCGCCCGCGCCGCCGCCGCCTCCGGCACTGATGCGGTGTTCGCCGAGAGCGCCGCGATGCAGCTCCGCGCCGCGGGCGTGCCGGCGACCGAGTTCGTGGGCTATGACCGGATCGCCGAGGACTCGACGATCGTCGCCCTGCTGGACGCCGAGCAGAAGCCGGTGGAGTCGCTCGTCGGCGACGGCTTCGCGGTCGTCGGGCGGACGCCGTTCTATGCCGAGGGCGGTGGCCAAGTCGGTGACCGCGGCACCATTACGGCCGGAGCGAGCCGCGCCGCCGTGCACGACACAACGAGCCAGGATGGCTTCCATCTGCATCGCCTCACCGTGGCGGATGGAACGCTGACGGTCGGGCAAGACACTCGGCTCGAGGTCGACGCAGTGGCACGGCGTGCCACCGAGCGCAATCATACCGCCACCCACCTGCTGCATGCCGCGCTGAAGCAGGTGCTGGGCGACCACGTCAACCAGGCCGGCTCGTTGGTCGCGCCCGATCGGCTGCGCTTCGACTTCACGCACGGCGACAAGCTGACGCGGGCGCAGGTAGCGAACGTCGAGGAGCTCGTCAACGCCGTGGTCATGGACTCGATCGACGTGCAGGCCAAAGTGCGCTCGATGGACGAGGCGCGGCGCGAGGGGTTTGTCGCGCTGTTTGGTGAAAAATACGGCGACGAGGTCCGCACGCTCGCGGTGGGCGGGTTCTCCAAGGAGCTGTGCGGCGGCACGCACGTGCGGAACTCGGGCAACATCGGCAGCTTCCGGGTCATTTCCGACGCCGCGATCAGCGCTGGCACGCGGCGGATCGAGGCCGCCACGGGCGCGGTGTCGCGGTCGCTGGCAGATCTCGAGCGGGAGCAGCTGAGCGAGCTGGCGCAGCTGCTCAAGGCGCCGCCGGGCGAGGTCGCCACCCGGACCAAGGCACTGGTCGACGAGGTGAAGAAGCTGCGAAAGGACCTGGCCAAGGCGCTGGCGCCCGATCCCGCGCAGCTGCGTCAGGAGCTCGAGCAGAAGGCGAGCAGCGTGGACGGCGTGCGCGTCGCTCTCCTCGTGCGTGAGGGCCTGGACGTCAAGCTGGCGCAGGATCTCCTGAACCGCGCCGCCAAGTCGATGGCGCCCTTCCTGGGCGTGGTCTTGTCGCCCGCCGCCGACCACGTCGTGGTCGCCGCGGCCGCAACGTCTGAGGTCGCGGACCGCGCCCCGGCGGTCGAGCTGGTTCGTGCCGCGACGGGCGAGCTCGGCGGCGGCGGGGGCGGGAAACCGGAGAAGGCCCAGGGGCGAGGCAAGGACCCCAGTCGCATCGACGACGCCGTTCGTGCGGTCCGGGAGCGGCTGTCCGCCGCCGGGCTGGGGACCTGACGCGGTTGCGGTCCGCCGCCGGATCGAGCGGTACCAGCCGGCGGAGCGTTGAATTCCCCGGAACAGGCCGTACCATCCCGTCGCTTTTCGGATCCATCCTGGCCGAAATGCGCGCGCGCAAGCCGTCTGCTCGCGGGCGTTTCTGGCGAACGAGAGCAAGCCATGGCAGTCCCGAAGCGCCGTCAGAGTCGTTCCCGCCGCAACAAGCGGCGGTCCCACCAGGCCCTCACGCCGGTGCCACTGGTCCGCTGCAGCAACTGCTCCACCGCGATCCGACCACACCACACGTGCTCGAACTGTGGCTTCTATCGCGGTCGGCAGGTGATCGTGGGTAAGATCGCCTGATTCGCCGGCGGGGCCGGTCGGCGCCAGAAGATGTTGCGCCGCCAAAGGTTTTGAAGTCGCTAGGACGTCGCGAGCTTAAGACACCGTGACACGGGTGGTGCTGGATGCAATGGGCGGAGATCACGCCCCAGGGGCGATCCTGGACGGCGTGCGCCGCTCCCTCGAGGCGGGTGACCTCGATGCCGGCCAGGTAGCGCTGGCGGGGCCGATCGACCAGATCGAGCCGCGGTTGGCCGAGCACGGCCTCGACCGCCAGGCGATCGACTTGCACGACGCACCCGACGTGCTGGGGGGCTCCTGCGAGTCACCGATCGACGCGATGCGGAAGAAACCCCGCAACAGTATCGCGGTCGGCGTCGCGAAGCTGAAGACGGGCGAAGCCGATGCGTTCTTGAGCGCCGGCAATACGGGAATCGTCGTGGCGACGGCGAAGGTTGCCCTGCAGTGCCTGGAGGGCATTCGCCGGCCGGCGATCGCGGTGACGATCAACGTCGAGTCGGGCCCGTTCATCATCATCGACGCGGGCGCCAACCCGCAGCCCAAGCCGCTGCACCTGATGCAGTTCGCTCTGATGGGCTCGGCCTACCACCGCGACGCGTTTGGCACGGCCAAGCCGCGGGTGGGGCTGGTCAATATCGGTTCGGAGAGCGGCAAGGGCAGCTCGTTGGCCAAGGAAGCGGGCCAGCTACTGCGCGATGCGCCGATCAACTTCGTCGGCAACGTCGAGGGCGTGGAGATGTATCGCGGCGCCTGCGACGTGGTCGTCTGCGACGGCTTCACCGGCAACGTGCTGCTGAAGGCCAGCGAGGGCGTGGCGGAGTACATGCTAAAGACCGCCGCGCGCGTGATGCGCGAGCACGAGATCGGCCCCCAGAAGATGAGCGCGATCCTCGGCCTGATGCAGAAGAACGTCGACTACTCCGAGTACGGCGGTGCGCCGCTGTTGGGAGTGGAGGGCAGCGTGACCATTTGCCACGGCCGCTCGGAGGGGCCGGCGATTGCCAACGCGATCCGTTTCGCCACCAAGGCGGTGGGGGCGAAGCTCAACCAACACATCGTATCGGCGGCGCGAGAGGCCGCCATCAGCCCGTAGCGGAGCATTCGTGGCGGCCACCAAAGCGTTGATCCCCGTGGGCATCGCCGGCATGGGGAAGTGCGTGCCGGACGACGTCCTGCGCAACGAAGACCTCGAGCGCATGGTCGACACGTCGGACGACTGGATCGTGCAGCGCACGGGCATCCGCGAGCGACGGATCGCCAAGCACCAGCAGACCAGCGACCTTGCCACGGCGGCGGCGCGCATGGCCCTGGAGGACGCCGACGTGGCGCCGAGCGAGGTCGACCTCATCATTTGTGCGACGGTCACTGGCGATCAGCTGTTCCCGGCGACGGCCTGCGCGGTCGGCCGCAACCTGGAGGCGCCGCAGGCCGGTGGGTTCGACCTGAGCGCGGCGTGTAGCGGCTACGTCTTTGGCATGCAGGTGGCGGCGCAGTTCGTCGCCGCGGGGACGTATCGCAACGTTCTGGTCATCGGCGCCGAGCGCCTGAGCGCGATCCTCGACTACACCGACCGCAACACCTGTGTGCTGTTCGGCGACGGTGCCGGGGCGGCGTTGTTCACATCGCTCGAGCGCGCGGGCCGCGGCGAGTTCCTGGGTGGCTCGATCCAGATGGAGGGCGGCAACGAGGACGTGCTGAGCGTGCCGGCGGGCGGCACCAAGATCCCGGCGAGCCACGAGAGTGTCGACGCGCGGCTGCACTACATGAAGATGGGCGGCACCAAAGTGTTCCGCTTTGCGGTGCGCAAGTTCGCCGAGCTAGTGCAAACGTCGATGGCGCCTTACGGTTACGAGGAGCTTGGACTCGTCGTGCCGCATCAAGTCAACCAGCGCATCATCGAGGCGGCGGCCGAGCGGCTGGAGTTGCCGATGGAGCGCTTCTTCGTCAACATCGCCACCTACGGCAACACCTCGGCGGCCTCGGTGCCCATTGCGATGCTCGAGGCTCGCGATTCCGGCCGTATGGAGTCGGGCAAGATCATCTGCACCGTCGCCTTTGGGGCGGGCCTGATGTGGGGCCACGCCTTGGTGCGGTGGTAAGGCAAGGGGCGGCATGACACTCGCCGATCGAGCTGCGCTGGTCACCGGCGCTTCCCGTGGGATTGGCCAGGCAATCGCGGTCTCGCTGGCCCGGGCCGGAGCCCGCGTTTTTTGCACGTCGACCCGCGAAGGCGGCTGCGCCGCCACGCTGAGAGCGTGTGCGGAGGCGGGCGGCACCGCGGAAGAGCTGGCTGTAGATGTCAGCGATCCTCGGCAGGTGGAAGCCGCCGCGGCGACGGTGCTGGCGGCGGTGCCGCAGATCGACGTGTTGATCAACAACGCTGGCGTGACCAAGGACGGTCCGTTCTTGCGGATGTCCGACGCCGATCTGGACTCGGTGCTGGCGGTGAATCTGCGCGGCAGCTTCACCATGTGCCGGGTCCTCGCTCGGCAAATGGCCAAGGCCCGGTGGGGGCGGATCGTGAATGTCGGTTCTGTGGTCGGCCTTACCGGGAACGCCGGGCAGGTCAACTACGCGGCCAGCAAAGCGGCGCTGATCGGGATGACCAAGTCGTTGGCACGTGAGCTCGCGCCGCGCGGCGTGACCGCAAACGTGGTTGCGCCCGGGTTCGTCGAGACCGACATGACGGCGTCGCTTGGCGAGGATCTCCGCGACCAAGCGCGCAAGAACATTCCTTTGGGGCGGTTCGGTACACCTCAGGATGTTGCAGCAACCGTGTGTTTTCTGTGTAGTGACGACGCTGCCTACATCACTGGCCAAGTGCTTGTGGTCGATGGTGGCATGACCATGTGAGCCCCCCTGTGGGAGGTGGAATAGTGGCGAAAGTCGAGAACGTCGAGGAGAGGGTCCTCAACATCGTTTGTGAGCAGCTCGGGACCAGCCGAGACAAGATCACCCGTGAGACGTCGTTCATCAACGACCTGGGTGCGGACTCCCTCGACACGGTCGAGCTCGTGATGGAGTTCGAAGACGAGTTCGATATCAACATCCCCGACGAGGACGCCGAGAAGATCCAGACCGTCGGGGACGCGATCAAGTACATCGAGTCCAAGCTGTCCTGACCCCGGCTGGGCCGATGACCCGTCGACGCGTCGTCATTACCGGGATGGGCGTGATCAGTCCGCTCGGCTCTAACCTCGACACCACGTGGCACAAGTTGCTCGAGGGTGAATCGAGTGCGGGACCGGTGACGCGATTCGACGCCTCGAAGCACTCGACGTCGGTCGCGTGCGAGGTCAAGGATTTCCGCGGCGAGGACCTGTTCTCCAAGCTCGAGCTGCGGCGCTACGACCTGTTCACGCAGTTCTTGCTCGCCGCTGCCGACGAGACGATGCAGCACTCCGGCTTGGACATGGCGCGCGAGGATCCGACGCGCGTCGGCTGCATCCTGGGCAGTGGCATCGGCGGGATCAACGAGCTCGAGCAGGCCAAGGTCACTGCCCTGACCAAGGGCGTGCAGCGGGTGAGCCCGTTTTTCATCCCCAAGATGATCAGCAACGCCATGGCCGGGCAGGCAGCCATCCGGTTCGGGCTCAAGGGTACGTGCTTCACGACCGTGTCGGCCTGCGCGAGCGGCAGTCACGCCATCGGCCAAGCGATGCGCGCGATCCAGTGGGACGAAGCGGACGTGATGCTGACGGGCGGGGCGGAGGCGGCGACCTCCGAGCTCGGGTTGGCCGGCTTCTGCTCGATGAAGGCGCTGTCGACGCGCAACGACGATCCGGCGCGGGCTTCGCGGCCGTTCGACCGAGAGCGCGACGGCTTTGTCATGGGCGAGGGCGCCGCCTGCCTGGTGCTCGAGGAACGAGGGCGCGCCATGCAACGGGGCGCGAAGATCTGGGCGGAGCTGGTCGGCTACGGGTCGACCGACGATGCGCACCACATCACCGCGCCGCGCGAAGATGCCGAGGGCTCGACCCGGGCGATGCAGCAAGCGCTGCGTGATGGCGGACTGAACCCCACGGACGTCGACTACGTCAATGCGCACGGCACCAGTACCGAGCTCAATGACAAGGTCGAGACCAAGGCGTTGAAGGGGGTGTTTGGCGATCACGCGCGATCCCTGCAGATCTCTTCGACCAAGTCGATGGTGGGGCACCTTCTCGGTGCGTCCGGAGCGATCGAGCTGGCGGTCGCCGTGAAGTCGATTGCGACGGGCCACATCCATCCGACGATCAACTACGAGGTCCCTGACCCTGAGTGCGACCTCGACTACGTGCCCAACCAAGCGCGAGAGTCGCGCGTGCGGTGTGCGATCTCCAACTCCCTCGGGTTTGGCGGGCACAACACCTGTTTGGCGATCACTGCACCGTGAAGAAACAGTTCAAAGAGCTGCTGCACCACTACAAGGTGGAAGCGTTCAAGATCTCGCATCACCACGACGACAGCGCGCAGAAGTCGGCGGCTGAGATCCTTGCGTTCACGCGAGAGGCGCTGAACAACGAATACCACTATCACTTCCACACCGATCCGGACCCGAAGCGGATCGAGACCTTCAAGATGATCAATCACTTCGTCCTGGAGGCGCTGCTGCCGCCGGTGCTGGAGAAGGTCATGTGGCGGGTGATGTCGCTCGAGCGGACCCACGAGGAGCTCGTCAAGCTCGTGGGTGACATCCTCGAGACCCTCTCGGACGACAACCTGCGCCTCGACCCTTGACCGGCGATGCCTTGGCATCGTCCGGGAGCTGCGCGTTGGTCGCAGACCTGGGCGGCACCAAGTGCCGCATCGGCGTGGTCGACCAGGGCATGGCCGTCCGCGATGCCCGGTCGGTTGCCACGCAACGCAGCCGGGAGCCGTTCCTCGCGCAGCTTGAGACCGAGCTGCTGCGGTCGCGGGACACGGCCGTCGCCGCGGGCCTCGAGCCGGTCGCCGTGGGGATCGGCGTGGCCGCGGTCGTGCGCCCAGACGGCAACTCGCTGGAGGGCGCGCCCAACTTGCCGTTGCACGATTTCGCGCTACGGCCCTACTTGCAGCAGCGTCTGGGCCTGCCCGCGACACTGATCAACGACGGACGCGCGAGCGCCTTGGGCGAGTACCTGCGCGGTGCCGCGGCGGGGCGCGACCCGCTGTTGGTCCTGTTCTTTGGCACGGGGATTGGCATCGGGCTGGTCGTTGGCGGTGAACCCTACGCCGGCGCAGTCAACGCGGCCGGCGAAGTCGGGCATGCGCCTTGGCGGCCCGGCGGCCGGGAGTGTGCGTGCGGCCGGCGCGGTTGCTTCGAGGCCTATTGCGGCGGCGGTCCGCTGTGTCGGTACGCGGTCGAATCGATCGGCCCGCCGCCCAGTGGCTCGACCTGGACCGTGGGGGACCTCGTGGCGGCCAGTGACCGGGAGCCGCGCGCGGCGGAGTTGCTCGACGAGGCGCGGACCGCGGCGAGCGCGATGGTCGCGGGGCTTTGCACCGTGCTGAATCCCGCGGCGGTCGTGTTGGGCGGCGGCGTTCTCAGCGGTTGGCCGGCACTGGCGGACGAGATCGAGACCTTCGTCCGGGGGTGGTGCCCGGCCGGGACCGTCCGCGACCTCGAGTTCGTACGCAGCGAGGGCGGTGCGGACGCCATCTTGCGCGGGGCGGCTCGCGCTGCCGAGTCGGCGCGCCAGCGCGGCGCCTAGCGTGGGATTGGACACGGCATGCCGATGCGCATCGTCGCGGTGTTGGCCGGTGGTTCCTCGCCTGAGCACGACGTGTCGTTGCAGTCCGGCGCCAACGTGGTCCGGGCTTTGCCGCCGCCCTGGCGACCGTGGCCCGTGTACGTCGATCGGCGGGGGCAATGGTGGTTCGGGCCGTCGCCGCCTGACCTGAGCAAGGCGCACGCGGCAGACCCGTTTCAGCGCGTGGGGGGCGGCGAGCTCCCGGGGGCGGCGCTGGCGTCGATGCTGCAGGCAGGTCTGCACGCCGTCTTCCCGGCGTTGCACGGGCCGTTCGGTGAGGATGGCCGCGTACAGGGCATGCTGGAGCTACACGGTGTGCCGTGCGTCGGGGCCGATAGCGCGGCCTCGGCGGTGGCGATGGACAAGATCCGCACGCGCGAGTGCCTGCAAGCCGCGGCCGTGCCCATGCCGGCCGGGCTGGTCATGCCGTCCGGCCCGGCGGCCGCCGCCGCGGCGGTTCACGAGACCGTGGGCCTGCCGTGCTTCCTCAAAGTCGACGTGTCGGGCTCGACTCTGGGCGTCGTGCGCGCCGGCCGTCGCGAGCAGGTCGAGCAGTTTGTCGCGGAGCACGCGCGCCCTGGCCGACGTCTGTTGGCCGAGGCGGAAGTCCGCGGCGAGGAGATCTCCGTTCCGGTGCTCGGCAACCGCGATGATGAGTTGCAGGTCCTGCCGGCCATCGGCATCTATCCGCGGCAAGCAGACCATTTCACCTACGAGGCGAAATACGATCCCGCGGCGTGCGATGAGCAGATCCCGCCGCGCGGGGTCGACGCCCCGGCTTTGGCCGCGGCCGCCGCTCTGGCGGAGCGCTGCCATCGGGCCCTGCGCTGCGATGGGATGTCGCGGACCGACATGATCGTGGATGAGGCAGGACCGAAGGTGCTCGAGGTCAACACCATCCCTGGGTTGACCCAGGTCAGCTTGTTGCCGCAGTGCGCGGCTGCTGCCGGCATCGAGTTCCCGGCGCTCTTGGCCCGGTTGCTCGACTTGGCCGTGGCGCGCGCGGCGGCTGCGGAAGGCCCGCGGCCGTGACGGGGACCATCGGTGTGCACGTCCACGGCTGGCCGGGTCGGATGGCGACCGCCTGCTGCGCCGCGATCGAGTCCGCGCCGGACCTACGCTTGGTGGGCCGGACCGGCCGCGGCGACGATTTGGCCGCGGCGTTGGCAGCCGGGGATGCGGACGTGGGGGTGGATTTCAGCGTCGCTGGCGCTGCCGAGACGGCCATCGAGAGCATGCTGGAGGCGGGCCTGCACGTCGTGTCGGGGACGACTGGGCTCCCCACCGAGCAGCGGGTGGCTCTCGGCGCGCTTGCCGCGACCGCGGGCCGGGGCCTGCTCGCGGTTGCGAACTTCGCCCTGGGCGCGGTCTTGCTGCAGCGGTTCGCGCGCGAGGCGGCCGCCCTACTGCCCGACGTCGAGATCATCGAGCTCCACCACGACAGGAAGCGGGATGCGCCCTCTGGCACCGCCCTGGAGGTCGCGCGGCAGCTGGGCGAGGTGCGCGGTCCGGCGGCCTCGACCGGGGAGCCCGAGGCGGCCGCCAGCCGCGGGCAACGGGTGCACGGCGTACCGATCCACTCGATTCGGCTGCCCGGGCTGTTGGCGCATCATGAGGTGATCTTCGGCGGGCCGGGACAGACCTTGGTGCTGCGCCACGACGTGCTCGACCGGCAGGCTTTTATGCCCGGCGTCCTCCTCGGAATTCGGCGGATCAGAAGCCGAAGAGGTTTGGTCCTCTCGCTCGATACGCTGTTGGACTCGCCATGATCCTCCCCCCGACGCACGCACTGCAGGCGGCCGGCGAAGCCGCCGGCTCCGGTTGGTGGTCGGCGGTCCGCACCCTCGCCGCCGAGCCGGCGCTCGTCGAGTTCCTGCTGATTCTGGGGGTGCTGATCGTGTTGCTCGCGGTCAACCTGCGGTTGTCGCGTCTGGTCCGCGACGCGCAGAGTCGAGTGGCGGTGCGGGACTATCTGTTGGGCACGGAGCAGGCGTTGTCGGGTGACCTCAAGGGGGCGAGCACGCGCCTGAAGAAGGTGCTCGATCAGGACCCGGAGAACCACCACGCACGCTTGCTCTACGGTGAGGTGCTCGCCGAGCTCGGTGAACCCGCGGAAGCGCACAAGCAGCACCTTTTCTTGCAGAAGGCGTTCGCCGTCGACAGTCTGCGCAACGATCTGAACTTGACCCGCGAGCTGCTCGACGCCGGTCGCGCCGGCGAGGCGGTCGACGCGGCGCGGCGCGGCGCGGAGCGCTCCCCGGACGACCGCGAGGCCCTGCGCATGCTCTTCGCTGCCGAGCTCGCCGCCGGGTTCCCCGAGGCCGCCGGGCGCACCGGGGTCCGCTTGCTCCGGGTCCTGGACCAGGACGCCGAGCGGGCGCGCGTGCGCGCTCGCGCCGCGGCGGCCTTTGCGTTGGCCGGGACCGTGCGTTGGGAAGGCGGTGAGCTCGATGCCGCCGAGGCACTGTGTGTCGAGGCCGAGGCGCTGGATGGGAGTGAGCCGGATGTGCAGCGTCTGCGGGCCCGCCTGGTGTTCGCCCGCGAAGGCAAGGAGGCGTTGCTCGGCCACGTCGGCACCGTGCCGCAGCTCGCCGCCGAGGGTGACGACGGCGCCGCGGCGGCGCCGTTGGTGCCGGTTCTCGCCGATGGCACCGCCGCGGCGAGCTTGGTCCCGGCGGTCGCCGTGGCCGCGTCCCGCGTCGCCGCGCTCGTGCCCGCGACGCCCTATCGCTGCCCGACCTGTGGCGGGCCGCGCGCCCTCGACGAACCGCATTGTCCCCATTGTGGGTTGAGCAATCGCGCCGTGCCGGTGGAGCCCGCCCTCATGGCGGGCCTCGAGTCCCCGGGGGCGGTCATCGATGAGGTGGAGGCCAACCGGGCGCACGTGCGCCGCCAGCTTGCCCTGGCGCTCGAGGGCGACAGCACGTCGTTCGACGACCTGGTCGCGATCGGCGGCGCGGCGGTCGAGGAGATCTTCGCCTCGGCGTGCCGCAGCGTCGATCCGGCGCCGGCGCACGTCGAGCTCCTGCGGCGCATGGGGCCGAGCGCCTTGCCGGCGATGTTCCAAGCCTACGCGCGGCTGAAAGAGCGCCACGTGCGCAACTTGTCGCGGCTGCTGCACGGTGGTGGTCGCGGCACTGGTGTGCTCGGGAAGGTCGTGCAGGGATTTGGCCGCGACGCGCAGCCGTACTTCGAGCAGTTGCTCGAGACCTCGGATCGCGATCTGCGCAAGGTGCTGCTCGACTACTACATCGGCCTGGGTGACGAGAACGAGCTGCACCGCGTGCTCGAGCATTTTCCCCCGGTCGAGATCCTCCATCGGCTGAACGCCGCCGAGCGCGACCCGTTGGTGCGCCTGCTCCAGACCGTCGCCGGGGAGGGGTTCTTCGCCAGCGGGCTCTTGGTCGACCCGAGCTTTCGACGCGAACGCGAGATGCTGCTCGCCGTGCCAGATGCCGCGGATCCCGACGCCTTGATCGAGGTGCTCGCACGCCGTGGCTACAGCCCGCACCTAGCGGTGTGCCTGATCGATGGGCTGAGTGATGAGCGGCTGGCTGCGGCGGCGGGCGGGCTGCTGGACCGTCTGGGCCCCGCCGCGGTGGATCACATGCTGTCCGCGTTTGCCGACCTGGATCGCCCCGCAAGTGCGCGCGAGCGGTTGAAGGCCAGGCTGGCGGCGATGGGCGCGAGTCTGGTCGAGAAAGTGTGCGCCCTATTGGGCCCCGCCGCGTCCTCCCTGGACAAGGATCTGCACGACCTGTTGGTGTTGCTCGGACCGGACGGGTCGCCGGGACTGGCCTCGGCGTACCGGCGTGGCAGCCTGCTGGAGAAGATCGGTGGGCGGTTCGGCGGCGCATTCGTCAACCGCTACAACCACCGCCGCGTGTGCATCATCAAGGCGCTGGCCGCGGTGGGCGGCCACGCCGAGCTGCTGCGCCTGCGTGCCGAGGAGAGCGACAACAACCTAAAGCTGCGTCTCGCGCAGGCACTGCACACCGAACCGCAGGCGCGCGTAGCGGACGGCGACGACGCGACCGCTGGTGAACCGCGGTCGGAGGAGCCCCGTGGGCAAGCTGGGTGATCTCACCGGGAAGGCCTTGGGGGCGCCGCTGCGCGCGCTGATTCCCAAGAACCCGTGGCTGCGGCTGGCGGTGATCGCCCTGCCGGTGCTGATCATCGCGTCGTTCCTGGAACCGGTGCTGTCGCTCCTCGGCAAGGGCGTGGATCTGATCACAGGCACCCTCACGCCCTTGCTCGACAACGCGGTCGGGCGCCTGGTCCTGCTCAACCTGATCGTCGTCGGGGTCGCCGTCGGTGCTTGGTATGCGCTGCGAGAACGTTGGCGCAAACTGCGGTCGGGGCTCGTGCTCCGCCATCACCTCGCCGGCGTGGCATCACTTCTCGGCGATGAGCGGGCCCGCACGCGCGAGCTGTTTCGCAAGGTGGCGACCACCAAGTGCCCGCCGCCGGCCGAGTTCCCCCACGCCAGCGAAGACGCCAAGATCAAGCTGGCGCGATTGGCGTTGGAAGACGGGGAGAGCGATGAGGCCCTGGCCTGGCTCACCCTCGTCAAGGAGAAGAAGCTGCCGCGCGAGCTGCAGCGCAGCTTGGTCCAGCTGCGCGCGCGGGCGCTCGTCCAGCAGGGCGAGGTGCTGCCCGAGTCGGTCGAGAAGGAAGTGCGCACGGGCCTCGATCGGTTTGCCCGCGACCCGCGCCTGCTCGAGTTGCTGCGGCGGCAGCTCCTAGATCGCGGCGCGCTCGAAGAAGCTGCGCGCGTGCAGGGCGAGCTCGTCCAGGCGGCGTCGCCGCGGAGCGAGCCCGCCGAACGGCAGCGCTGGATCGATGACCTCGTGCGGGCCGGCGATGCTGCACTTGCCGCTGGCGACGCGCGGCGGGCCATGAAGCTCGCCAAGCAGGCGCGCGATCTCGGCGAGTCGGTGGCCGCGGGGTGCCTGGTCGGCAACGTGCGCCTGGCCGAAGGCCGCGTCCGCGATGCGATTCGCGAATGGGGGAGTACGCGCTCGACGGAAGGGTTGGGCCGGATCGCGGAGGTACTCGAGCAGGAGCCCGGTGCGGTCTCGCCGCGCGAGCTCCTCGAATGCTGTCCCACCGAGGGCGCGCTCCTGTTGGCCGCGCGCGATTTGGCACGACGGGGCCAGCAGGACCAAGCGCTGCGCGCGGCGCGCCGCGCGGCGCGGACGCTGGGCCCCACGCCGACGGTGACCGCGGTCCTCAGCGAGATCCTGGGTCTCTGCGGCCGCGACGGAGAGGCTGCTCAGCTGGCGGACGAAGCGGTGCTTCGGCTGGTCGCGCCGGAGCGCCAAAGCCAAGGGGGCTAGGCCGCCTCCTGCTGAAGGCGCTCCGTGGGGCCCTCAAGCGCCACGCCGGCGGCTGCCGATCACCGCGGCGGCGGATGTCTACCACCGAGCCCGAGCTGCCGAGTCTGCCCCCCGAACAGCGCGACCTCGTCGCTGGGCTACGGGCTGGGTGTGAGGTGGTGGAGTCGTTCGCCTCGCTGGTGGTGAGCATGGTGCGGGACCCCGGCCAAACGGAGGCGCAGGCCGCGTTGCGCGAAGCGGTCGCCGCGTCGCTGGTGCGGCTGCACCACACGGTGGGTTTGCTCGAGGCGTGCCAGCAGCCGAGGCAGCAGCCGGTGGACGGTTTGCCCGACGAGGTGCTCGGCTTGCCCTCGAGTGACGCCGACCCCATCCCGCCGTTGACGGCGGGGATGCTGCCTGGCGACGTGGAGCGCAAGTGCGTGCTCAGCGCGAACGAGCCCGGGTTCTCGGCGCCCGGCGTCCTCGAGTTCCTCTGTCGCGGCGCCAAGACGGGCACTCTCGTGCTGGGCACCAACGAGGACCGGTTCGCGCTGGATTTCGTCGACGGCGAGCTTGCGCACGCGATCAGCGAGTTTCGTCCGAGCGACGAGCACCTGTCGGCGCTGCTCTTGTCGCGGGGGCTCGACGCGGCGGTGGTGGAGGGCGTGGCTGCGCTTTGTGACCGCTACCAAGATCCCGCCGGCTCCAGCCTCGGCGGAGCGCTAGAGAGCGCCGAGCTGCTGGATCCGGAAGTCCTGGGCGCCGCGCTCGAGGACCAGGCGATGGCACTCTTTGCCCGGCTGTGTCGGGCTGAGGGCCAGTGGTTCGAGTTCTACGAAGGCGTGCCGGCTTTGCCGGAGAAGCAGGTGTGTCTCAACGTGACAAAGCTGCTGCTCGACCACGCGCGCGTGGAGCACGCGAACTCGGCCTAGAGGGCCGGCAATCTTGCATTCGCGACGGGTCGGGATAGCCTCGCGCGGCGACCATGCGGCGCCGGAGTGGCGGAACTGGCAGACGCGCCGGATTCAAAATCCGGTTCCCGTTGAGGGAGTGTGGGTTCGAGTCCCACCTCCGGCACCACCCCCAGGGGGCGATCCACGCGCGGAGTGGATCCCGGTCGGCTGATTCAGCTCCGCCGGGCCCGGCCTAGACCGAGACGACTTCGACGTCTTCGTCGATCTCGGACTGGATGAGATTCTGAATCGCGTGCAGCGTGCCGGCGACCGAGCTCGGGCACGAGCCGCACGCGCCCTGGTAGCGGATGCGCAGCGTCTTGCCCTCGAGGGACATGATCTCCAGGCCACCGCCGTCGCCGGCGAGGGCGGGTCGCACGCGGTCGTCGAGGAGCTCGTTGATGTCGGCAAGCAGCTTGGGGTCACCGTCGCCACTGGCCGGCGCCGTGGCGCTCGCGGCGGCGCCCGCCGGCGCGGCGTCCGGCTGCAGGGCCGCGTCGTCATGCGCCTCGAGGAGCTTCACGACGGCGTCGTGCACCGAGCGCCAGTCGGCGCTCGGCAACATGCTCACCGTGACGAAGTTCTCGCACAGGAACACCGTGTCGACGTCTTGGATACCGAAGATCGCCGCTGCCAGTGGGTCGCCGGTGGCCTCGGTTGGCTTGGTGTAGTTCCGCACGCCGGTCTCCACCAGAGTGCGGTCAACCAAGAACTTGAAGGCGTTCGGGTTTGGGGTCGGCTGGACGCTCGTGACTTTCATCGATTCGATGTCGAACAGTGGTTAGGGGCAGAAGTGTAACCCGGCGGCCGGATCAGAGCCGATAGACCGCCCGGAGCTTGGTCCCCAGGTAGCGCAGATAAGCATCGGCCCCAAGGGGGCCACCGCAAACCCGCTCGCACAGCTCGGCCGCCGTGAACCTACTGCCCTGCGCGTGTACCTGCTCCCCGAGCCAGTCGCGCAGCAGCGCAAAGCGCCCACCCGCGATGGCGTCGGGAAGACCGGGCAGCGCGCGCGTCGCCGCCTCGAAGATCTGCGCGCCGTACAGGTTGCCGAGCGTGTAGGTCGGGAAGTACCCGAACATCCCGCAGGACCAATGGACGTCCTGCAGGCAGCCGCGGCGGTCATCGGGCACCTCGAGGCCGAGGTGCTCGCGGTAGCCGGCGTTCCATGCGGCCGGCAGGCCGGCGACCTCCAGATCGCCCCGCAGCAGGGCCAGCTCCAGCTCGAAGCGCACCGCGATGTGCAGGTTGTAGGTGGCCTCATCGGCCTCGACGCGGATGAAGTCGGGGCGCACGACGTTCGCCGCGCGCCATACCGCCTCGGCGGTCAGGGGGGGCGTCGGGTTGCCGAGAACGCGCTGCAGGTGCGGCGTGCACCATTCCCAGAACTCGCGGCTCCTCCCGACGTGGTTCTCCCACAGGCGGCTCTGGCTCTCGTGGATGCCAAGGGAGACGGTCTCGCCCAGCGGCGTGCCCTCGTGGGTCGGCGGCAGGCCCTGTTCGTAGAGGCCATGTCCGACTTCGTGCATCGTCGACCCCAGGCCGTCGAGCACGTGGTCGGCGCGAAACCGGCTGGTGAACCGGACGTCGCGGCTGCAGGTGCTTGTCGTGAACGGGTGGGTCGACAGATCCATGCGGCCGCGGGCAAAGTCGAAGCCGAGCTGCTCCGCGACGAGGCGTGCCAGCCGCTCCTGTGCCGCGACCGGCACGGCGGGCGCCAGCAGCGCGGTGTCTGGCTCCTGGCCCCGCTCCCGCAGCTCCCGCACCAGCTCGCCGAGTGGCCCCCGCAGCGAGGCGAACAGTGGCGCGATCTGTTGCGCCGTCATGCCGGGTTCGAAGTCTTCCGCCAGGGCGTCCCAAGCCTCACCGCCCGCGGGCCAACCCAAGCACTCGGCGCGGCGCCGGCTGAGCTGCAGGAGCTTTTCGAGCCAGGGCGCGAACCGAGCGAAGTCGCTGGCGGCGCGTGCCGCGGCCCACTCGCCCTGGGCCAGGCTCGTGGTTTCGGCGAGCTCGGCGACGAGCCCGGGCGGGACGCGGACGGCGCGTTCGTGTAGGCGCCGCAGCTCTCGCAAATTGACCGCCGCGGCCGGATCCGTCGGCGCGGCGGCGGCCTCGTCCAGCAGCCCAGCAAACTCCGCGCCAGCGACCCGCTCGTGGGCCAGTCGGGCGAGCAGGGCCAGCTGCTTGGCGCGGTGTGCCGCACCTTCCGGCGGCATGAAGGTCTCTTGGTCCCAGCTCAGCAACGCCGCGCTCGACTGCAAGAGCTGCACTTCCCGCGCCATTGCCAACAGGTGCGCGTACGGGGCGTCAGGGCCGTTGGGCTCGAGCTCGTCGTTCTGCACTTCCGCTTCTTCTCAATCGCCGGTTTCGGCCGCCACGGTAGTCGGCCCCGCCCCCGGCGCGAGTGCTTTCCGGGGAGTGCCGGGAAACGCTCGATTCGCTAGACTAGGGCAAGTGTCGGCCCCTGCGTCCCCCTCCCCGTCCCGCGCTGCGCGGCTGCTCGTTGGGGTGGGGCTGTTGGGCGCGGGTGGCCTGATCGGTCACTGGCTGCAGCCGACGCCTGCCGCCGCGGTCGAGCCCACCACCCTCACGCCGACCGCGATGCCCAGCTTGGCGCCCATTGTGCGGCGCGTGCGTGGCGCGGTCGTGGGCGTGCGCACGCTGCGGCGGGCAGACGCCGCTGGCTACGCCGACGCGCCTGGCGAGGACCCGGACGGCAGCCATGGCTTCGTCAACGGCACCGGGTTCGTGATCAACGAGCGCGGCCTGGTGGTGACGAACTACCACCTCGTCGCCGACTACGACACGATCCTGGTCGAGGTGCCGGGGCGCTCCCAACCGTGCAACGGTGTGCTCGTGGGGGCCGACCCGGTGACCGACCTGGCGGTGTTGCGGATCGCCGTGCCCGAGGGTGGCCTGCCGGCGCTCGAGCTCGCCGACTCGGCCATGGTCGAGCAGGGCGACTGGGTCATGGTGATGGGCAACCCGCTCTTCTACCGCCAGACCGTCACGGTCGGCGTCGTGAGCTACGTGGGTCGCCACGTGCCGGACGAAGGCATGATGGTCAGCAACGAGCTCCTGCAATTCAGCGCGCCGGTCAACCCGGGCAGCTCGGGCGGGCCGGTGTTGGACTTGACGGGGCGCGTCGTCGGCGTGACCACGTCGAGCATGGGGGCGGGTACCGGCATCTCCTTCGCCGTGCCCAGCAAGGTGGTTCTGCGCTCTCTGCGCGCCATGGAAGAGCAGGGTGGCCTCGTGCGCCGCGGATTCCTCGGCGTCAGCTTGGCGCCTCTCGGCGCGGGTGGCTCGGAGCCGCGCGGTGCCGACGGGATCGGCCAGGGTGCCATGATCGCCAAGGTGGAGCCGGGCTCTCCTGCCGACCAAGCGGGCTTGGCGGAAGGCGACGTGGTGCTGACGTACGACGGTCGCCCGGTGCCCGACGCATACTCGCTCTTCGACTGGATCACCTTCGCGTCGCCAGGGGCCGAGGCGGTGCTCGGCGTGGTGCGCGGACCCAACGCCGTGCTGCCCGTGCCGGTCAAGCTCGGCGAGGTGCCGCTGCCGGATCGCTTGGCGCCGGCGCCCACGGCCAACGTCCGCGTCGAAGCCTCCAGCCACTGAGCGTGGCGCCGCGCGCTGTGTCTGAGAGTCGAGAGCTGCTTGGATTCGCCTTGCCGGGCCTCGTGCACGCGCTCGGCAATGCGGTGTTCACCGTGTCGGGCCACGCGCAGGTGCTTGGCGTGGGCAGCAGCGACGTGCAGCGCGACCGTGGCGCGATCCTCCGCGCGACCGACAAGGCGCGCGGCCTCCTCGAGATCCTCGTCTACCTGCAGGATGAGGCGGCGCCGGCCGGCGCTCCCGTACAAGCGGGAATCGTGCTGCAGCGGCTCTGCGAGGTGCTGCGTGTTCCCTTGCGGCAGCGCGGCTTGGGGCTGCGGTTCGTCCATTCGTCGACGGAGTCGCCGCTGCACGCCGACGGCCGGACGCTGTGTGTGGCCGTGGGGGCTGCCCTGCGCCGGGCGCTCGAGGCACTCCCGGCTGGGATCGACGGGGCCCTGGAGCTCGATCTCACGGCCCAGCGGCGCGGGCGCATCGTCGTCGCGACGCGCGTTGTTTCGGGCCCGGCGTCGTTGCCGTTTCCCGTCGACCTCGGGCCCGCGGCCGTCGAGCTCGACGCGGCGCTGCGGCGCCAAGCCGTACGCGTCGCCGTGACCGGCCGCGGCGGCGAGCTCCGCGTGCAGATCGATCAGCCGGCGCTGGCGCCGTCGGAAGGCGAGGGCGAGGCTTCGGCGTAGAGCTCGCCGCCGCCTGTGCGGAACTCCCGCGCCTTGTCGGCCATTCCCTCGGCCAGCGCGCTGTCGGCACCCACGCCCCGCTCAGCGGCGTAGCGTCGCACGTCTTCGGTGATCTTCATCGAGCAGAAGCGCGGCCCACACATCGAGCAGAAGTGCGCCGTCTTGGCGGCGTCCTGTGGCAGTGTGGCGTCGTGGTAGTCCCGAGCGGTCACCGGATCGAGCGACAGATCGAACTGATCTTGCCAGCGGAACCCAAACCGCGCCCGACTGAGCGCATCGTCGCGGGTCCGCGCCCCTGGGTGTCCCTTGGCCAGGTCGGCGGCGTGCGCCGCGATCTTGTAGGCGATGACCCCGGCCTTCACGTCTTCGCGATTGGGCAGCCCCAGGTGTTCCTTGGGGGTCACGTAGCAGAGCATCGCGGTGCCGTGCCAGCCGATGAGCGCGGCGCCGATCGCCGAAGTGATGTGGTCGTAGCCGGGGGCGATGTCCGTGGTCAGCGGACCGAGCGTGTAGAACGGGGCGCCGTTGCACACGCGCTGCTGCCGCTCGACGTTCTCGGCGATTTGATGCATCGGCACGTGGCCGGGCCCCTCGACCATCACCTGGAGATCGTGCGAGTGGGCGATCGCCGTGAGCTCGCCGAGTGTGTCCAGCTCGGCAAACTGCGACGCGTCGTTGGCGTCGGCGATGCTGCCCGGACGCAGTCCGTCGCCCAGCGAGAACGCCACGTCGTAGCGTTGCATCAGGGCGCAGAGCCGCTCGAACTCCTCGTAGAGGAAGCTCTCGCGATGGTGGGCCAGGCACCACTTGGCCATGATCGAGCCGCCCCGTGACACGATCCCCGTCGTGCGCTCCGCGGTGAGCGGCACGTGCGCCAGGCGCACGCCGGCGTGGATCGTGAAGTAGTCGACGCCTTGCTCGGCCTGTTCTTCGCACACCTCGAGGAAGAGGTCCATGTTGAGGTCCTCGACCTTGCCCTTCACCCGTTCGAGCGCCTCGTAGATCGGGACGGTGCCGATCGGCACCGGGGAGTTGCGGAGAATCGCGTGGCGCGTCTCCGTCAGGTCGTCGCCGGTGGAGAGGTCCATGACCGTGTCGGCGCCCCAGCGGATGGCCCAGCTCAGCTTCTCGACTTCGTCGGCGATCGACGAGCGCACGGCCGAGTTGCCGATGTTGGCGTTGATCTTGGTCAGGAACGCTTTGCCGATCAGCATCGGCTCGATCTCAGGATGCTTGCGGTTGGCGGGGAGAATGGCGCGTCCGGCGGCGATCTCGTCGCGGACGACTTCGGGCGCCATGCCCTCGCGTTCGGCCGCGAATTGCATCTCCTCGGTGATGATGCCGGCGCGCGCATACGCCATCTGGCTGAAGTTGCGATCGCCGCGCGCGACGCGTGGCTCAATCCACGGCTCGCGCCGGCGCGGCAGGCCCTGGTGGGGGTCGTGCCCCTGCGGCCCCGTGGTGTCGTAGACGCGCAGGGTCTCGCCATTCGTCAGCGAGATCTCGCGCATCGGCACGCGCATCTCGCCGACTTCGACCTTGCGCGAGTTGGGGAAGTGTTCGTGAAGAGCGGGGAGCCCCGAGGCACGGTTTGCGGTCATGCAGCTTTCCTACGCCGGCGTGATCCGGATCAGGTTCAGGGGTGCATCTCAGCCCCGCGTCGGCGCGGGACGCCCCCAGCTGCCGGCGAGTCTACGCCGCGGTCTGGCCGAGCGCTCCTATGATCAACCCGCAGGGTCGTGGGGCGATCAGCGTCCGGAGCCGGTGCCCGTACCCGCCCCCGTCCCCGGCGGCGCCTCCGGCGGGGCGGCCATCCCGAAGACCTCGCGGACCTCGGCCGGGACGAGGTCGCCGAGGACGTCGAGGGCGCGCTGGCTGAGCTCCATCGACTTCGACGATTGGGCGGCCTGGACGACCTCACTGCCATTGGCGAAGAACATCAGGACTGCGGCCAAGAGGGCGAGGACCACACAGGCGCCCGTCCCTAGGCCCAACACGCCGCCGCCCAGCCGGTTGTAGAAGGACAGCCCGGTCGAGTAGACCAGCTTCTGTAGCAGGAGCGTGAGCAGGCTGACCAGTACCAGGGCGACCACGAAGACCCCGAAGTAGGCGATGTAGAGGGGGAGTCGTGGGTCGACGCCCTCGGTGAACCAAGCGTCGATGCGAGCAGCAATCGGGTTGCCCCAGCGCCCGGCAGCGAAATAGGCCAGCACCAGGGTCAAGATGCGGCTGAACTGCCACACAAACCCCCGGAAGATGCCCAGCACAAAGAACACCAGGACGATCGCCAGAGCCGTCAGATCGATCCAGCTCAGGCTGGCCAAGACCTCGGATTGGGGCAGGTTCAGGATCATGGGGGGGCGGAGCAGTGGTCGCGGCAAGTGCGGTGTTTGCCACGACGGGCTTTACAGGGCGGCGTGGCGCTGCCTCTACTTGGAGCCCGCCGTGTCATTTCTGGATTCTGCCTCACGCGCCCGGCTTCGGTCGAGCCGAAATGCCCCGTGCGCCCGCAACCTTCGATGGCGGCGGCCGCGTTCCCTCGCCTTGGGAGGAGCCCGATGAGCCTGCCAGAGAGTGGCGCCCTCCATCTTGCCCTCCAGCGCCTCGTGGCGGAGGCCACGCGCGATCCGCGGTTGGCCTCCGAGTTCCAACGCGCCCGGCGCGAGTTCTTTGGCGGCGACGGTGAGGATGCCGTGGAGCCGGGCCCGGCGGCGGAAACCCGGTGCGTGGAGTGGTATCTCCTCGAGCGTGAGAGCGAAGTCCTGGGCGAGGAGCCGGGGCGCCGCATGCTCCGCGAAGTGGCCGAGCTGGACGCGGCCCAGGCCTTGCTCATGGAGTCGGTCGCCGGCGTCTTCGCGGTGGAAAACACCGGGACACCCGGGGAGGTCGTGCGGCTGCGGGATCTGCAGGACTCGGTCGTGCATGAGGTCGTCGCGCCTTTGGGGTTGGCATTGTCGTCGGGCGATCTGGTCGTGGGGCGGCTCTACGGCACCGCGACGCGGGCGGGTGTGGTCTCCCCCGCGGTCGCCGTGCAGAACGACGGGCGCGCTCTCGGCGCCGCGTTTCTCGCCGACGTGCATCAGCTGCAGCTCGATCGTCGATTGACGCAGGTGGAGATCGAGCACCTGCTGTTCCTGCCGGCGCGCCGCGCCGAGGCCGCCGAGCGGGCGCTGCCGCCGCTCGAGCACGTGGAGGCGCAGCTGCAGGGGTTGCTGGTGAGCGCCGGCCACGCCGACCATGACGTCGCGGAGATCAGCGAGGCACTGCGCCAGGCGGCGTCACCGGGCACGGTCATCGGCCCGATCCTCGACGAGCTGGCGTTTGAAACGGACGTCGATCTCGACGCCGCGCGGCGGCTGCTCATCGACTTATGGAACGCGCAACGCCGAATCTCGGCCGGCGAGGCCGCGGCGGCGTCGCGCCCCCGCGCCGCCGACGTTGCGACGCCGAGCGCGCCGGGGCTCGGGCAGCGTCTGGCGAGCCGCATCGAAGAGGGCCTGGAGCGGGCGGAGGACCTCGAGGAGCTGTTTGCGGAGGTCGAGGCGATGATCGGCGACGGCGCCGGAATCGACGATGACGCCGAGGCTGCCGCCGGCGGTGATGTCTGGGAAGGGGACCTCGCCCCGCTGATCCAAGAGTATCTGTGGGAGGAGCAGCGCTCCGGGGGCGACGCGGAGCGGGTCCTCCATGAGCTGGTGCGCCAGCAGCGGGAAGCGCCCGTGCCGCGGATGAATCTGGAGGACGTGCAGGCCGAGGACTTGCTCAGACTCTTCGTGGGCGCCTACCTCGCGGCAGAGCCGCGCGCTCGCGCGCAGCGCGTGCAGAGCTACTGGGCCATCGTCGAGCACTTCTTCCGCTGGGCCGAGCGCACTCAGGAGTTCGAGTTGGGCGCGCCCCTCGAGGCGTGCCGCGACGGCTTCGTCGCCGAAGTCGAGCGGATTCACCGCGCGAGTCTCGCTTTGAGCACGCCGCCGAGCGCGGGCGCCGAGCTGCCGCCGCCGGCCCTGCTGAGGGTCGGCGAGGTGGATCGCGACGGCTTCGAAGTGTTGCGCGGCGGGGATCGGGTCTGGGTCGAAACCGCGGCGGCGCCGGCGGATCTGCGGCAGGGCGACCTGCTGCTCGGCACACTGCAACGCGAGTCCGAGGTGGGGGGAGCGCTCCGCGGTTTGGTGCTGGTGTTGCCGGCCAGCGCCGAGCCGATGCTCGGGGAGTAGCGAACCGGAGCGGGTCGCGACGCAGGGGGCTCCGGCCGCGGGTCGATAAGGCATGTGACTCGCGGCCTGCTTCACGGTGGCTCGTCATGGCCTGGGAAACTGCGCTCGATCGCCTCGCAACCAAACAGATTCATCTCGCTGAACGCGGTGAGATCCGTGCTCGAGAGATCGAGGAGCTGCTGCTCGATCTTCGCGGCCTGGCGCCTGAGCGCAGTGGCACCGCGTTCTTGAGTGGCTACGCCAGGGCTCTCCTCGGCCTGGACCTGCCCGAACCCGCCAACGAGCCGGACCTCCAGCGTTGGTACCGGTTTGGGCGCATTCGTGGCCACGATCGTCGTGGCGAACGCAACTGGGTCGCCGACCTGGTGCAGGATTCTGCCGTCCTCATGGATCTGTTGCAGGACGCGAGTATCGCCGCGCAGTGCCTGCCTCTGGTCATGCGCACGTTGTTCTGGTGCGAGGACCTGTCGCTGGCTGTGAAGGCGCTGGAGTTCTTGGCCAGCGACGCGCGGAGTCGTGAGGGTGAGGTGCTGGTCGATGCGGCGCTCAGTGACCTGGTCGCGCGGCTCGAGGTGCGGGAGGACCGCGAAGACAACGAGCCCACGGCGACCATTCTCGAGAAGTGTATCCAGCTGCCGTGCCTCGAGCGTTTGCCTGCCGACGTGCGAGCCCGCTACTTCCGGGCGTTGGCCAACCGGCAACTCGCCGCCAGCGAGTTCGAGGAGGCGCTCGGCAACCTGCGCATCGCGCACGCCTTGGGCGCCGGGGCCGCGCGGCTACAGAGCAGCGTGGCGGCGTTGGCCGTGCTGGGCTGCCTCCGGCTCCATTCGCTCGAGGACCTCGAGCCCCGCGCCGAGCGCGAAGAGCGCGACGCGGCCAACGCGTGGCTTGAGCATGTCGACTTCGCCGATGCCGAAGCAGTGCCGCAGGCGCTGTTCGCCGCCGGCATCTTGGGCTACGAGGTCGGCGCGTTCGACCGCGCCCAGCAGTGCTTCGACCTGTGCCTCGGCAAGCTCCGCCGCGTCAGCGGTCGGGACGTCGATCTGATCAATCGCACGCGGTTCTTCCTCGCCGCGTCGATCTTGGCAGGCGGCGCCCGCGACGATGCGTCGCGGGCCGTGCGGCTGATGGAGCTGGCGCTCGATCAGGTGTGTCCGGACCTGGAGAGCTTCTACCCCGTGCATGAGGCCCTGAAGGAGCTCGATCGGAAGATCGCGCTGAAGTTCCTCGATGCCGTGGAGATCGGCCGCGGCACCGCGCCGGACCAGCTGCTGTTCGTCGCCTTAGAGTATCTCTCGTTGGCCGAGGCGGGCCCGGCGGCGGACTCTGCGCGCCGCGTGCTGCAGATCGCCGTCAACCTCGACCAGCGGGTCGAGGCGATGCGTGTCCTGCTGACTGCACACAACATGCAGGGCGATCGGGACGGCGCCCGCGAGGCGTTCTTTGAGATGCGCGACATGTTGGCCCAGCGCGGTGCCTTCGATGAGCTGGACAACCTGCTGCAGGACGAGGAGTCCGTCGGGCAGGCCCTCGACCACGTCGAGGTCAAGTGCGAGCGCGTCGCGCTCTACGAAGAGATGGAAGGGCGCGAGCTGGATCGCGCGGTGCTGCAAACGCAGATCGCGCGATCGCTGCGGGCGCGGAAGGACGCGGATTCGCTGCAGCAGGCCTTTGGCTTGCTGAAAGAGGTCGAGGTCGACTTCCCCGACCTCGCCAAGGACGAACTCGGCGCCCTGGAGAAGCTGATCGGCTTGGCCCAGACCACGCCGGCGAACCCGCAGGGCGCGGCGGGAACGGTCGCGCGCTGGGCCGAGCAGCTGGGCCGTGCGCCGCTCATCCTCGTCGTCGGCGGCAACGAACGACAACGGCGGCACCACCCGCGCTTCGAGCAGCTCGCGAAGGACTGGGGTTTCGTGGGGGAGTGGTTGATGGCGAACTACACCTCGCCGCAGAAAGTCGTCAGCCAGGTGCAGGAGCGGCTGCGCGGCGGTTTGGACCTGCTGGTCCTGTTGCACTGGAACCGCCACGAGACCACCGAGCCGGCCCTCGAGCTGGCGCGGCGGGAGGGCGTGCCGGCACGCACCGTGCACTACGCGGGCTTCACGAGCCTGCAGGTTTGCCTCGCCGACATGCTGGAGAAGGCGATGCCGGCGGCCGCTGCCGGCCGCGCCTAGCACCTAACCGCGCGTCACCCGAGCGCGGTGACCGCCTTTTCGCAGATTCGTGGCGGCCGGCCGATTGCGGCTGCGAATTCGGACAGCGCCGGCGCGGCCGGCCTCTCCGAACCGCGACGAATCTAAGCTTGCCATGAATGTGCGTTCCGCCATGCTTCCCCTCTTCGCTGCGGCTCTGCCCGCCGCCTGCTTGGCAGCGCAGAGCTTCTCCCGCATCTACCGTGAACCCACGGGCTCCAGCCGCGCGACAGCGATCGCCGCGACGGTGTCCGGCGGCATGGTGGTGACCACCTCCGGCGATGGCAACGACGCCACCGTCTATCACTTGGATCCTGCCGGCAATCCGCTGTGGAGCGTCACGCATGCACCCCGTTCCATGGCCTCGTGGACGACCGCGTCGGCGCGCTGACTGCGACGGGCCAAGCCAGCCGCGCTCCGGGCGAGCTCTTGAGTGCGACCCCGACGGCCGACGGCGGCTTCGTCGCCACCGGTTGGGTCGACGAGGATCGCGACGGCGAGGCCGATCTGCTCTACGTGAGCGTCGACGCCAGTGGGACAGAGCGCTGGAAGGGCCGGATCGATCTGCCCGCAGGTGACGAGTTCGGCGACTGCGTAGTGCCCATGGGGCCGGAATTCCTCGTCATCGGGCGCACGACGTCGATGGGAGTGGGCAGCACCGACCTCTTGTTGGCGCGGATCAGCGCCGCCGGCGTTCCGGTGTGGCAACGCACGACGGGCACTGCGGGCCTCGATGGTACCTTCGGTCGACCGCGGGCGACGGTGGCCCCGGACGGCAGCTACTTCGTGTGCGCTGGCCGCGACCACACCGGCTGGCAGGGCGATGACCTCCGGCTGGTGCGGCTGTCGGCGGTCGGCGCCGTGGTTTGGGAGCGAGTCATCGACGCGGCCGAAGACACCCCCAAGTCCGTGTGCGCGACTGCGGATGGGGGCTGCCTGCTCCTCGGCGACATCGTCACGCCCGGTGGTCGCGATCACGACCTGTGGCTGGTGAAGGTGGATGCCGCCGGATCGGTCGAGTGGGAGCGTGCTTGATGACACCGGTCCGCAGGGCATCACCGCCTCGAACGGCGTGGTCGGTCGTCCGTAGCGCCGAACTCGCGGCGGGAGGTGGCGCGTCCGCCACCTTGCCGGCCGGCCTTATGAGAGCTTGTCACGGGAGCCTCACGGGTGGCCTGGCCCGGGCGGCCAGAGGCAGTAGGCTTTCGGGAGGCCTTTCCCGACGCGCCCATGTACTACGGCAGCTTTCCCCGCTCATCCACTCCGGGTCGCTCGCACCTTCCGTTGGCCGAGCCGCGGTCGAACCGCCGCCAATGGGCGATCGGGGCGGCGGGGTTGGTGTTTGGCGCGGCCGGCGCTGGTCTCTGGCAGCGCCTTGGCACCGCGGGCGCCCCGGCGGCGTCGCACCGCTCGGTCGACTGGGCGCTTGAGCAGCTGATGGCACCACGGGAGCAGCAGCTGCGGGCGGCCGCCGACATCGAGAGGGTCGCCACGCGGGCCCCGCAGGATGTCCGTCTCGTGCCCGTGCTGCTGCGGCTCGTGGATCTCGCGGTCCTCATGCCCGGGGCGGCGGCCGACCGGGCTGGTGCTTGCGGGGTGCGCTCGCTGCACCGACTCGGCCGCAGAGACCTGCTCGCGGCCGCGGCGCAACGCATCGTCGCGACGGCCGATCGACCGCAGACCAGCGCCGCCCTGGCCGCGGCGGGCGCGCCGCCGGGCTGAACGGGCCGTCGAGCGACGCGCTGGACCGGCCCCACCACCCCGAGCCGGAACTTCTGATAATCATCGTTATGTAGAGCCTGGGGAAGGTGGGGGTGTCGGGCCTACCGCGGACGCTCGAGGCCGACTTTTCCACGGATCGCGCAGGCGCGGGCGTAGGAGTTGAGCGACCGCCCGGAAAGAAGTTTCCCGGGTTGCTCGCACCGAGCCCACTCCGGAAGTCCGGGTGTGGTAGAACCTCCCCCTGGTAGGAGCAGTGGCTCGGTCGCGGAGTTCGGTCTCGGGCCCCCCTCGAGGCTCACCAAGGAGGAAAAGACTGATGGGGCAGCGTCTTGCGTCGTCGACGGGCTGGATCGCCGCGACAGTTTCGGTGTTGTTGGGTGGGTGCAGCTGCTCAGATGGCGGCGGCAGTCAAAACCCGGATCCACCGGGCCGGGTGGAATTCTTGGAGTTGGACGCGCCCGTGGCGCGTGCCAGCGCGGCTCCTCGGGTGCCGATCTCGGTCGCCGTGGGCAACAGCACCGGGAGCGGCTCGGGCGAGGTCGAGGTTGTGCTGTCCGGCCGATACTGGTTTGACGCGACGCAGGCGGGTCGACCGATGACGTTCGTGCAAACGACCGATCCGCAGTCGGCCACGCGCCTGCGATTGGATCCAGGAGAGGTGCGCGTCATCTTCCCAGTGTGGGATGTCCTCGCCGATGAGGGCCTCGGGAGGGCGCCCACTGGTGCCGCGGTCCAGAGGATCGAGCTCACAGCGACCGCCACGCCGACCGGCAATGGGAGCCCTTGGACGCTGGTCAGCGAGAGGCGCGTGGACAGCACTAGCCGCGCGATGCCCCCCCTTCCTCTCGACACGCTGCCGTTCGTGTCCTTCCGGGAGCCCTTGAGTTTTCTCAGCCGCGATCCGGCCACGGGCGCCATCGAGTCGCGCAGCGTCGAGAGAGTCTGGTCGAGTAGCGAATCCTCTAATGAGACCAGAGACGTCTTTTTCTCTTTCTTCGGCTCCATCACCCAGGAGACGCGGCTGGGCCTCGACCAGCAGTTCAAAGCCGACCCGTTCGACCCTCTGCCCGCCCACCAGGATTTCGGCACCGACGGCATCCAAGCGGTGATCCCAACGGACTTTAACCCCGAGCGGCCCGACTGTCTGGCGACGCCACGCGGCGCGTTGACCTATGTCGAATGGGATCCCGACACGGGCTCGCCTGTGGTGGAGCAAAGCTTCGGCGCCGTGCACGCGTTGCCCGGCGCGAAGACTCCCGGCGCTCCGGCGGCGTTCTTTCAGCTCGGAGAGGACCCTGTCTCGGCGCTTCGAGGCTGGCTGTACTGGGTCTACGCGTATGACGCGGGGAGCGGCGAGCTCAACGTGGCCTTGACGCTGATGAGCGCGCGGGGTGCGGACGCGTTGACTCGAGGCGCGAACGTCGATCGCACACTGCTCACCGGATTGAGCCAGGAGCCAGCAGCGCCGCAGCTGGTCGCGGCTCACATGAAGGGAGATGGCCAGACCTTTCAGCTGGTTTTTGGCGTCCGCACAGCGAGCGGGCTGGAGAAGCTGCGCTTGGTCGAAGTCAGCGACGGAGGCACTCAGGGCTTGCTCGTGTCGGCCGTGGCAGATCTCCCCGACCCCGTGGCCATTGCCGGGGAGAGCGTCCGAGGTTGGCACCTTCGTCCTTGGGATGATGGCACTTCCGGCCGGACCAGCTTGCTCCTCGTGCGGGAAGTCGCGGACCAGCAGGCACCGATGGTGACCAAGCCGATCAAGTGGATCCAGTCGGACCTCCTCGAGTTCGATGTCGGTGCCGGAGCCTGGGCTTGGCGCGCTCTCCCTGACTGGCGGTTTGACATCACGACTGCGCCCCTTCCGGGCGCGAGCGCGTCGCAGAGGCATCTGGGCCTGCACGCCGTCCACACGGACGATCTCGATGCGGGCTTGGGCCATCCCGGGTCCGACCTGACCTTGGTGACGAACGACACCAAGTTTTCCGTTTGGGTACTGAGCGGCGGCGCGGGGATGACACCAGAGTGGCGGCGCGCCTTGCATATCGAGTTCGAGACGGTGGCTTTGCGGAAGACTCAGTTCCTCGACATCAACGGTGACCAACTGCTCGACTTTGTCACGCAGGACCTGAACAAGCAGTGGGAGTACTACTCTTCGTCACTGTCGGGTGTGGCCGGGTCCATCACAGCCCTTGCCGGGTCGGGGGACCGCCCCGAACTCTTCGACCTGAATGATGATGATCTATGGGACCTGATCGCCGGGACTGAGCTGTTTCTGCAAGAGGAGACCGGTTTCGTCCGGAGCCGTAAGTCGGAGACCCTCGCGATGGTCGCCGCGGCAGTACAACCGACGAAGGCGCTGGTGGAACAGGTGTTCCTCGAGGAGGGCCGAATCCACCTCGTGCTATGGGGATCCCGGAAAGGGACGGTGATACCGGTGGGGCTATCCCCGGCGGATCCCGAGGGTTTCTTCATTGAGGGCGAACGGGCCGTGGAGTTCGCCGAGGTTGCCACCGGCGTCCTCCTCGAGGTGTGGCCTTGGACCAAAACGGCGATTCAGGGGGCGCCAGCGGCCAAGGACCTGATCGGTATCACTGATGCCGGCGAGCTGTGGCATTGGGCCGCGGCTGGCGAGTCGTTCGAGCCGCCGCAGCGCGCCGATCCCGGCTCGCTAGATCCGCGCGCTGGGCTCGCCTTGGTGAGGCGTGGGGAGCTCCCTCCCGATGCCGATCGCGTGCGAAACGTGCTTCCCCAAGATGTCATTGGCGCGCGCAGAGATGGCCGGGGCGTCGTGGTCTTTGCCGCTCCAGACCTTGAACCGTCCGAATTTCCGGTTCGTCTCACCAGTGATGAGCGAATCGTCAAAGTGGCCGCGGCGTCATTGACCGAAGATCGGACCGACGACCTCGTGCTTCTGATCGAGCGGAACTCGCCGGCAGGTGTGACCTATCGACTGTGTGCGTATGAACAGCAACCGAGCGCCGCCGCAGGCCAGTTGAACCCTGAACCGTTCTTCGCGTCTGCCAAGGAACGGGCCCTGTGGAAGGTCTTCGCCGGCCCGGACGCTCAGGTAGACGGATTCGGTTTCGACTACCGAGTGACCTCCGATTCCGAGGGCTTCTTCCTGTACGAGTCGCCATCGCAGGAGCGCCCGAATGGGGTTTTCTTCCGACGCCGGCTAGACGGCGTGGACGGCACGTCCTTCGTCCGCTCCCCCATCGTGTCGCGCAAGGGCGCGGCGTTCAACTTCGTCATGACCGACACGGATCGCGATGGCCAAGCTGAGGTCATCGCCACCGATGATCAGATGGCCGTTGGAGTCGTGGATCGAGGCAGTCGGTCCGAACCCTAGGAGGCGGTCTCGCGAGTGTGTTTCGCGCGGCGTCCAGGGCCGACGTGCGCTCACTGGACGGCACCCCTCCTGTAGACGGCCTCCTACTGGGTCGCGGCGGGCCCTCCCTCAGCATTCCAATCATTCGGGTGCGGGAGCAAGAACCGTCGCCGACCAGTCCTTTTGCTCTGGAACAAGAGTCCCCGGAGCCTCGTCGCTTTATGGCCGCGCAGTCGGCGCAGCAAGGAGAGTCGCTTTGATGTGGCAACAGAAGGTGTGTCGCGGCCGCTGGGCCGTCCTAGCCGTATTCCTCTGGACCAGCTGTGGTGGATCAAATCCGTCTCCCGTGGTGCCGCCGAGGCTTCGTCTGGAGATTAACGCGCCCGTCTCGACCTCGGCGTTCCAAGTTCCGATCGTTGGGTTGGTTGTGTACGAAGCGGGAGATGGCACGGATCCGGTCGAGGTCAAGCTGTCCGGTCAGTACTGGTTCAACCCTCCACCGTCCGGCCAACCGATGACGCCCGGGCTACCGATGACGCTGGTGCAGACGAGCGATCCACTGTCGGCGACGTGCTTTAGCCTGGCGCCCGGGGAGGCGAGGATCTTCATCGCGAAGTGGAACCTCCTGGCCGATGAGGGGCTGGGGCGCATGCCGGGGAGCGCCACGGTGCAGAGGGTCGAGTTCACGGCGGTGGTGGATGAGGGCGAGAACGGCCTGTCCGCGGTCAGCGCGAGGCGGGTCAGTCCCTCCTCCGAGCTCCCGATGGCCCCCCTGCCGCTCGATACGCTTCCGTTCGTGACCTTTCGGGAGCGGCTGGAGTTTCTGAGCCGCGATCCCGACACCGGTGCAATCGAGAGTCGTAGCCCCGAGAGGGTTTGGGCAAGCAGCGACGCGTTGAACGAGACGCGGGATTTGTTCTTCTCGTTCAAGCGCGAGGGAGGGGGGGGCGAGAAGCGACTGGGCCTCGACCAGCAGTTTAGGGCCGATCCGATCGACCCGCTGCCCGCCCACCTTGACGTGGACGACGACATCCAAGCCGTGATGCCGACGGACTTTGACCCGGAGCGACCGGACTGTTTGGCCACGGTGAAGGGAGACTTGACGTATCTCAAGTGGGATCGAACCAGCGGTTTGCCGGATCTGCCGCAGAATCTTGGCCGCGTGCAAGAGGTCGGCGTGGGCTCGAAGAGGCCTGCCGACGCGGCGAGGTCCTTTCAGTTGAACGACGACCTGGAGGGCTGGCTCTACTGGGTCTACGGCTATCGCTCGACGGAGGAGAAGCTCGACCTGGGGTTGACGCTTGTGACCGCCCGCGGTGCGGACCCGTCGGCCCAAGGCACGATCAAGGAAGTGCGGACCCTGGTCAGCGGCTTGCGTCAGGATCCTGGAGAGCCCCAGTTGGTCGCGGCGCACTTGAAGGGAGACCGAGGGTCACTCCAGCTCGTGTTCGCTGTGGGCCCCGCCGATGGGTTGAGCTTTCGCTTGGTCGAGACTACCGAGGGCGCGCAGGGCCTTCAGGTGTCTAACGTCACCAATTTGCCCGGCCCCGGGGCCATTACCGAGGGAAGTGTCCGTCGCTGGTTCCTTCGTCCGTGGCACGATGGGGCTCCGAACGCGACCAGCTTGGTGCTCGTGAGAGAAGTCGCGGACGACGAGGCCACGACCGCGCAAAAGCCGATCAAGCAGATCCGGTCGGACCTCTTGGAGTTCGACGCAGCTGCAGGGTCTTGGGGTTGGCGCGTGCTCCCCGAAGCGCGGTTCGACTTGTCCACGGCCCCCCTCCCGGGTGCGAGTTCGTCGCAGAGGCATCTGCGCTTGCATGCCGTTCACTCGGATGACCTCGACGCGGGCTTGGGGGCTCCCGGCTCGGATCTGACGCTGGTGACGAACGACACCAAGTTTTCCGTGTGGGTGCTGAGCAACGGCGCGGCGACCACGCCGCAGTGGCGGCGAGTCCTGCACGCAGACTTTGACACTCCGGCGCTGCGGAGCACGCGTTTTCTCGACATCAATGGTGACCACCTGCTGGACTTTGTGACCCGGGACGACAACGGGTTGTGGGAGTACTACTCTTCATCCTTGTCGGGCGTTGCGGGGTCGATCACGGCTTTGGCAGGCTCGGCGGACCGTCCCGAGCTCTTCGACCTGAACGGCGATGACCTATGGGATCTGATCGCGGGCACCGAGGTCTTTGTCCAGCAAGAGACGGGCCTGGTGCGGAGTCGCAAGTCCGAGGCCATCGAGGAGGCTGCGGAGGGCTTGCAGGTCACGAAGGCGTTGGTGGAACAGGTGTTCATCGAAGAGGGCCGGGTTCACCTCGTGCTCTGGGGACCCCGAGGGGGCACCGTGGTCCCCGTAGCGGCGCCTCCGTCCGACCCCGCGCAGGATCCGGAAGGAGAGGGGTTTGTCATCGAAAATGAGCGGCGCGTGAATTTCCCGGAGGTGCCGTCGGGCACGCTCCAAGAGGTATGGCCATGGGCCTCGAGCGCGATCGAGTCCACGCCCGCGTCCAAGGATCTGATCGGCCTGAACAATGCCGGGCAGTTGTGGCACTGGAAGGCCGCCGAGATGTCCTTTGGTTTGCCGGAGCAAGCCAATCCCGACTCGCAACACTTGCTGGAGCCGAGTGCCGGCCTCGCCCTGGTGAGGCGCGGGAACCTCGCTCCTGATGAAGACCGCGTGCGCAACAGGCTGGCGCAGGACGTCGTTGGCGTGAAGCAGGGTGGGCGAGGCCTCGTCGTCTTCACGGCCCCCGACCTGCGTCCGGAAGTGCTTGACGACCACGCACTGTCCCTCGCTCCCGGTGAGCTGGTTGTCAAGATCGCGGCGGCGTCGTTGACCGAGGACCGGACCGATGACCTCGTGCTCCTGATCCAACGGACATCGATGATCCAAGGGACATCGAGGCTGGGCGTCACCTACCGACTCTGTGCGTTCGAGCAGCAGTCCACCCCGGCCGCAAGCCAGGAGGCCCCGGAGCCGTTCTTCACCTCGGCGAAGGAGCGGGCGCTGTGGAAGCTGTTTGCCGGTGAGAACGCTGAGGTGAGGGGATTCGGCTTTGACTACCGGGCGGTCGCCAACTCAGAGGGTTTCTTGTTGTTCGAGGGTGACGATCCGCCGACGGGCGTCTTCTTCCGCCGCCGCGTCGACGGCTTGCAGGGCACCTCCTTTGTGCGCTCCCCCATCGTGGTTTCGCGCAAGGGCGCGGCGTTCAACTTCGTCATGACCGACACGGATCGCGATGGTCAGGCCGATGTCGTCGGCGCAGATGACCAGATGACCGTCAGGGTCGTGGATCGGGGCGATCGCGCGGGAACCTAGGGCGCGGGGCTGCCGAGAGCCAACAGCGGCGAGTCGCCGACCTGCGCACAGCTCTCCTCCCGGGTAGGTCGTGACTCGCGCCATCGCTTTGTGCAGCGTCCCGACCGGCCCGAAGGTCAGCGGTGCCGGCCGAATCGGCCGATCGTGCGGCGCAGCTGTCTAGCCTGCTTCGCCATCGCCTGCGCCTTCGCCGCCTGCGTCTTCGTATCGAGCCCGAGGTGCTGTTCGAACTCGTTCCACTTGACCAGCGAACGATAGGTGCCTTTCGCCGTCTCGGCGAGCTGGGCGACGGCGCCCGCGGAGCCGGGCCGGATCATCACCACTCCGATGTTGTTCCACGGAATCAGGACCTCGTCGTCGACGTCGTCGGTTGCCTTGCGGCGCTGGTAGAAGCGCCACCGTAGCTCGATGTCCCACGAGCCATCCGCCGGTTTGGCGACTCGCCGCTGGGTCGCCACCAGGGGCAGCCGCCGGACCTGGATCTTGCTGTCCTCCGTGGTCCGCATGAACTGCTTCTGGCTCCAGCTCGGCTCGTTCTTGGTTGCGGACGACGTAAGCTGCACGAAGTCAAAGTGCCGACGTTTGCCTTTGCGGAATTCGGTGAAGCGTCCAAATGTTGTGAACCCGTAGTGCACGTCACCGGATAGGAATACGATCCGCTCGCGCCCGGAGTTGAGCAGCACAGTCATGAAGTCGAGGAACACCTTCGGGTGCAGGCTCCACGCTTCGGGGTCCTTGCCGGGGTCGACGTCGTCGCCCGGCTTGTTGATGTCGGAGAAGTCCCGCTGGAGGCCCTCGATGAACTCGTAGCCGATCACCGGCGCCGGTGACACCATCAGCAGCGGATCAACATCCGCGCTCATTCCCCGCAGTTGTGCCGCGAGTTCGTTGAGCGCCTTCTTGTTCATGAGCCCCGGGGCCCACTGACCTGTGCCCTTCAACTGCTCCAGCTCGCGCTGGGTCCGGGTGTTGAGGAAAACAGCTGGCACGGTGTCGGCCACGAAGCCCCAGCCGTGGTGGTTCCAGACGACCGGCTCGAACGCACTGCCCGAGACCCCGCCATTGGTGACCGCGGACTGCACCGATGCGTCCTTGCCGGGGTCATTGCCGCACGCCTGGAACGCCCAGAACGCGGCCAGGCCATTGGCCACCACGCGCCGCGTCGTCGCGTTGTTCTTTACGCCGTCCACCCACTCGTAGGTGAGGTTCCAGTCGTCGGTGACCTCGTGATCGTCGAAGATCATATACGTGGGGATATTCGCGAGGAGCTGGCGGGTTTGCTTCGGGTCGACCTTCAACTCCGTGATGTCAATGGTCAGCGACCCGTACGTGCCCATTCGGACCTGACGCTTGGTGGCGCCGACTTCGACGACGAAACGCTGCCAGACGTCAGGCGACCACGACAGCAAGTACATCGCCGCATAGTCCCCGAACCCGAGCAAGTGGTTCTCACCGTGGCTCTCGTCGACGGTGAAGCCATTCTTGCCGACGACCTCGCCGCGTTCCTTCGCCTTGATCTTTCTGACCGGTCGCTTGTCGCCCGGCAGTCGCTCGTCGCGTCCGAGAAGTCGACGGCCAAGCTTCGCCACAGGCCCGATCAGCGCCGGGTGAACATCGTCGGCGTAGATTTGGTCGCCGGTGAGCAGCAGCGCGCTCGGCCGGCACAACGGCTGGTCGGCCCGGATCTTGACGTGTCGCAGCGCTCTCGGCAGGGCATCGTCGCCGATGCCGTGCAGCTTGCGGCACGACGCGTGGATGATCTTCGGTAGCTTGCGTCGTTCCGGAATCACAAACGTCGGCAACGAATATGGATCGAGGGCGACATCGCTCTGTTTCAGCGCGGCTTCCCCGTCGAGAATCCAGTCCTCAGCGCCGCTCCCCAGCTGGAGCTGCATGTTGTAAGCTAGGATCTTATCGGTCGGGAACGGTGTGCACTGCCCGGGCGAATCGGCGGGCTCGACGCCGATCAGGACGATGTGCAGTCGCCGTCCAAGCATCATCGAGGTTGTCGAGGCTCGGCCGAGATCTTGGTGCACACTGGCGTCCTTGACCCACGCGGTGACCTCGACCGGGACGCTCGTCGCGAGCCAGAACCAGGCTCGTTGAGGATCGACGCGGCGAACGATCGGGCCGGCGAGGACCAACGGGAGTGGGTCCTCGCGTGAGATCCGGTTGTGCTTCTTGCGCTTCGGATCGGTCGGCGCGACCGGCGCTGGTCGGCGGGGTCGGAGACGAGCGGGCTTGGCCGAATCCCGGTCGACGAGCAACACGGTTGTGGACATGGCGTGGGTGTCAGGAGCCGTGCTCCTCGAGCAGTCGACCTTGGGTTTGGGGACCGCAGATCCCGTCGACCGTGAGTCCGGCCTCTTCCTGGAACTCCTCGACGGCCGCACAGAACGCATCAGCTTCGCCGACTTCTGCAGCCTTGTCGTCGAGGTACCCGAGGTTGGCAAGCCGTTGCCGCTGACCGGATTCGGTCTCGATCGTGTCGAGGTGACCGATCCGCAGCGGATAGTCGACTCCGTCGATCATTAGCAGCGCGTCCTTCTCATCGATCGGGACGCGCTGCTCGATGACGCCGTTGTCGTCGGCGACCAGCGTGTATTCCCTGGCGCCGACGTGCAGCGTGCACTCTCTGCCGGCCTCGTCTTCTTCGTCGATCAAGTCGCCGATGTCGACCCGCAGTAGGAGCGTCGGGCGCGTGACGCGGAACCGGTGCTTCTGCTCCGTAGCGATGGCCGCGGACTTCATTCGGATCTCGGGGATGCGAACGATGTCCCCGGCCTCGAGTATGTGCGGGCTCGGCCGGAGCTCGCGCAACTCAGCGTTATCGGCGTGTTCCCACAGCGCCTCGTAGTCCCCCCAGCCGTGGCTAGACGCGATCTCGGCGAAGTGCTCGCCGGCTTTAACCATGTGCTTCTTCATCAGTGCTTCTTCATCACCGAATCGGACGAACCCGAGCATGAAGCATTCTAGCGCACGTCGCTCTCCACGCGAAGTGATGGCCGGGCATTCGAGGATTTGGTGGGCCGAACGAAAAATCTAATCGCGACAGATCGGCGTCTGAGCTCAGTGAGGGTCTGCCGCCAGATCTGCTGCCTTTCGCGACCCAGGCGGGTGGGGGCCGAAGGTCGGCGACCGCGATCCTGAAGTTGTAGGTGTAGAACTGTCTCGGTGCGATCTGTCCACGGGTCATCGGGGTGACGATGAATCGCGGATTGTGATCGGCGGGCGGTTTTGATTATGGCGTTGGCTGAGCCGCGCACTTGATCACCTGCTGGCACATTTCCCAGACTACCTTGTTGAAGGAGTCCTGGGCAAAGGCGTCCGCGTGCTTGACACCCCGCACGATTCTCTGCCGATCGGCCCACGTGATCTTCAGCGCAGGGCAAGCGTTGACGGGTAGGCAAGTCGCCGACTCGAGCGCGACCGTTCCGTCGCCCTTTTTCTCATTGACGACGTTGGCGTCCGTCCCGTGCTCCACGATGAGATTCCAATCGAACTCCAGGTGGACCGCAATATCGGTACTTAAGTCGGTGCCGGCCACGACCGAGGTGTTGGGGTGAACGTATCGGCATAGGCGTTGCTCGTGAAATATTCTGGCCTGATCCACCCCCTGCCCGACTCGGATCGCGATCTCCTGCGCGGGCAGGGGAACCTTGAGCTTCTTCTCGCTGATGATGATGAACTTCTTCTTGCCGAGTTCTTCGTAGTCAATCAGGCCTAGTCGCCCCGTCCTCTCTTTATAGATGTCCCAAAGACTGTGGTTCGACGGCAGCTTGTGTTTGATCTTGCCGGTCCGGTCCCAGGTCAGCCACTGTCGTTTGGGGTCGCCAGTCGGCCCCCGCCATTTGGGTTCTTCGTATGCCTCAAGGCCGCGCGTACGCACGTGGTCTCGATTCGGCATCAACTCGAAAGGAGCGCGCGTTCCCGACGCAATGGCTGCGAACTGAATTGGATCCCATCCCAGAATGGCTCCAAGCACCGCATCTGTAATGGACGGAATCCAATGGGATGGCTTGGCTCCCTGCTTGAACTGACAGTAGGCAAGGGGCGTCCCGTTCGCAGGCTGCATGGTATGGACGACGCCAAGGACGTTCTTCTCGGCTGCCCCTTTGCCCTCTCGTTCCAGGAGCGCACAGGCGCAGCGGGTGACCAGCCCCCCCATGCTGTGGGTCACGATCAGGACCTTCTCGTCTCGATGTCTCCGCCGAATCTCCTTGATCTTGTTGGCCAGCAGCTTTCCCGAGCGCCAGTTCGTATCGCGCCAATCGTAGCCGAAGCAGTAGACGATCCCGCCGTGGTTGCTCGACGCGGCCTCCAGGTATTGCAGACCCTTACCATAGAACTTCCAGGCGCATCCGCCCCAGCCTCGCCGCTCCTGGTCCGCCGTCAGCTTTGCGTCCTTTGAACCCTTGCCGAAGACGGTTGCCTTCGTCCTGACGTCGAAGACTTTCATGCGGGCAGTGGTGACTTTTGCCGCGAGTAGGAGCATTGCGACCTTGCTGTCCGGGTTCCAGATGGGCCGATCGGGCTCGTTCTTGTAGTGGAGCCGGCTACCCATGATTCCGGGGACCAAGATGATCGGCAGCTCCTCTCGGTTGACGGGCGTGATCCCTCCGCGAGCAGCGCGGCCGACACGGACTTTTGCCGGTGCGGAGTCACTCGGGTGCGACACTGGTCACCGATCCTCGTCAGCATCAAGGCGGATCGATTTCACCAAGCTCTCGATCTCGGCACGTGCGTCTTCCCAGCGTGTTGCTTCGGCAACGACGTTGATGGCGAGGAGCTCCAGCGGCGAGGGCAGCGCGACGACCACCATGATGTACGAGGGTTCGTCCTCATCACGGATCCGAATGACCCCGAAGCGGCCCTCGAGCGAACCCAGCGAGATCTCGCCCCTCTCGACGAGATCCGCGTCAACCTCGTCTCGACTCGCCAACTCGGTTCTTGCCTCGAGGTGAGCCTCCAGCGGCGCCTCGCCGAAATGGGCCTCAAACTCGATGGTGATCTGGACTGCGCGGTCCTCCGTTGCGAGCCGAAAGACCGTCTCGTCGCGCCACTCGTCGGGGACTTCGAGACGGATGCGTGATGCGTTCCATGAGGACGTCATGAGACGGTAGTTTCCTTGACGTTAGGCTCCGTGGAGCTCTCTGATCTTGGCGTCGGTCGCGTCATCGAGTTCGCCGGTGACCGACAACTCGAACTTGCGTTGGAACTCCACGACGGCAGCGCGTGTCCCTTCCCCAATCTCCCCGGGTTCGTCGGGATCACACGAGAACCCCAGGTTCTGCAGGCGCTCTTGCTGACCGGCGGGGTGGTCAAACGGATCGAGCCCCCCTAGTGCGAACTCGTAGACGAGCTCGGTCTCGACTCCCCCATCGTCCTTCTCGAAGACCTGCAGGACCGCCTCCTCGGCGTCCGGTGGGATCTGCATCTCGACCTTGCCGCTTTCATCTGTCTCGCCTTCGGTCGACACGCCGTCGACCGTCAGGATGTAGCGCGCTTCACTGACCGGCTCTCTGCCGTGTAAGACGCGAAACGCCACGGACGACGGAACCGCCTTGCGTACGAACCGGTGCCGGCTTCCCGTCGACCCGGACTCCCGCCTCACGGCTAGCTCGGGAACGAACACCTCGTCCCCTGCCAGGAGGAGGTTTGGGTCCTCTCGAGCCTTCCTCAAGTCCGCGTTCTCCGGATGGCTCCACACGGTGTCCGGCAAGAGACCGTGACGAAAGGCAATGCTGTCGATGCAGTCGCCATCCCGCACCCGGTGTTTTGTTGACATTCAGCAACCGTGCCTTTCCGAGAGCCGCTCGCTGGTCTCCTGATCGAGCTGACCGGTCATCTGGAGGCCCTCTGCCTCTTGGAACTTCCGCACGGCGCCTTCGGTGCGGGACCCGCACTTGCCGTCGACCTCGCCACAATCGTAGCCGAGGTTGTTCAGGCGCATCTGAACACCCGAAACCTGATCGACTGGGTCAAGGCGAGACACATCCAAAGGGATGGGGTCCTCGCCCTCGATTCTGAGCTCTCCGGAACGCGCTTCCGGCGGAATCACCACCTGGAGGTAACCGTCGTCGTCGGTCTCTCCCTCATGAAGGACGCCGCCCAACTCCATCACGTACCTGAGGTGGCTTCGGGGTTCATCATCATCGAGCAACTGCAGTCGCAGCCTGGCTGGCACCCCCTTCTTCACGAACCGGTGGCGCTTCTCGGTGCTCCCTGTGGCCATGCCTCGCCGCTTGGCCGGAATGAACACCTCATCACCGGCGGAGAGGATGTTTGGATCCCCGCGAAGCTCGCGCAGGTCCGCGTTCTCCGGGTGCTGCCAAACCGTCTCGGGGAAGAATCCGTACCGAACGGCGATACTCGGAATCGAGTCTCCTTCGGCAGCCTCATGGCGTCTCGACATGGGACCTCAGCGCTTGCTGTATTCCTTGGCGAACGGGACCCAGCTGTCCGGTCGGCGCCATACGTCTGCGGGCGGACACGGGAACTCTGGCGATCGGAAAGGGTAGACCTTGATGCGTGCGTCCTCGAGTTTGCACCCTCGCCACTCTTTGACCCGACACAGAATCTGGAAAGCCCACTTGCCATCGTCGACGAAGAAGCGGAAGCCGACGCTCGACATCGTCGGCGTAAACACGCCCGATTCGAATCGGTTGCCGAAACCGGGCTGAAATCGGTCCACATGAGTGCTCTTGTCGGTCACGCGCTGCAACCGCGCATTGCTGTCGCGACCGGGCTTCTTCAAATCAGCGAGCGTCAACCTTAATACCCCATCGAATCTCCCCTTCTTGAACTCCAGATCGATCTGGTACACGCATCCGCGCGGGTCCGCGGTGGTCTCGACAAAGACCCAGAGATTGTGACGCAGCTGCACCTCGGTCTTGAATTTCTCGATCTTGTAGATTGTGGCGAGCAGGCTGTTGAGCTGCTGCCGATACGCGTCGATCTCCTCGCTCTGCCAAGCACTATAGCTGCCCCCGCTCGCTTCCCAGTACTTCAGAGGATCGCCGCCACCGAGCTTCTTGGCAAAGGGGTGACAGTGCTCGGCAAATGTTTCGAAGTCATTGTCCGTGCAGACCATCATGATGACGCCTCCGGTGACCGCAGCGGCGGCGAGGAGCCACCCGATCGGACCGGCTGGCGCTGCGGCTGCGGCGAACGTCCAGACCGCCGTCGTCCCTGCCGAGGCCGTCACCAAGGCTCCACCGAACGCGGCGTTGTAGTCACCTCGGCCGAACAGTTGGTAGGCCTTCTCGCCCGAGGAAACGGCCGTTACCGCTGATGCGGCACCCTGCAACATCACGCCGCTGGAGAAGAGCTTCGGATAGGTCTCCTTCTTCGCCGATGAAAACGCCTTTCCCAGGAGATCAGCTGCGCCCCCCGCATCTTCGAAGCCGACATCACCGTCGTAGATCTTCTTCATGAGATCCGCGGTGTCGATCGTCGTGCCGAAGTAGTCCATGAACGTCGCCGCCCCAGTGATTCTGGCCGGGAGGTTCTTCTTGTAGTTGTCCGCCGCCTTATCGAGAGCCTTCGACCACGCGCGCACGTCCTCTTTGTCGGAAGGCAGGCGGCGCACTTTGGTGAAGACATATAGGTTCAGCAAGCTAGCATAAATGCCCCCGGCCCTCTTGGCGTGCGGAGCTGCATCCCACGCGTTCTTCCAGAACCCGGACTGCTTGTCGGGCTGCTTGAGGATGCCGTCGAACATCCCCGCCATCCACTTGCCCATTGGCGAGGCAACCCATGGCCGCGTGCCGTTCGGCTGGTTCTCGCTTCTTACGGAATACACCCAACAGCCCTTCGGGTGGCTCTGCAGCACGGGAGCCAACTCCTTAAACAGACGCACCCAATGCCAGCCGTTGGCGTCCATCTCTTCTGGGCAGAACGTCGTATCCTCGAGCTGCATGAACAGCGTCGAGTCCATCAGGTACTCGATGCACGTGATGAGCCCGATCGCCGACTGGCGGAAACTGTCGACGTAGATGCGACAGTACGAGCCTAGTAGGCTCATCTCGAGCCTGCCCTTCACATCCCCCTCGCGCTCCGCGACGGAGCGCAACAGACTGCTCAGAAGCCCCCGATAGCGCACCTCGAGCTCTTTGGGCGACAGTCCATCGGCAGTCCGCCCCAAATCGGTGACTCCGACCCATTCCAAGCGGTCTTGGTAAAGACTGGTCAGGCGCTGAGCGAGGTGGAAGACTGAGAAGAGCGGCACCGTCCACTCGGCCTCCGTGTCCGAGCCCTTCTTCCAGAGAGTCTTCTTGGCACCGACCCGCTGGAAGCCGTCCTCGGTGGCCTCGACGAAACAAGGCCAGAACGCGTCTCGATGGACAGCCACTCCATCCAGCGTGTTCTGCAACAAGAATCGCAGGTAGTCCGCAGCCGCCTTAGTCAGCGCGAAGGGTAGCGGAATGAGAAAGAAGCCACGGTTGCGCCGCATGCGGAACGGCGCGTCACCGATGATCGTTGCCGCGGGCAGAGTCGTGTCTTCCGCACCGGAGCCGTACTCACACAACTTCCAGGACGAGCCGCTTTCGTAGCGCAGCACCTGGGGCGACAGGACCGACTTGCCCTTGACCTCATAGGCATGGATCCACTGCTCCCAGGACGTGTCATCACAGGCGCTCGTGAGCTCCTGAAGGCTCTTACTCAGCGCGAACGGGTGGCGGCGACCAGTGCCCAGCACCTTGAACAGCTCTTGGGTCGAGCGCACGGGTACCAAAGCGCCACGCGCGCTCGAGTGGCCGACCGGAATGTTGCCGCGCTGGGCGAACTCGTAGAACTGCAGGAAGGGGAATACGTCAAAGACGAGTCGCTTGACGATTTGGCTCCAGCTGTTGTGCTCTTTCCAAGGGTCATTGTGGACCTCGTTGTCAAAGGTGCGGTCGTCGGGCTTGCAGTAGTTCCACAAGACGAAGTCCACCCGGACCTCGTCCGCCCGGTTGCAGGCGTTGGGCCGATTCGGTGCGAGGCATGTCAGCTTCGTCATATCAGTCCAATCACTTGTGGTACTCCACTCGCAGAAGACGACGGTAACCGAATACCAGGAGTGCCACCCTCAAGCTCGAGAATTGCTCCTCATAGATCCCGCACAACGCGGAAGCCGATCATCGGATAACCGTTCTTGCGCAGAATTTGGTTGCCATAGCCGATTGCGCACCTCGGCGGCTCCTGGTGACCGTAGTAGCCACCTCGACACCACACGAAGTCCAGCGTCCGGCGATCGACCCACTCCGCGACGTTTCCCAACATGTCGTACAAGCCGAACATATTGCACCGGCCCGTGCCCCCCACCGGGAGGGGCCTCGCTCCCAGGTTCTCCGCGTCGGCACGGAAGATGTCGCCCCACCAGTACTGGGTTTTGACTCCGCCACTCGCCGCGTAGTCCCACTCCGCGGGTGTGGGCAGGCGGAACCCACGCTGGCGACACCACTTCACGGCGTCATCCCAACGAACCTTGGCCGCCGGATACGTGCCATTCTCACCGTATTGTTGCGCCGTCACCTCGTACTTGCCCATATAGAAAGGACGCACGGCGGGAATCAGCCGCAGCACGACGCGAGCCTCCCGATCGACGAGCTCCTCGTAGAGCCCGTCGACGAGCTTGGTTTCGGGACTAGGCCGCTCGGCCCAGAGCGGCCATGGTCGGTTGTGCACGGCATCAGCCCGACCTTCGCTGATGAGCTCGATGACCCGGCCATGGGCGACCGTGACGCGGAGTTGCGCGTAATCCAGGTCCACTGTGAGGTCCCCCACCGTGGTGCGCTCGGGGTTGCCGAGCCGTCGAGCCAACTCGGCCACAGGCTGACCGATGTAGGCTCCGTTCTCCGGGATCGGTGTGAACGACACGGCACGCCGTGCCTCGGGGTCCGCTTTCACGACGACGTGATCGTAGATCCAGATCTGTGCCGTCGTGCCACCGCGGGCGTGGTAGCTCCAGGACGAGACACACCCGGCGACGGAGGCCGCGTTGGGGACGCCTAGCTGACCGAGGGCCTCGCTTGCGCTCTCGCCGAGCAACGGATCGGCGGCCTGAAACACCCGAGCTTGGATAGAGGGCTGGGCGGCGACGCGAAGTTCCTGTCCGACGACCTTGCTCGCGCCAACGCACGCGAAGAGGGCTAGGCACAGGTAGACGTCACTCGCTTTCACGACGGTATTCTCTTTTCGGGCGCCGGAGCGGACCAAGGGATTTCACCTGAGTCGCAGCGGCCTCTGCTATCCAGAGGAACGAACGCAGCTGCAGCGCGGGGGACAGAGAAGTTCTGAATGGGGCGGATGCGGCGTCTCCCCGCCGGCGATCTGGAGAACACCCGCGCTTCGCCACGAAGTCGATTCTCGAACTTCCCCGACCTTTCTCAGGAGCAGCTCTCGTTCTAGGATCGATGAGTCACGAGGGTGTGAGTCTAGGCGGGCGCACACAGGCCGGGGGATACACCCGGACCGAGCGCAGCGCACGGCCTTGATCCGGGTCCCCTATACTTGCGCCGAGAACGCCTGATCGGAAGAGAAGAGGAGCTAGGATGACGAAGCCGGCAGCCCGGATGGGAGACAACGCCCTGCAGGACGGTCCCCACTGCCACGCGCCAATCCATCCGCCAGCGCCAACGCCGACCCCGGTGCCTCATCCACCGCTCCCCCTCGCCATCGTCAAGGGGGCCGCGAAGGTACTCATCGGCGGCCAGCCCGCAGCTCGGGTCACTGATATGACGGCACCGTGCATGCTGCCGAGCTGCGTTCCTGCGGGCCCCGGCCAGATCGCCATGGGATCGAGCAAGGTGCTCATCGAGAACTTGCCCGCTGCGCGCGTCGGCGACATGACGGCACACTCCAGCTGCGTCGCGCCGATCCCGATGCCCACGGGCAAGATCCTTCCCCCTGGGTGCCCCCAGGTTTTGATCGGCGGCTGATGCGACGGCGCCACTTTGAAGCGCTGCAGCCCGTCTGTCCGATCTGCCGCGGCGCTGAGCGCGAGCCCCGCCGTTTGCAGCTCGCTGCGGCCGTCGTCGCCGACGACGAGTGCGTCGAGGAAGGCCTGCTGCACTGCGAGAACCCGCTCTGTCGCCGCGAGTATCCAATCCTGGACGGAATCCCAGTCCTCATTGCGGACCTGCGTGACTACGTGTCCGGGAGCTTGCTTCAGCTCCTGCAACGACAGGACCTGTCACCGCTGCTGGAGAGCCTGATCGGCGATTGTGCCGGGCCCGGCTCCACCTTCGACGTCACTCGACAGCACCTCAGCATCTACGGCCTCAGCCACTACGCGGAGAAGGCGTCCGCCCTCGTGAGGATCCTCGACCGGGGATTAGAGCTCATGGGGACTTCTTCACCGTCAGGCCTCACCATTGATCTCGGATGCTCCGTCGGACGCACATCGTTCGAGCTGGCCGATCGCACGGCTGATCTCGTCTTGGGGATCGACATGAACTTCGCGATGCTGCAAGTCGCGCAAAGCGCCATGCGCACGGGCGTGGCTCGTTTCCCACAGCGGCGCGTGGGCGTCGTCTACGAGCAGGCGGAGCATCCGGTCCATTGTGCGAATCCAGACAAGGTCGATTTTTGGGCCTGTAGCGCCGCCGCCCTGCCCTTCGACAACGGCGCGTTCGATCTCGCGGTCGCGCTCAACCTCATCGACTGCGTGTCGTCGCCGCTGGACCTGCTGCAATCCACAGCGAACGTCCTGCGCGAGGGGGGCAAGGCCCTCTTCGCCACGCCCTACGATTGGTCACCTGGTGCGACCCCACTCGAGGCTTGGGTTGGTGGCCATTCGCAGCGAACCGAGCACGCGGGCCGAAGCGAACCCTTGCTGCGCGCTCTCCTGACGCCCGGCGCACATCCGGCGTCGCTCACGAGCCTCGCCCTTCAGGCAGAAGATGACGATCTGCCCTGGTCGCTTCGGCTCCACGATCGGGCCACGGCAAACTATGGCGTGCACCTGCTGGTGGCCGAGCGTGCGGTGTCGTGACCCTGGATCCGCTGTAGCCTTGAAGGGCAGCGATCAGGCTGGCTCCCACGCGTCCTTGTCGAGGTTCGGGAAGGTGACCTCGCAATCCCCTGGGTCGATTCCCTCCAGGCGCGCGATGCCGTCCGCTCCCGTCGTCCCGCTGGCGACCGAGCCGTCCGGCAGCTTGATCTCGTACTTCTCGCCGGCGATGGGCTCACCCGCCTCGTCGACGAGCTCGATCTCGACCCACGTCTTGTCCTCTTCGTCCGAACTGCGGAACGGCTTGGCCGCGGAAACTGCCGCCTTGGCAGCGGCCACCTCTTTGGCAGCGGCCACGCCGACCATCCCCGCGACGGCCACGGCAGCCTCCACGGGCGACGCCGGTGCAGCCGGCACCACAGCTTTGCCCGCACTGCCGGAGAGCGGCGGTGAGCCCGGCCCCGAAGCGATCTTCACCATGGATCCATCCAGCGTGAGCATATTGCCCTTCAGCGTGACACCAGCTGAGTCGATCACGACGGCACTGCCACCGCATTTGAGCGTCACTCCAGTGGTGGACTCGATGACAATCTGCTTCGCCTTCAGGTAGTAGCTCCCGGTCGTTTGCTCCGAGTGGTTCGCCTTGAAGACCTCAATGACATCGCCCTTGATCGTGAAGCTTGAGCTATCAGCGATTTCTATCGCCTGCTTGCCTTTGATTTTGACGTTTTGGTCGCCTGCGATCTCGGTCGTCCGGTGACGGTCCACCTTCTCGTGGAGATCGTTCTCAATGTGCTCGACCTGGTCCCTCTTGACGATCAGATGCCTGTCGTTCCCGACATGCTCGTACGTGTCGTGCTGGACCCGCATGTCGAGGTCTTTCTCAGCGAAGACGAAGACCTGCTCCTCGCCCTTCTTGTCTTCGAAACGGATTTCGTTGAAGCCGCCCCCGCCCTTGGAGCTCTGAGACTTGATCGAGCTCTTCGTTTTTTCTCCGGGAAGCTCGTAGGGCGGCATGTATTGCGCGTTGTAGACGCACCCGGTCACCAACGGCTTGTCGGGGTCGCCCTCCAGGAACTCGACGATCACCTCCTGACCGACGCGTGGGAGGAACACCGCGCCCCACTGCTTGCCAGCCCAGGTCTGGCCCACACGAATCCAACACGAGCTCTCCTCGTTCGCCTCGCCTTTGCGGTCCCAGTGGAACTGGACCTTAATGCGTCCCAACTTGTCTGTGAAGATCTCCTCACCGGATCGGCCGACGACGACGGCGGTCTGAATACCGTGGATTGCCGGGCGGGGGGTGCTGCGGTAAGGCCGGAACGGCACCTCATGTGGGATGGCTTCGAAGGTATTCTCATAGGAGGTGCGTGCTTGCGTGGCTTCATAGCCAGAAACGGACACCTCGTGCGTGACGCGGGTCAGCAGGTAGGGCTTGTCGTTGAACGCAGAGACCTCGTGCTGCTTCAGGTCGAAGCGATACCCCGGTGCGAACGCCCGACAGGAGCTCGCGCCGGCGATCGTCAGCGCCCCCGCCGCCTCCTGCTGCATGCGGATCTCGGCCAGTGAGTCCCCGCCCTGCGTGTTGGCGTGGCCCGCGGGATACTCGTACAGCTCAAACCGATCCGAGCCGCCGGCGGTCACCGCGGATCCGGCCTGGGCGTGCAAGTTGGTGCCTGGATCTTCGAAGTTGTAGTCCTGCACGGCGTACTTGCCGGGGCGCAGCTCGTGGGCAACCCGCCAGGCGACGATGACGTCAGCCAGGTAATCCAGCCCTTCACTCGGTCGATAGTGAGCCGCCGGCTGGTGCTCGAGAACCTTGTTCTCCGCGGGCTTGTCGAACAGAACCAACTTGTGCCCCTCCTTCGTGTGCTCGAAGAAGTAGCCGATCCCCTCACTCTCCAACAACCGCGACACGAACACGAAATCCGTCTCCCGGTACTGCACGCAATACGTGCGCTGCTCCGGTGGCGAGACGGACCGAAACTCAAAGTCCGCGAAGTCATACTCCCCAAAGATCTCCTCGATGATCTCCCTCGCGGACTGGGCCTGAAAGATCCGGCAGTCGCTGGTGCGCGTCAGCAACCAAAGCCAGGGGACGAGCTCGATGCGGAAGGTCTTGAAGCGGGCGTCGACGTCGACCAGGCCGATGCGAGAGACGATGCCGTGAAAATAGCGAGACTTGTCGTCGGCAGCGAGGTCTAGACACACGGTCATCTTCTGGCCGACCAGTTCGGGAGCCTCGATCGTCGCGTCGAGATCGGACTCCAGGGTTAGCGTGTATCTAAACAGCTCCGACACGCCCTCCACGGCGGTCATCTGCCGGAAGCGCAGGACGTCCAGCTTGAGCGGTGTGATGACCGTCCCCAGGCGACCGTCTTGCTCGTAAGGCATGCCGAAATCTCGCTAGCGAATCTCGAACTGGAATCGGCCCGACTCATCCATGGTCGCGCTCACTTCCTCGAACGATTGATCGTTGGCCATGCGGGCCAAAAGTTCTCTAGAAATCGTCGGCAGCATGCCCTGCGTGAGCACCCGATCCACATTACGCGCACCGCTCTCTGCTTCGGTGCAACGCTCGGCGATGCGCTCGATCAGCGACTCGTCGTAAGCCATGTGGACTCCATGGTTAGCCTGCAGGCGCTCCTCGATGCGGCCGAGCTGCAACCGCACGATCTGGCGGAGAATACCGGGCAGGATCGGGTGATACGGAAGGACGACGAGCCGGCCGAGGAGGGCGGCCGGGAACTTACGGAGCAGCTCCGGCCGAATCGTGTCCACGATCCCGTCAGGCTCCGGCACGGTGTCCGGATCGGCGCAGAGTTTCATGATGGTGTCCGAGCCCACGTTGGACGTGAGCAGGATGACCGTGTTCTTGAAGTCGATGTCCCGGCCCTCGCCATCCTCCAGAACTCCCTTGTCGAAGACCTGGAAGAACAGCTCCATGACGTCGCTGTGCGCCTTCTCCACTTCATCCAGGAGCACGACCGTGTGCGGCCGACGGCGTACGGCTTCGGTCAGCACACCGCCCTCGCCGAAGCCGACGTAGCCGGGCGGCGAGCCCTTGAGCTGTGAAACGGTGTGCTTCTCTTGGTACTCCGACATGTTGATCGTGACCATATTGCGCTCGCCGCCGTAGATCGCGTCGGCGAGCGCCAGTCCGGTCTCGGTCTTGCCGACACCACTCGGGCCTGCGAGCAAGAACACACCGACCGGCCGACGCGGATCGTCGAGCCTGGCGCGGGAGATCAAGATGCGACTCGCGATCCCCTCGAGCGCGTGGCGTTGGCCCAAGACTCGCTCTTCGAGCACGTCGTCCAGCCGCAGCAGGGTCTGGATCTCGTTGGCGACCATCTTACCGACGGGAATCCCGGTCCACGCGGCGATGACCTCGGCGACCGTCTGACCGTCGACCGCGGGCTGGACGAGGGGTGATTCACCCTGCAGGTCATGAAGCTGAGCGCGCTTGTGCTCTAGCTCTCGCTGCAGCTGCGCGCGCTCGTCCTCGGAGAGACTGCCGGCCTCAGCCTCGGCCGAGTCCTCGGCGCAAGGGGCCGCGTCCTTCTCGAGGCGCGCTCGAACGCGGAGAAGGTCCGCCACCAACTGCTTCTCTTGATCCCAGCGCTCTTCCAACTGCTCGAGCTCAGTGCGCGCGACCGCGCGGGACTGCTCCAGTGCCGCGATTCGTTCGCCGTGGTCGGCGCCGGACGCCGCCTCGCGTTGCAGAGTCGCAAGCTCTCGGTCAAGGTGCTCGATCTCGCGCTGCCGGTGTTCGATGGGGGCCGGAGTCGCAGCGTGTCCCACCGCGACTCGAGCCGAAGCCGTGTCCAAGACGCTCACGGACTTGTCGGGGAGCTGCCGCGCCGGAAGGTAGCGGGCCGACAACCGGACCGACTCCTCAACCGCGGAGTCGAGGATTCTGACTCGGTGATGGTGTTCGAGCTTGCGGCAGAGCCCACGCATCATCCGAATCGCCACTGGAACGTCTGGCTCGTCGACCTTGACCATCTGGAAGCGGCGAGAGAGGGCGGCATCCTTCTCAAAGTACTTCTTGTACTCCGCCCAGGTCGTCGCCGCGATCGTGCGGAGCTCGCCGCGGGCGAGCGCGGGCTTCAGCAAGTTGGCCGCGTCGTTCTGCCCCTCTTGGCCACCCGCGCCGATCAGCGTGTGCGCTTCGTCGATGAATAGGATGATCGGCGGCGAGCTCCGCACCTCCTCGATCACCTGCTTCAAGCGATTCTCGAACTCGCCCTTCACGCCAGCCCCCGCCTGCAGGAGCCCGAGATCCAGGGTGCGAACCGACACCCCACGCAGCGGCTCGGGCACATCCTGGGCGGCGATGCGCATGGCCAAGCCTTCGACCACCGCCGTCTTCCCCACCCCGGCTTCCCCGGTGAGAATCGGGTTGTTCTGACGCCGCCGGGTCAAGATGTCAACCATCTGGCGAATCTCGCCCTCTCGGCCCAGCACGGGGTCGATCTTCCCCTTTTGCGCCTGGTCGGTGAGGTCCACGGTGTACTGGTCGAGTGCCGGAGTGGCGGCCTGCCCCTCGGCCCCGGTGGGAACGGCACGGTCTGACGTCAGAGTCCCTGTGGTCACTTCGCGATCTTCCGCGCTGCCCGCGACAATGTCGGGCAGAGTGTTCTCGATCAACTCCAAGTTGAGACGCTCGAGGGAGGGCGCGGACTGCGTCAGCCGCCGACCGTGCAGATCGTGCTGCATGGCAGCGAGCAGGATGCATCCGGAGCGGCACCGCGAATGGTCGTAGAGGATGGAGGCGAGCAGCCACGCGTCGCGCGCCACATCAATGATGGCCGGCGAGAGGCTCGGGGGACCACCGTTCCCGGTGTGGAACTCATCGAGGGTGCTCTCGAGCTCTCGGACCACCGTGTCCGGCCGCACATCGAAGTGCTCGAGGACGCGCGCCACATCGAGATCCGCTCGCTCGAGGAGCTTGACCAACCAATGCTCGAGTCCGGTCGCATCGTGAGTCCGCGACTTCGCGAGGCCGGCAGCTCCTGCGAGGCCTCGCCGTGCCGACTGGGTGAGCCTACCGATCAGGGCCGTATCCGACTTTGCCACCGCTTACTCCGTCCGTTGATGATTGCCCCCCAAGGCCCCGGAAATCGTCGGCGCAAAGACGGGATCGTCCCGCTCTCGCGCCGATGCGTCACCTAGCCAAGTCGACCACCCCAATCGCACCGACCGGTCGGGGTCGCGGGCGAGGCGCAGTGGTCGTATCGCCCCTCCTTCGGCAACCAGCTGAATCTCGAAATCGAGCTCCGGCGGCGAACCGAACCTGATCAACTCAACGAGGGACTCGAACGCAGGGCCGCCGGGCAGGAAGCCCTCGAGTCCCTCCGCGTCCAGCGGCCCGATCCGCACCCGGAAGCAGCTCTGGGCCAGCCGAGTGCGCTCGCCCAGAACCGACGCGCGCCCCAGCCCACCGCCCCTCCCCAGCTGCATGCGGTCGGTCCGTGCCAGCTCGTACCAACGTGGCACGAACTCGAGGACCTCGGCCCGCACGCCGAAGTAGTCGGCCACCAGGCCGGCCAGCTCCTGGGACGTCCTGCGCACCAGCGCCCCGGCACGCCGCAGGAGGGCGAGGTCATCGAATGGCAAGCGACCCCGGAGGGTCGCAGAGCCCAACCCGACCACACTGAAGAGTGCCTGTTCGAAGAACGAGCCGCCTGTGCGCTCGTAGGCGATCGGGACCCGGTTCCGCTCCCAGGCGCAGTAGAAGAGCGAGGTCAGGCGATGGTTAAAGATGTTGAAGAAGTCTCGGAGGACCCCGTCCCCGGCGCGGGCAAGCTGCACATACCACAACGGGAGAGAGCCGTAGCTATGTGGCGCGGCGATACCGAAGAACGCCACCGGCAAGGTGTCGGGCCGCCCGGGCTCGATGCGGCGGATGTCGGACGACGGAAATCGAAGTCGCAGCGACGAGCGAAAGCGAACCGCCTCCCGATGCGGTGAACTGCCTGTGCCCACCGGCTGGCTCGATTCCCGGTGCAGGTGCTGCAGAAGACGTACGGCCTGGAAGAACTCAAAGCGTCCCGTCTCTGCGAGCAGCACGTCCGTCAGATGAGCGTTCGTTCCCCGGTTCTCGGTTGCCATTGCATCAGGTACTCCCCCGTCTTGAGACGCGCGGCGGTCTCGGTGAACGAGTTGAGCGAGCAGTAGAGCGAGAAAAACCGATCTAGAATCGACGCGAACAAGAACGGACTGTTGCCCGGGAACTTGGTCGGGTCAAGATCGACCTCGGTGCGGAGGCCGCGCACGGCACCGACGCCGGGAATCACACGCGTGACGTGCACAGTCCGCAGGCCCGTCACGCCCTCGATCTGCTGAGCCGAGCTGCGCGAATGCAGCGGATCGTTCAGCCGCAGGATGTCTCGCAGCGCCTCGAGCGCCGCCTTGCCCGCTCGGTCCTGGGCCTCGGCACCCTTGGAGTCCAGGCAACCGGGCGCCAGCGAGAGGTGGTTGAGGTTGAGATGCGAAATGAGCCGCCACCGGGACTCGGAGCTCGGCGCGTCGTCAGCCGCCCCCCCGCGCGCATCGACCGGGGTCTGGAAGGCGGCCCGAGAGGAAGCGCTGGGTTGCCGCAACACGGCAGCGCCAGCGATCTCGGGCTGACCCTCCACCTGCAGGTCCGACGTGTCGCCCCGAAACACGGCGTCCCGCAGCGCGTCCCGGTTGGAGCAGGTTGCGACGATATGCACGACCTCAACTCCTTCGGGGCGCACGGGATCGAACTTCCGGTCCACGAGGGTCACGAACACGTCAGTACCTGCGTCCGCGAAAGACTGCCGTCGTGCATGCCAAAAACCGACCTCGTCAGTTGATGCGTCCCCATGCCGGAGCGCATAGAACGGGCGGTAGGGGCGCGACTCACCGGAGCCGATCACCGAAGCTCTGACCTCCTCGATGCGGTGTACCTCAAACAGGTCGCGTGCGCGCGCCTCGGGGATCACGGCGTACTCGTCCGTCCGATGCGTCAGGCGGATGGGCTCTGCCGGGTGACGAAACAGGTTGACCGCCGGTGTGCAGCCGAGCTGGAGGACTGCGCGCTTGTCTGGTCGGGACGGGTCGGATTTGAAACGGATTCGGTCCGCGAGTTCGGCTGGCAGGTGATCCAGCAGCACGAGCAATTCCACCGTATCGTCGGTTCCCTCGATCGGCGCTCGCTCCAGGCCGGTGAGTGTGACGAACAAGAACTTGTCCGGGTAGGCGAAGTACTCTTGCAGGATTCGGTACCCACTCGACGAGTTGTCGTGGTCGTCGAGGAGCGTCTCGTCCGCGGCGAAACCGACCGGCACGATCCCGAGCGGGTGCTCGGGGAGCGGCGAGAGCAGCGCCGCCTCGCTCTGCGCGTCGCGACGAGTAGCCAAGCCCACGCCGTGGCGGAAGAAGAGCTCGTACAAGGGCTGGGTCACCGCGAAATCCCCGTCCAGGAAGAACCGGAGCTCGCGCATCCCCAGCTCGGCGAGTGGCAACTCGTCGTTCGAGCGCAGCACGATGCGCAATGCCGCTTCGACCCCGGCGAGGTCGTCCAGGCCCAGAGAGCGCGAGCTCGCTGGCGTCAGCTCGATTTCGGCGACTTCGATGGGGAAGAGGCGCGTGTCGTAGCAGGTGCGGAAGCGAAGTGGAAAGCCCTGGACCCGGGCCCTGGTGGCGGCACCGACGTGGCGCTGGACATACACTCCTCCCTCGACTTGGCCGTGGCCCGGCTCCAGCAGGAACTGCACGATCGTCATCGGCGGGATCGGTGCTAGGGAGTTGGGCTGAAGCACATCCAGCATCGCGTCGGCAATGTCACCGAAGCCGTCGTTGAGCCGCAGCCGGATCCTCGCCGTGAGCAAAGCGCACGCCTCGATCAATCGCTCTACGTGGGGATCATTGCACTGGTGCCGCTCGATCAGCAGTCCACTGACCCGCTCCCCGTGGCGCTGCGCAAACTCGAAGGCCTCTTGCTGGAGGAACGCCAGTTCCTGTTCGTAGAGCTGATGCAGCCCAGAGCGTCGAGAAGACATGGTCAGGAGTTCGGCGCGCCAGCGGAATTAAGCGTGTTCCAGCTTGATGGCGTGAGTATCGCGGACGTCGTTCGTCGTGTCGAAAGCCACCGGCTGCCGCACTGGCTGCACTGAGAGGATACCTTCGATCCGAAAGCGCATCATCTTGCGCCCCTCATCCGCGGGATCCCCCCCCGCCGCGGAGCTCCCGACCTCGATCAAAGTCACGCGGACGCTGTCGCGTTCGAGCCGGGGCTCGAACGCACGCACCGCGCGCCGAATCAGCTTGGCGACTTCCTCGGCAGGGCTTCCCTCGCTATGTGAGTAGGCCGCGAGGTCTGGCACTCCGTAGCCCAATACGCTTTGCCGGCAGCGTTCGAGCGGCGAATCGAGCAGCGATCCCACGAGCCCGTTGAACGTCGTGAGGAGCTTCTCGAGATTCTCTTTCACCTCCAGCTTCAACGCTTCGACGTTGACGCGAGCGTGCCGGTCGCCCCGATGGAGCTCTGGATCCGTCAACAGTTTCAGGATGGACGGCCGCAGCATGGAGTCGGAGTGATCCACCATTCCTCTCCCTGAGGCACCGCTTACGGCTCGCGAGCAACCTCGATTTCGCGCGCCTCGAGAATCGCCACGTCGCTAGTGGCCGATCCGCCTGCCCCGTGCAGGAAGACCTTCTGACCACAACCGCGCAGGCCCACCCCCTCGACATCGGTCCATTCCGTCCTGCGGCCGAGGCGCACGGCTTCATCGGCATGTGCCGCGGAGCCCGCGTAGAGCACCGGGAGGTGGACGTCCGCGGGCTCGCCGTCCTTCGGCTGGAGACGTGCGCGCGCCCACACCAGGTCGAGGAGCATCTTTGGCGGATGAATCTCCAGGCCTGCCACCTGCGACATCGGCAGCCAGACACAGCGCCCCGATGCGTACACCTCGAGGGTGCAGCCCAGGAAGTCGTCACCGTCCGCCAGGGGCGCTCGCTCTCCGCCGTTGACCGTCGCCTGGACCAGTTCCTCCGAAGACGTCGCCCGCTCTAGCTCGGCACGCGCGGCGGCGAAATCGCCTCCCGCGGCAGCCTGCAGCGCCGCCAATCTGTGACCGAGAGCACTCGGCGCTTCCGCTGGGAACAGCGGCGTCGCTTTTCCCTCGTAGATCGCCGCCCGCTCGCATTCAGCGCGTAAGCACGCCTGATACGCGAGCATCCCCAGCGACAGACCTTGGTCGGTCGCTGCGGTGGTCATCAGCAAGTCCGCGTGCGTGGTGGCCCGGGACAGCTCTCCGGCGAGCACCAGCAGACCGAGCAGAAAGATGCGAGGATTGGGGTCGCTGGGGGCGGCCCGCACGGCCTGAGACTGCTGTTGAATCGCCGCGGCCAGCTGGCCCTCGGCAAACAGTTGCGCAGCCGTCATCGCGATGCTTTCTCCTCGCTGACCCTCCGCCGACTCGGCAGAGCTCCGGTCAGATCGCCTTGTGCTTGGAGATGCTCCAGCCACCCGTCGTGTTGCCTCCTGCGGAGTGATCGAGCCCCTGCTCGTTGTAGGTCCACTTGATGGTGTCGTAGCGGAACTCGACGGTCTCCGTCGGCACCTTGCTCTCCTCGGTCACGCCATCCACGCTCAAGCTGGCAACGACCACGTCGGTGAGCTCGTACTTCATGTAGGTGTGCGGTTCGGCTCCCGTCGCACGTCGTAGGAAGAGCGTCACCGTGCCGATGGGCTGCCCCTGGGAACACCACTGCGCGAGCTGAGGGGAGGCCTTGTCGATCATCTTCTTGACCTTGAGCGGCGTGTGGTCGCAGTGGGCGTCCGTCATGCCGCCCGCGGACGGGTTGGCCTTCTGCTGAACGCGGTTCTCGAAGTCCAGGACCTCGATGTGGCCTGCGTACTCGTCGTCCCGGCTTTCGCCAGGCAGATCCTGAATGTTGAGGAAATAGGAAGCCATCTCACACTCTCCTGGTCAGCGGTTGGTCTGGTTTGGGTCCGTAGAGCAGAACGCAGGGGGCGAAAGGGGAGGAGACAGGAATCTGGCAGATCTCGCCTTATCCCTTCGCCTCTGGCAGCTCGGCAACCAGGCGGAGAGACACCTCGATGCTCTCCAGGAAAGAGTGCGGCCGGAGGTGCACCGTCGCCTTAAAGTTGCCCGGCCGCGCCGGATCGTCGACCACCTTGATCTGCGCTTGCCGAAGCGGGCGCTCGGCCTTCTGCTCCTGGGTCGCCTTGTCCATCGACAAAACGTACTTGCTAATCCACTTGTTGAGGTAGTCCTGACAGTCGTCCCGAGAGACGAACTGTCCGACCTTGTCGCGGCAGATCACTTTCAGGTAGTGCGCGATCCGGGACGTGGCCATCAGGTACGGCAGCTTCCGGGAGTAGTCCGCATTCGCGTTGGCCTCCGCGTCCGGGAACAGCTTTGGTCGCTGCACGGTGTGCCCACTGAAGAACGCGGCGTAGTCGGTGTTCTTGCAGTTCACCACGGCGAGGAAGCCGAGCTCCGAAAGCTCGTTTTCCCGATCCTCGGGGATCAGCACTTCCGTGGGACACTTGGCCGCAAGATCGCCCTCGCGAGACTTGAACTTGTGAATGGGCAGCCCCTCCACCATGCCGCCGCCCTGCGGACCGCGGATCGCGGTGCACCAATGGTGCTTGGTGAAGGAGGCCGTGAGCCGACCCGCTAGGGCGTAGGCGGCGTTGCACCAGAGGTACTTGTCGTGGTCCTCACCGGTGACGTCCTCGCGGAAGGTGAAGCTGTCCGCTGGGTTCTCCGGGCCGTAAGGCGCGCGCCCCAGCGTCCCAGGGAGCGTGAGTGCCACGAACCGCGACTCCTCTTTGCCCCGGAACGAGAGCCACTTCGTGTTCCGAGGATCCTCCTTCTTGAAGATCGCGGCGAGGTCTCGGGGCTCCGGCATCTCATCGAAGCGCTCCCAGCCGAACATGTCCGGCGAGGCCGCCGCCATGAAGGGCGCGTGCGACGCCGCCGCCACTCTCGAGATTTCCGTGAGCAGCTCGACGTCCTGGTCCCCCTTGCCGAACTGAAAGTCGCCAACGATGCAGCCGAACGGGTCGCCGCCCCAGATGCCGAACTCTTCTTGGTAGACCTTCTTCCACAGGGCGGTCTCGGTGAACTCCGCTGCCGTCCGGAAGTCCTTGAGCAACTCCCTCTTGGACGTGCTGAGGACCCGGATTTTGAGGTGCTCACCGGTCCGGGAATCAAAGACCAGCTTCTCCAGCCCACGCCACGACGCCTCCAGGGCCTGGAACTCCTTGTGGTGCATGATAGCGCTGGTCTGCGCGGAAAGCACCTCGTCAATTTGGGCGATGCGCTCGCTGATTGCCTGCCTCGCGTGGGGCTTCTCGATCAGCTTTGGGTCGATGGTGTCATCGAGCCAGTTCTTGAGGAGATTGCGCGCCCGCTGTCGCTCACTTTGATCCTTGCCCTTGAAGTCGTCGAGGAGCTGGGTCAGCAGATCTTCTTGCTCTAGCTCGGCGTACTGCGACGGAGCGACTTGCTGCTTCTTACTCGCCGCCATGACTCAGGACTCCTCCTGTTTGTCGGTTTCAGGATCTTGGTTTGGCGCTTGCCCGTCGCCCGCCGCTTCTGCCGGGGGTTTGCCGGTCTCCGAGGGTGCGTCTTCAAAGAGGCCATGCACCTTGCCCCGTAGCGCTTCATTCTTCAGGATCTCGTCCAGGACCTCGTCCACCCGATCGTTGGAGGATGCGCGGTTGAGCAGGTCCTTGAGCTGGTTCCGGACCTCGAGCAGCTCGCGCAGCGGGTAGGTGCCGTCGCCGAGCCGCGCATTCTGCACGACGCTGTCCGGCGTGAAGCTGGCGCGCTCCTTGAACTGCAGCTCGAAAGAGATCTCGCCGCCAGCCGAAGTCATGTGATTCTCGGTGCGGAGGTTCTTGAGCGTGGGGGCGAGACCCGCCAACACCTCGTCGAAGTTGTCTCGGTCGATCTCCTTGAAGATTCGCTTTACGTCCTTGAGCTTCTTGTCGGGAGGCGTGTCTCCCTGGAGATCCGCCAGGACACCAACAACGAACGGCAGCTCCTTCATCGGCTCCGCCCCCCCCGTTTCCACGTCGTAGGTGATATGGACCCTCGGTGGGCGCGCGTCCCTCTTCTCGTCGTAGATGCTGCTCATCGAACCATCCTTCAGAGTCGTCTCGCTCTCGTTATCTGCAGGCCCCCATTGTCGCACTTTACTGGGTATCGGTCCCCTCTCCGCGTGCGTACTTTCCGCATCGCACGGCATTTTTTTGACCGACAAGACTCCGGCCCTCCCACGGTGAGAGCAACGTGGTCCTCCGCGCCCCGGAGCGCTAGCCTAGCCCGAGGATCGCGCTCAGCACATGCTGTTCACCATCTTCGAGGCCGAGGCGGAGTCAGGTGCACCAGCAAGGTGGTCAATGTTTCGGCGGAAGATCAGGCTCAGGATCCTGCCGCTAGACGGCGGGCTCCACGTTGGAGACCTGGAATCAGCACATGACGGAGCCTGATCTCTCAGCGTTGCTCTCACCCATCCGCGACGACGCTGCCTCCGGAGACCCTCCGGAGGCCCTCGGCGCGCTCTTGGACGAAGTCCGCAGCCACCGGAAGTCCGATGATCCGGCGGTCACCAACGATCCGCAGCAGGCGAATTGGTCTAGGGTCGCCAAAGCCTGCGCCAAGGCCCTGCAGACACAAACGAAGCACCTCGAGCTGGCCGCGTATCTCGCCGAGGCGCTGACCCGACGCAAGCCAGGGGGCAAGGGGAAAGAAGAGGAGCAGGAGTTTTGCCAGCATGGCTTCGCAGGACTGCGCGATGGGCTGAGGCTGCTGACGGGTCTGCTGGGAGAGCCTTTCTGGGACTCCGTGCACCCAGGCGTCGAGGAGGAAGGCATCGATCTCGACATCCGTGCGAAGTGGCTCACCTGGGTGGGCTCATCGAAGGAGTTTCGGGCCGCGGTCTCCGCCGTGGCGCTGACCGGGTCCGGTCACGGCTGGGCCGATAAGCTCGAGGCCGACCGCCTCGACGCACTGCTGGAGCCGGGAGACGCGGAGTCTCAGAAGAAGGCCCAGAAGGAAGTCGAGATTCTGAAGAAGGAGCGGGGCAAGCTCACGGGCGACCTGTGGCGCGCGAACGTCGACGCGACTGGAGGTGAAGCCCTCGCAGCTGTGGCGGTGCAGATCAAATCCTGCGAAGAGGCCCTCACCGGACTCGAGGAGCGCTGCGCCGAGGTCTTCGTGGAGACGGCCCAGGGATCGGAGCAGGCCGAGGCCAAGCCGCACGATGCGATGCCCTCCTTCTATCTCCTCCGGTCACTGCTCGAGACCATCCGAACCTACCTCAACCAACAATGCGGCGCAGGCAATGCGATCGGGGAGACAGAAGGCAGCGCCGGCGAGATCGCCGTGGCCACCACCGCCGATCCGGCTGACGGCGCGGGCCAAACCACGACGGCCGTGCCGCGTGCCGCGGCCGGCTCGCTCCAGACCCGCGACGCAGCACTTCGTCAGCTTGCCGCCGTCAGCCGTTACTTTCGCCAGTTTGAGCCGCACAGCCCCATCTCACTGCTGATCGAGCGAGCGGTCTTGTGGGGGCAGTTACCCTTCGAGAAGGTCATGGACGATCTGATGAAAGGCCAGCTCTTCAACTGGCTGAAGGATCCTCCCAGCAAAGATTAGCCCTTGACGGGCTGACAACCTTCACCGGGCGGTTCCGACGAGCTGCTGAATCAGCACTGCTCAGTGAACTGCGTGACGCGCGCGAACTCGGTGAGGGTCTGGCGCCGCGACTACGACTTCATCCGCGCGCAAAGCCCGGCAGCGTTCCTCGCGGAGACCACCTCCACCTCGGGCTCAAGAGCATGCGGGGCCCCGCTCACTCCGCCGCCGTCGAACTGGCTGGGGCGGATCCACTCGGGGTCGAGTCAGCTCATGCTGCCTGTGGCGCGACTGGAGCGCCGCCGCATGGCGCGAACTACTCAGTCGCATTTCCTGCGGCTTCCGCGGCGACCGGCCGCTCCCTAGCGGATCTCGATTGACGCTGCGCCAGGCAGGCCCAACGACCCGTCGACCCAGGCGTTCAGCTGACACCGCGCCACTTCTGTGACGAGCTCGGCGGTATTGAAGTCCTGCATCGCGATGCGCATTTCATCGAGCCACGAGCTCACGAAATCGTCGATCTCCCCAAGGACATCGTCGAGGTAGCGCGGCTCCGGGCCTTCCGAGCTATTGGCGAGCCCGCGTAATGCGGAGCTCAACCCGCGCTGCACGTGCAGCTCCCAGCCCGTCGAGGTGAACTCGTGCGTTGACTGCAGAAGGCCGTTGATTTGCTCGCTGAGCACGTCGGGGCGCGCCAGTAGCTCCTCGACCCGCGCCGCAAAGAACGTACCCGGAGTGATCTGGCGTGCGACCTCGAGCGTGAAGCGCGCCGAGCTTTGAGCGCCGAGAAGGCGCTTGTAGTCATAAAGAGGCACGGACGTGTCCGCGCTGAGTTCGCCCGCGAACTCCTCGATCAGCTGCTGGACCGCCGCGTTCACGTGGCCGCGCAGGAAGCTGTAGAGCTCCACCATGGTCGGAAAGGAGGTCTTCGTGATCGTTGCGTTGAGGCCGCCGCCCAAGCTGAGGCTGAGCTGCATCGGAGACGTGCCGTGCAAGTTGGCGAACCTCGGATACTGGCGCAGCACCGGATCGAAGTGCCAGCGCACTTCGAAGTCTGAGGTCGAGCTGGTCGAACCAATGTGTGTCAGCGAGAGCCACCCGGCGGCGATCCCGTAGCGCAGAAGGTCAATTCCACCCCGATGGCGCAGTTCGCCGCTGGATTCAAAAAAGTAGGTCAGCGCGCCGCGCCCTGATTCGAAGCCCTGGTCTTCGATCTGGGTCACGACCAGGCGGGTTCGGCGGGCGGTGTCGTCGAAGGCCGGCTCATCTTCCAGCAGGATGGCAGCCAAGCCTAGCGGATCCGCGTCGATCTCGGGTGACAACGGCATCTTTGTCGCCACGTAGTCGCGCCAGCCGATCTCCGCGGGCTGGGCGAGTTGCTCCAACGTGTGCGTGGCGGTGTCGACGAGCAATACGACGCTGTCCCGGATCCGGGCCTCTGCGTCGGCGAGCTCAGCGATGATTGGGCTCGCGAACTCCAGCCGCTCCGCTTCGTTGGTGAAGATGTCTGGACGAGCCGAAACAGCGCGCAATAGCTCGCCGTTGAGCAACACCAAGGCGAAGGGATTCGGCAGTGGGGCGCCCTCCTGGAGGTATAGAGCACGGCGGACTGCCTCGAGATAGCCGATCTTCGCCCCGTGGAGGTGGCTGGGTAGCCGCTGCTCGTCGTCGAACCGAGCTGTGAGGATGGCCGGGACATGTTCCAGCCCCAACAGCAGATGCGTGCGGACGCTGAACAGGTCCGACGTCGCGATAGAATGCAGCTGTCCTCGCAAGTTCTGGAGGGCGGCGCGCGCGATTTCTCGCTCGGCCCCCATGGCCTCGCCAACCAAGCCGGCGATGTCTGCCAGTCGATTGACGGCGGCAACGCTCTTAAGCTGCAGAGTGAAGTCCGCGATCCGATCAAGAAGATCTCGGAGTTCGACATCCACGTAAGCAACGATGCGGCGCTCGCTGTTCTGGATGCGGGCGAGCACGTGGCCGATGCCGTTGCCAATGCTCTTCTGGATGTCGAGCTGCATGTCTTGCAGATCGAGGGCCAGGGCTTCGAACCCGTCGCTCACCAGGATTAGCAAGGAGTCGATCTTGCCGTTGATGTGGTGCAACAACGCTCGGTTTCGGGCGATCTCCTGACCGACGAGCCTGAACTGGCGCGCGATGTCTTCCCGGGTCGCCTCGAGCAACCGGTGCGTCTCAGCAATCGCTCCTTGGATGAAGTGCAAGTTCGTCTCAATCCGTTTCAGGCGCTTTGACTCGAAGACTGGCGCCAAGAACTTGGAGACGAACGAAAAGATGGGGCTGAGGGCGCCCAAAGCGGGCAGCGCGGCGATGCCGCCGAGGCTCGACGACGCGCCGGTGATCTGGGCTACGGTGCCGGACAGGCCCTGGACGAACGAGCTCATCGCCTGCGCGTGCGGGTGGGGATCCGCCGACAGAGCCGCCTGTCCAAATGTGCTCAATCGTTGGAAGGTCGCGACCGACTCCGACAGACTCTGGCGCGCCGCCAAGCGCGATCGTGCCGAGGAGGCGTTCACGACCGCAATCTCGCGGTCCGCGACCTGGCCGAGCATGGTCGTGAGCTCTTCCGTCAGGCCGAGAGTGCGATCGTCGACGTCTTTGCTGTCGTCAAACAGGTCGAGCAGGCGCGTGGCAGATGGCCCGTGCGGATCAGCGGGGAACAGGCGCTGCACGACCGAGCGGGGTAGCGCGGCCGATGCGAGATCCGTGCCCCGTGTGTAGCCGAGCCGCGGCAACACCTCCGCCACGAGGTCTTGGCGGAACGGCTCCATGTCCTCGACGGACGCTCCAAGTCGGATTGCGACCCGGACCAAATCCACAACGCCACTTTGGTCCAGGGGAAGGTGGTGATTCCGGTCGACCGCGAACGCAATCAGGGCCTCGCGCAGCCACACCGCGTCGTGTTCCCGCACCGCGGTGGCCAGCAGCTCGGCTCGTTGGCGGACGACTTCGCGATGCACCGGGCGACCCCCGGGCGCCGGGCCGTTGTGAAGAAAGTGGGCGAGAATGTCGTCGTAAAGGTCGGCTGCGAGAGCCGGGTCCCCATGGTGGACGGACGCTTCGGGGATCAGTGACAGCAGTGCCGCCTCACTCGCGGGGAGTGGCGGCACGGGAGGTCGCGAAAGACGATCACTGTTGTTGCAGCAGGTGAGCACGAGAACGAGAGCGGCCCCGCCTGCGAGTCGGCACGGGCGTTTGGTGTAAGCGAGAGTCATGGTCGATGCCGTGGACGTCGGGTAGAGGCTGGCCGTATCGACGTCACAGCTCACGGCCAGACCGAACCGGCAGGATGACCGGCGGCACACAGCAGGACGTGCAGGCGCATTCGTCGCGGGACATGATTCTCCTCGGGCCCGCAGATCGCGGTACCGGCGCCTCAAGGAATCGATGAAATCCGTCCCAAGAGCGCTGCTTCACCGCGTTCGGGCATGAGCGGCACGGAGCTCGTCCGCGACGTCATCGACGAAGTTCAGTTCAAAGATGGCATCAGGGCCGAGAACGCCGCGTGATCAGATTCCGGCATCCTCAACTCTTACACCTATCCCCTTGGCGCGCCGCGCAGCAGACGTCGCGCTAGATCGACGCCGCGGCGTCAAGCCCGGCCCGGTCAACTTCGTCACGGGCCCACCGGACAGCTACCCACCGCACGCCGCCTCGATGACCTCCGCCAGCGTCGTCTCTGGGCGGGCGAGGAAGTCGGCGAAGCGCGCGCGCGCCGCGGTGAGGCGCTTGGCCGCGCCGGGGCCCGCCAGATCGAAGGCCAGTTCGTGCGGCTCGCCCTCCCAGAAGAGCGGGGCGTAGTAGCGAGGGCTAAGCCGGTCGAACACCAAGCGGCAAACGTCAAGCGGCCCCGCGCCAGACCACAGGAGCAGCGAGGGCCAAGGCGAGCCGTGGCCTCGCGCCACGCGGCGGCAGAGCTCGATCAGGAAGGCGACCTCGCGCAGCGTGCCGGTGCTCGAGCAACGCAGGGCGTACCGCGGCACCCCCCCCGCGAAGGCATCGCCCGCGTTCTGCAGGATAAGGCACTGACGGTCGCGCGCGTCCTCACCCGTCCAGGCGCCCCAGAGCTCGCCCACCGTGCAGTTGCGCAGGAAGTCTTCGTCGCCACTCCCGGTCGCCAGCGCCGCTTCGACCGCATCCAGGCCGTCGACGTGGGCGCGCAGCGCGTCGATGCTGTCGAAACCTTGGCGCGCCAACGTCACCGCCTTCGCAGCTGCCCTGAAGAAGCCCTCGAGCCGGAGCAGCCCGCGCGGGGCGTGTGCATTTGGCGGCGACTGCCACGTCCGGAAGACGATGAATGGCCAACGGCGCCCCGCCCGATCCCGGCTCGCGACCAGCGCCCCGACGGCGCCGCAGGGACGATCCTGATTGCGCCACGCGAAGCACGTCGACTGCCCGGCCGCCAGCGCCCCCCCCCACTCTTGTCCCCGCGCTCGCTTCGCCCGAGCAACGCTCTCCTCTAGCCATTGCAGCAGCGGCTCCACGACCATCAGGTCGGCGCTGTGACGAATGAAGTCGCGATGCAGCGGCAGCTTGCCGTAACAGCCCACCGAACCCACCCTCACTTGCCCCCGATCTCGCCCTCCTCGGTGCTGGCCACCTGGGAGTTGGGGACGTACAACGCGAAGAACTCGGACAACGAAGAGAACCCGTCGAACAGACTGGTCTCTCTCGTCGTGCGGATCCAAAGCTGCACGAACACGGTATCCGCGCGATCCACAGGCGAGGAGAACTCGAAGACACAACGCTTCTTGAAGCCTGCTGGGGCCTCCTCCCGGCGGGCGCCTTGGTCGTCCCAGCCCGCGTCCAGCAACCGAAAGAAACCCCACTGACCGGCGATCGCCGTGTCGGCGAACTCCTCGGACACGTTGCCATCCGCTTCGTAGCCGGTCCGCAGGACTTTGAAGCGGGTACCCCGTGCACCGCGCCAGGTTGCGCGGAAGACGTGACTCAGGGTTCGGTCCCGGCCGCGAAACTCCGGGTTGTCGCCGATGGTCAGCTCGAAGTCGTTGTACGACCTGCCTTGGGTCGGATACTGGATGGCTAGCTCGACCGGCAAACCGAACTCGTCGTCCGACCAGAACGCGTCCTGGATCTGCGCGTAGCCGCGAATAAACTCGTCGAATCCATCGGGGGCGTCGAGCAGCTCGGTCGGCCCCAGCGCGGTCGCGGCCATCTGGCGACACCGCTCGATCTGCGTGTCCACTTCACCGCCGGGACGGAAGAGTCGCTGAAACACGTTGATCTCGACCCCTTCCTCCGCATCGCGGCGAAAGGGGTACTTCGTCGTTACCCGCTGCAGTGGCCGCGCCACCTGGGCTTGCCAAGTCGCACGGACGAAGTCCGCGAACCTCTCCTGCAGGTGCTGCAGCGCTTGCTTCACCGCTGAGCCTGAGAGCCTGACACACAAATTGAAGAGCGGACGTTCGGTGGGCTTGCATGCCTGGCGAAGACTGTCGTCGGCCACGCGGACGGCGTTGCGGCAGTCAACCAGCGCCTCCCGGAGCCTCACCGCGGTCCCGGCCCGCTTGCTGTCTTTGAAGGCCTCAAGACTCGCGGCAATCTGATCCGGCCGCAGATCGACGAGCTCGTTCAACACGAGACTCAGGTCCAGCAGCGGCCTGACCAAGTCCGAGAGCCAGGCGCCGTCACACTCTTCGCCTTCCAGCTCGAGCCGCCAAGCTGGGACGATCGCATTAAGATCGTCATCGACACTGCCGAGCATGTCGATCGCGTCCTTGAGGCTTCCGGTCGGTCGCAGCTCGACGGTATTCAGATACTGCTGCCACGCGCTCCTGGCGTCGTCCCGGAGCCTTTGCTTGGCGTCTTTACCCGCGCGCTGCCAATCGCTCTCCCATTGGTTTCGCTCGGTCTCGCCAACCCGGCTCTCGGGGATCTGCTCCCTCATTTCATCCTGCAGCTTGGCCAGCTTGGCCTGCATCGCTCGGTCGAGCTCAGCTCGCCTCGCCCGGCGAAACCCCGTGTAGATCGTCTGGTCGGACGTCAGAGTCCGGAGCGGATCGACCGTGAAATCCGACATGGGGTCGTAGCCCTCGGCGAAGTCACCCTCCTCCAAGGTCTCGATCAGCAATCGGCTGACGGTCGGCGGGCGGAAGAAGCCCTGGCTAGACTTCGCTTGCCAAGCGATCCAGAACCGTTCGCAAGCATCGCTGACCTGCCGGTGGGTTTCCGTGACGACGCGGGGAATCGTCGCATCGCGCGTCCGCGCCACGCCAATGTCGCTGAAGTACCAATCGGCGTGGGGCCGGCCCTCGTCCTGCGACGCATTGGCGTCCGTCCAAAACTCATCGCGGATCCGCCGCTTGACCTCCTCTGGCTGGTGGCCAAAGCACAGCTCCTGGTAGGCGCGCAAGAGGCCATCCGCCTCCTCTTGCCAACTCTCGGCGTCGATCGGCGTCTTTGGCACATCTCTCTTGGCCACTTCGTTGAGCGCCGCGACGACCCTCCTTTTCGCCGGCTCGGCGTACAATCGCTTCACCCCCGCCACGTAGTGATGCTCCAGCCGCGCGGCGAACACCTTCCGTTCGACGGTGAACGGCCACGCGCCCGACTCCGCATCGAGGGCCTGCTTGACCTCGGCGACTCGGGTCAAGGCGACGTGGCTCTTCTTGCTGCCTGGGCGACCACCCTCGCGCAGCTCGGCGACGCTGGAGGTCGTCTTCACCAGCAGGTCCTTCGTGGTGTCCAGGGCCCCCGCGAGCCACCAACCGAGACCGAGCGTCGCTCCGACCGACACCGCCGCCACGAGGGTACGCGCGATCTGATTGCGCCGGTGCAGCCAACCCGAGGCGTGGGCGAGATCGCGGTCCGGGAAGATGATCTCGGTGAAGAGATCGTCGATGAAGTAGGCTTTCGCGACTTGCCCGGCGGAGCGCTCCCCGGGTTCCTTCATGCCGTGCTCATAGATGCCGACCGACTCCCGTACCTTGGCCAGGAGCTGGTCCATCGGAGCGCCTTCCTGCGTCCCGCTGGTGAAGTAGAAGCCGCGTAGACGCGCCTTTTCTTGGAACGCGTTCGACTGGAAGATCTGGTCGACGAAGTCGCTGACCCGGTCGCGCACCTCCCTGAACTGCAGCGGAAACTGATAGATCAGCTCGCGTTCTTCGGGGAGCGGCTGGTCGACGAGCGCCTTCACGCGCGGCGTCGCGAGTCGCGCAGATAGCTCGTCGATCTCGCCGCTCACCCGATCCGAGAGACTGTGGTTCGCCCCGAGCTCCGGCAGTGTGCAGCCCCAGACCTGTTGGCGCTCCAGATCGGAGTAGTCGCCGAAGAACTCGACGAACCCGGGCCAGCGGTCGCACTTGGTCAGCAGCAAGTAGACGGGAAAGACCACGCCTAGGTGTCTTGTCAGCTCGTCGATCCGCTCGCGAATGTTCTCCGCATCCTCGTGCCGCTGACGGTCGTCGCCGGCAATGATCTCCTCGACGCTATAGGCGACGATCGCGCCGTTGATCGGCTTGCTCCTGCGGCCGCGCTTGACGATTGAGAGGAACCGAAGCCACTCCTCCCGGTCGTCGCGGTCAGTCGTCCAGCGACCGGCGGTATCCAGGATGATGCCGTGCTCGTTGAACCACCAGTCGCAGTTGCGCGTGCCGCCAAGCCCCTTGATGCCACGTCCATTCTGGCCCAGCGACGGGAACTTGAGGCTGGACTCTCGCAGGAGCGTGGTCTTGCCTGAGGCCGGGGGCCCGATCACGATGAACCACGGCAGGTCGGTCAGAGCTCGTTTGCCCATCTTGGACCCGATCAGCGTCGCCAGAGCCTGATCGAAGTTGCGCTGAAGCTCTTCCGGGTCGTGCCGCCCCGGCACGACGTGATCCTCCTCGCCCTCGCCTTCCTTCTTCAGGTCCTCCTCGATCTTCGCCGAGCGCTTTTGCGCGCCGAGCTGCTGCGCCAAGAAGAGCACGAACCACACGGCCAGGATGATCACGCAGGCCAGGGACCGGAATCCGTTGCTCCAGCCTAGGTACTCGCCGCCGAACCAAACCATCGCCACTAGGGCGACGGCGCCCATGAAGCCGGCCAGACTCTGCTGCACGATGACGGTCTTCAGATTTGGCATCGCTCAGTCTTCCGACAGTCGGGTGTCTTGGGTGGCCTGACGCACGAGGGCTCGTTTCTCGTGGCTCAACGACACCCACCAGATGAGCAGCCCAGCAGCGCAGATCACGGGGACCAGCCAAATCGGCAAGCGCCGGAACTTGGTGGCGAGCACCCCTGTGGGACGCCACGACGGCGACAGCTCCGGGGTCGCCCCCCGCGCCTCCAGAACCTCGCGCCCCACGTCGGCGGTGATCTTGCGCAAATCGTCGCGCGCCGCGGCGTCGTGGAGACGACCGCGAAAGCCCAGCGTGAGGCAGGTTAGGTAGACCTCGAGCACCTGCGTGCTGCCGCCCTTCCGCACCTCCTGGAGGCGGTCGTAGAACAGCGTACCCGCGCGGTCGGTCTCGAAGTGGACGCGCTGCAGCGGTCGCTGCGCCCAGTCTTCGCACAGCGACCAGCCGCTCCCCCTGATCAGCTCGTCGAGTAGGGACACCAGGGCGAACTTGGCAGCCTCGATCTCGTCGTTACTGTGCCCCGCCGTTTTCGCACGCTCCTCGAACTGCGCAAACAGGCGGGTGAGGTGCTCGCTCAACCTCGCGGAGCTCTCGGGCTCCGCGTCGCGCTTCAGCTGAATCGCAACCACGAACAGATCCGAGCACAGCTCGGGAAGACTTTTGGGACGCTTCCGCGCAGTGACGGTCGCCGGCGTATTCATCGTCGACTCCTCTCACGGAGAGACCGCGAGCAAATCGACCCGCAGGTCCTCGAACTCGGTCGGCACGCCAATCCCGATCGTTCGGGACTCGCGAATGTGGACCCATTCTGGTTCTTTCTTCTCCAGCGCGAAGAGATGGCGTCCCACGGTTCTCGGTACCTCATCCGGCGGAGTGGGGACGTAGTGGATCGGCAAGCCGTCGAGAAAGTACCTGACGACATCCTCGAGCCGGTCCGTCGAGGTCACTCGCGCCTTCGTGGGGAACTCCTGGGTAATGACGCTGTGGGGCGCACTCGAAGCGACGGACAGGTAGAGCACCGCCTCCTGCAGTGTCGCGTCGTCCAGTCCAGTCGCGTCGAACGCGTGGTGCCCATGGAGCGGCACCGCGCGCTTCTCGAGGGGGATCGTGCGGGACTTGGTCGAGATCGACGACGCCAAACCGGATTGGACCGCAGCCTCTAGCTCCCGAAACGTCCGTCCCAAGTCGTCGTGGTCGTACTTCGGGGTTTCGGTCGGCCCGGTGCCATCCTTTCGGAAGGTGCAGAGCTCGCCGATGAGGCGCGCGATCTCGAGGTAGAGCACCTGCGGATGCACGCCGCCCAAGCTCGGGTTCTGCCGCGCCGCGTTCGCGCGGTCGTAGAAGTGCTGCAGGGGCGGGACGTAGCCATTGACCGTGTGCAGCATCCAGAACGCACCGGCATCTCCCGCGGTGATGGTCGCCGTGCCGCCCACCGCCTGCCCCCGGCTCTCGAACAGGGATCGGCTCTTGTTGACGAGTCGCTCGAGCACCCCCCGCAAGATCCCGATGACGTAGGGCGAAGCCGACACGTCGAGGAGCGGCGGAACGCACGCTTCCGCCAACGCGTACCCACCCGTATCCGTGCGCACCAGCCGAGCAATCTGGATCTTCTCAAGATCCTCCATGGGCTCGCCCTCGAAGACGACCCGGACGTTCTTGCGGGCCGTCTGGACGGGCCGCTCGTCTTCCCCGGTGGTCTCGTCCCGCAGGTTCACGGTCGAGGCCGTGTAGCGCGCGAGAGTCGGGCCTATGCGCTCTGAGAGCTCGTAGATCCGTCCACCTTGGCGGTGGCGTGGTACCGCGATGTAGACGTCGAGCGTCTTCATCTCCGCCTTGAACCACTGCCGGATGGCAGCTGACTCGGGAATCGGGTCGAGGGTCGGGACATCGATGTATGTGCCATCCGGCAACACTCCGCGCAAGCGGGAGACGACGAGCTCTCCCCGGCCGGTGGCGTCGCGGTCAATGTCCATCTCGGTCACTCCGAAGCCGAGGGGCTGCAGAGCGCGAAGCCGCTGGTGGAGAAGGTTGTCGTGGTAGCGGTCCCACTGCTGGAAATGGTGCGGAATGAGGAACATGCCCTCGCTCCACAGGACCTTTTGCTCGTACACCACGGTCAGCTCCTCTCTGAGGTCACTACGTCCTTACCGCCGAGACTCACGGAGTTGGCCGCTTCTCGGGCGACACCTTGAAACGATCGAAGACGAACACGTGGCTCGCCGCCCGGCTGGCTTCGATGATCGCCCGAAAGCGCTTCTTCTCCGCCTTGCGGTAGTCGGCGACCACCCCGACGTAGCGCGTGCCGTCTCGCCGATGGCGAATGGGGATCGAGTTGAACAGGGTCTGATCCGCTGGCCGGTTTGGTTCGAGGGCGTGAAACTGAGCCTCGCCGAGGAGGTCCGCCCCCAGTGTCTCCTCCGCCTCTTCCCACAGCTCTTTCTTTCCTTTAGCTCCCAAGCTGCACTCGAGGAACTTGCTCGCGTCCCGCAACTGGTAGATCTTGATGCGGACGTCGCAAGGGTTCCCTCGCGAGTCAGGCGCCAGATTCGGCGACGTCCGGTAGTGAATCTCCTCGACGGGCACCGGGCCCGGGTCGACCGGCGACCGAAACGAAGAGCAGCTGCTCCCCAACACGCACAGCCAGAGCGCCGTGCAATGCCAAACCCTACGACCCGACTTCATTGACGTTCTCCTGCTCTCTCTGCCTGTCCGTGACGAGTGCATCCGGCAAGTCTTCGGCGCTCAAGCCCTTCTCGTGCGTTTGCTCATAGGCCTTCTGAAAGAGGGGGTAAATCTTGGTGTAGAAGAGTCTCTTCGCACTCAACTGCTGGTGGCTGCGCCGATATTCGCGCCAGACCGGTGAGGCCCAAAGTACCCAACGACTGAGCAGCACACGAATCGGACTCTTCTTTGCGGCCCTCGCGCAGATTTCAGCTGGATCGAACTCGCGCACAAGTGGATCCAGGCACTCCCAGACGCCCCTTAGTACGGCGAATTGGTGCAAGGTCACATCCCGCATGGCCAGCTCTAGTTGCGAGTGGATTTGCTCGGGCTCGTGCTCCGACGTCCAGTCGAGCAGGTAGCGGCGGATCTCCTCCGGGCTCTTGGCGAGCTTGATCGGGTTGTCCTTGACGCCGAAGAGGATGCTCACGGGCACGTCGAACTTCCCCTGAACCTTCAGGCGTGCTCCCAGGCTTTTGTAGAGCCAGCTCGAGAAGCTGTCCATAGCCTGCCCGACGAGCGCCGCCAGCCGCTGAAGTTGCTCTGGGCTCTCGAGCGTGGCGTCGCCGACGAGTCGCTCCGCCAGAGCCACCCACGCGTCCGCCGCGGCCCCGGAGAGAGGCGGCGGCTCTGGCTCTGGCTCTGGCTCTGGCGGCGCCGGCGGCTCGGGTCCATCGGGCTCCGGCAGAGGGGTCAAGCGATCCAGGACCTCGCGCAGCACGGTCGGCGAATGATCCTCCAGGCCCGATCGGCTCAGCCGCGGCTCGAGCGCGCGGCGGATCGCATCTCGACGCTCTTCCACGTTCTCGTGCCGGCACAGCATGTAGGCGCGGGACAATTCGGCCAGGAGGTCCCGAGCCTCCGCGGGGGCATCACAGCGAGACTGCGGCGACTCTATGGGATCGGCAGAAGTAGGCTTCTCCGGCGGCGGCTCCGGCGCATCGATCACTTCGATACGAATGGTGAACGGTCCCACGTCGATCTTGGCTCGGTCGGCAGTCTTCGGCGCCGTGTGCTTATTCTGGACGAGCCTGCGACCGTCCATCGAGGTGCCATACCGACTCGTGTCGACGACCGTGAAGCTGTCCTCTTCGGGGAAGATGGTCGCGTGGCGCCGCGAGACACCCGGGAGCCTCTCCAGCGGCAGGTCGAAGCTCTTCTCCGTACCGATCGCAATCGGCAATCGACCGTCGAACTCGACCTCTTTGGGCGGACTGGCCTCGTCAGTCCGCGTCACAGTCAGTTTGATCGCCATGAGCGTGTCCGGCGGTTTTCACTCGCCAGTATCCCTAGGGTCGAGGCGCGCTCCATCAAGAACTCGAGCGGGGCTCGAGACCATTCGGCAGCTTCGCCAGCACGTCGCGGCATACGGCGCGAATGTCGGTGTCGCGTTGGCCGCGCTCGAACATCTCCACGTAGATGCGCTCGATCAGGGCGTGAACTTCGCCGAGCACCTTACCCGCCAAGATCCCGGGCGGCTCGCGGTCGAAGTCGGCGTGATCGCGACAGAAGGCGAAGCCAGGGATCGTCGAGAGCAGGCGGAACGCCAGCACCAGCGTATCGGCCCAGAGATCTGCCGGCACTGGATCGGGATGCGCGCCCCGCTCCGCCTTAGAATACAGCAGGTTGTGAGCTGCAAACAGGCCCTCCGAGTCTCGTTCCACCTCGGCGAGGAGTGCACGTCGCGCCTCCTCTGCGTCGACCACGGCATCGTTTCGCAGGTCCAGCGTCCCGCTGAGTCGGCGCAGGATCCCCTGCGCCGCCCGCCCGACCGAATCGAGGCCCTGGCGATCGTTGCTAAGCACTGCTCGCAGGAGCAGCATCCCGAGCCCGTACAGATCGCAGGACAGACCAAATCGGCGGTAGAACGCGACACTTGCGTCGAAGGTAAGCGGCGCACACCAGTCCGCTGACGCCGCCTCGCCCGCGAGCTCGGCGGTGAGCCGCAGCATCTGCGTGGTCGACTCCTCTACGTCGGCCCACAGCTGCACCAATGGCAAGCCCGCGACGGCGCCGTGCGAGGTGAGTCTCGCCGCGTCGCCGGTGCGATGCTCGACCAGCCGAGATCCCGCAGGAACGCGCGCCTCCAGGCGCACCATCAGGCGCTCGCCCTCGGGCACGACCTTGGTCACCGACACCCGCACGGCGTGCTCCTCACCGAACGCCGACGGCACCATGAAAGGTGACGCACACAGCTCGTTCACGTCCGGCGACGGCACAGTCAGGCGCGGGGCGGCGGCAGGATCCACGCCGTCCTCACGCCACGGGAGGACCGCACCTAGGTTCGTCAGCTTGACCGAGAACAGCCAATGAGCCGGCACGCCCGCCGGCACCGCCGGCAGGCTGGCCAGCAGGTTGTCCGCGCTGGCGTTTAGGTAGGGCGCGTGGCACGCATCGTGGAGGGATCGGAGGCCGCGACAGGCCTGCTCGAAGGCGACCAGCTTGAGCCGCAACACTTCGAGCGGAAACAGCACGGCGTCGCCGCGGAACAGCCAGGCCCCCGGCTCGCCGCGGGTCGCCAGGGCACCCTGCAACAGCGGCAGACGTCCGCTGGTGCTGGCGCCCTCCGCACGCGCCACTACCGTTGCACCGGGAGCGCCGCCCAGCACGTCGCAGAGCTCACCGAACGTCAACTCCGGGGCTTCGATGGCCAAGAAGCGGAAGTCGTAAAACGACAGCGGCACCAGTCGCTTCTCCGCGGGAATAGGGTCATCGGGACCGCTGTCCTGGGGATAGCAATCCTCGCGATGCTCGCAGCGTTGACACGGGAAGCGCGCCGCGAGCTCCTCTGCCTCCGGCGGCTCGAGCTCGGCTCGCACTAGTTTCCCGAAGTCCCGATAAAGCTCGGTACCAATCCGCAGCGCGGCGTGACCCCGCGGCTGCTCGCCCGGGTGAGCCATGTAGCGATAGAACGTCGCGGGCTCTCCCTCGGCGGGAACCGGAGAGGGCGCCAAGTAGCGCTCCGCGCTGGTTTCGTACGGCCGCAGCCCCGCTTCGATCAGAACCTGGTCGTCGCGGCAGGTGCGCAAGGGTGCGCGCGTTTGCGGACACGGCGGGTGGAAGTAGCACCTCATCTTCTTACAGAACGTGACCGGCAGGCTCTCCGAGCCACCCAGCTCGTATAGGCGCTGCACGTGCTCGCTGCCCCCGGCTCGGCGCAGCCGCTCTTGTTCCGTCCGCCAGAGCGCATCGATCTCCGGGTTGCCGATGCGCGTCTGGATTCGCAGCCGGCCCAGCGGGCGGTAGACGCTCCGCTGAATCTTCAGCGCGAAGTACTGCAGCGTCTCGCTGTCCAGGGCGAAGCGAGCGAGCAGCACACGGGCGTAGCGGGCGAAGTCCGAGATCGGCACGAACGGATCGGCCAGGGGCTCGAGGTCCCCCGCCGCCAGAACCAGCTCGCTGCGCAGTCCCGTCTCAGAGCCGCCGCTCCAGGGCAAGGCCGAAGAGATCGTCGGGCGAGACATGACTCCGAAAGTTATGGTCGAGGGCGACGGGGCACACGGCGCGCCCGACAGTGCTGGATTCTAGACCTAGGCTCCGCGGAACGCCTCACCGGGGCGACCAAAAGCCCGGCCGGTGGCCTAGCGCAGAAACCGTTCGAGCACAGCGCGCACCTTCGGCCACTTCCTCGACAGGGTCTTGGTCGAGATCCCCAGCGCACCCGCGGTCTCGACCATGTTCATGCCCATTGCGCGCAGCTCCACGGCGCGCGCGAGGATGGGGTCGACGCCCTCCAGGTGCTGGCGTCCCTCCTCGAAGCCAATGACGTCCAAGAGGCTCCCCTCGACTTCCACCTGCAACCCCTCGACCGGCTCTTGCGCCTCGGGGAGCCGCGGGCGTCGCGCGTGGTCCACCAGAGCGCAGCGCATTGCGGTCGCCGCCACCGCCAGGAAATGGTGGCGGTCGTGCCAATCTTTGCCCCCGAGGCGCGCGATGCGTTCGTAGGCCAGGCTGATGAGGTCAGCGACGTGGAGCGTCGGCTGCGCCGAACGCCGCAGCGCCCGGTCCGCACGCACCTGCAACTCCCGGAACATGAAGGAGTAGACGGCGTTGGTCGCGTCCCGGTCACCCCTCGACATCTTATGCAGGAGCGCCGTGATGCAGGATTCGGGTGGAGCTTCGTCGCGTGGTTCGGTCATGACAGTGACAAGGTGACCAAGTGGCCCGAAACGAGATGACCGGCGTCCTTCGCCCGTCCGTTCGTCTCTTGCCGCGCGCCTGGTCGAACCGGGCCCAGGGCCAACCGGGCCCGTGACTGTAGATCATGATTCACGAAGGACCACACGTCGGGCGCCGCCTGCCGCTCGTCCTCCGCCATGCGGAGGACGAGCTCGGTGACCCGCGGGGTCAACCAGAGCATCGCGCCATCGTCGGTGTGTTCGGCTTCCATGCGCCAGCAGCTCTGCTTTGTCGCGGTGCGGGGCTATGGCTTGAGTAAGCGAATCACCCTTGCGCCGAGTCGACTATTGCTCGTGCTCCTAGTCTTGGAATGGCCTCCCGGCATGTAGGCCTCCTGCGAGCTCGTTGCGCGGCCCTTGATCCTCACCCACTCGAAGGGTTCTTCGTTCATGCCCTCGAGACCGAACCGGGTTCTCCCCGCGCACGCGAACTCCCACTGTTGCTGCGTGGGCAAGTCGAAGCCGCGTTGCCGGGCCCAGCTAGAGTATTCGCCGAACGTCTTGCTGACCTGCGGTTCGCCGGACGCATCTTCCCTGTTGCTGAATTGCTCGATCGTGATCTCCCTCCTTCCCATGTAGAAGGAGCCGCCGGGGGCGTTGCCATGCACCAAGCACAGCGCCATTCCGGTCGCCCTATCTCGCACCTCGGTGTAGTAGCGGGCGCTGCCCACCGTGACGTCGGTGGCGCCGCGAACAGGATGGGCCCATGCCGGCAGCGTCACCGGAGGTCGATCGTCCACCTCGATCGTAAAGGTCAGCGGCTGTGCCTGGTTGCCGGCGAGGTCTTCGGCCTGCACTTTCACCGGGTTTGGGCCGGCCGCTACGGGCACGCTCCAGGACCAGTTGGGCTGCTGCGGTTCCACTTTGATTTGATCCCCGTTCACGGAGACGACACAAGTGCTGTCATCCGTGCACGAGCCCGAGATCTCAACCCAGCGGGTTTGAGAATGGTGGCCACTCGTCGGCGGATTTGGCACGGAGAGCAGTGGCGGAGTCCGGTCTCGGTGGATCGTCACCGGGACCTCCCCGCTGCGCTTGCCGGTCTTGTTCTCAGCGCGCAGAAGAAACTGCGTGCGCTCCTCACTCAGCGGCGCGGTCCAGCGGACGCGCCCATCCTCGTCGGCATTGAGCTCCTCCGTGACCTCGCCGCCGACCAGAATGAGGAGCTTGGAGCCACGTGGAGCGATGCGGACACTGAGCTCGACATTGTCCTGGCTGGTCCAGACCGTCGCCGCCGAGAGCAACTCCAGTTCGGGTTCCGGCACGACTTCGTATCTGATGCGCACGCTCCGTGTGCTCTCCAATCCGGACGGGCCCTGGGCGCGCACCTCGAACACGTTGTCCCCCTCGATAAGCGCGACCTCATGGGCGAACGCTCCGCTCTGTAGGGTCACGCGGTCCTCGGGACTTTGCGGTTGGCGCTTGACGAAGACCTCCGCGGGCTCCTCGACCGTACCCCTTAGCTCAGCCCGGTCCGAGTGGACGACTGCGTCCTCCGGGGGGGCCTTGAGAGTGAGCATCGGTGCCGCCCGGATCAGCGCAACCGTCAAGGAGTCGCGCTCTACGTCTCCGTCGATCGTGGCCGTGATGACGATCTCGAAGCGGCCGTCCGTTGCAGGCAGCTCCGCCAGCGCGGAAAAACTGCCGTCGGCGCCCGCGGTCTCGCTTCCGCTCTGATCCCCGTCGACGGTCCAAGATACGAGCGAGTGCGGATGCACTACCCCTCGTAGGGTCATTGATGTCTGATGTGTGTAATAGACGTCCGCCGGACCCGGTGTGCCCCCATCGAGCAATGTCGGCTGCCGAAAGATCGCCTCGGCACTCCTGAGCTCGACCGTGGTGGGGTCCGACTCGTTGCCAAACTCATCCCGAGCGTGGAGCTCAAGATTCAACTTGCGGAGGCCGTCTGGGAGGACCAGCGGCAGCTCGAACTTTCCGGCCGTTCTGGTCGCCATGTACTGGCCGGGTTCGAGATGAGTCGCGGTCGCGAGGAGCTTGATGGGTAGGTCAGAGGCGCCGATCCCGCTCTCCCGCTGGCGCGCTAGGTATTGTCCTACCGCCGACAGTGACTCCTTCTGCTCGACATCCGCCCGAATCGTGACACTCAGTGCAGCGGCGGCTTCGAGCTCGAGGGTCGCGCGACGCTGCGCGTCCACGAGCACTGTGGCGACGCCGGTTGGGTCGTCCACGTTCCGGGCGTGGTGTAACGTCACGCCGGCAATCGGGGTTTGGACCCGGACCGTAAGGGCCCGCCGCGCTTCATTGCCGTGCCTATCTTCGGCAACGAGCTGGGCGCGGTATTCCCCGTTGCCGAGTCGCAGCGTGGTCTCCCAAGCGCCCGAGGAGTCCGGCGAGACGAGGAACGTGCGGTCATGATCCCGCAAAATCAGCTTGAGGTTGACAGCATCGGCCGAGCTTTGATTGTCCTCCACCGTCCCTCGGAGGGTCACCGGGGCGGATTTGTCCGCGGCCTGAGGCTTCACGTCAAGATCGGGCGGCGACCAGTCGGCGACGATTTCGAGTGCCTCGAATTCGACCACGTGCGGATTGCGGTGGGCGTCGGGGAATCGGGCAGAGAACGCCAGCGTTTGGCGGCCTTCCTCGACCAACGGCAGATCCAGTTTGAAACCGTCGTCGCTGGGCCGCAACGAGTGATCGCTGTTCACCAGCAGCGTTGTGACTTCGAGGGCATCGTGGGGCCTCTCGTCGCGCACGTGGAGCGTCACCGTCCGAGAACTGACATTGGGCCAATCGTCGTCCGGGGACGTGACGAGCCATCGGCTGCCGAGCGAGTCTGCAATTCTCTTCTTGCAGTCTGCTAGCCGTTCCGGTCGCGACCCTCTTCCTTCCTCGGCTGCCTCAAGCTTCACGATCCAGGCGAGCTCCTCCGGGAGATTCTGTTCCGCTCGCGATTCGAGGATCAGCCTCTCCATGGAGTTCTGCCAACCGTTGAGGATGTAGGACTGTCGGTCCTTCTCATAGGCCCGTTGGTAGTCGGCTTCGGCACCCCTGAAGTCCTGCTCGTCGAACTTGCGCTCCGCGCTGATATAAAGCTCCTGCGCGCTGACTTCGGGCAAGAGCTTCACGATGGCGAACGCCACGGGCACCACGATCAGCGCTGCGCCACCGAGGCCCCACAAGATCCCCCGTGAGCGGAACGTCTGCCCCACGTTCGTCGCGTCCGGCACGACGCCTGACGGCTCCTTCTCGGTGGCTGCGACGGCCGGTGGGAGGGTCGCGATGGGCTGACCGGGGTTGCGCGGCTCCGGGGCTAGCGTCGGTAGACCCTCGGGGACTTGGGTCTCGGGACTGGGGTTCGGATCCCGCGGACGCGAGTCGAGCCAGTGCTTGATGCGGCCCATCGCGCGCTGCGGTGGCGGCGTCTCGAGCGCCACCCGGGTGGCGTGAGTTCCAGCGTCCGGATCCCGCAGAGAGGCGCTGGAGTTGACGAGGGGTTCGAGCGCCGCGACGACCGCGCCAGCGTCGCGGAAACGCGCTTCGAGCGCCTCGGCGGTGCACTTCTTCAGCAACGCCACCACTGGGCCCGGGACGCCGGCACCCCAACCCTCGTCGTCGGCCGGCGGAAAATGGCGGCCAGGGTCCTTCCCGGTGAGCAGAAAGAACCCCGTGGCCCCGAGGGACCAAACATCGGTCGCCGCGCCGACACGACTCGAGTCTTCGATCTGCTCCGGGGATATGTACCCGAACGTGCCCATGCGGGCGTGCGAGTAGGTCCTGCGCGGGCCGCCGCCGTCGGCGGCTTTGGCGAGGCCGAGATCCGCGACCTTTACGACACCATCGGTGGCTATGAGGATGTTGTCTGGCTTGACATCACGGTGCACAACTTGGTTCTCGTGCGCCGCTGCAAGCCCTTTGGCAGCCCCGTGGAGGATGCTCAGCGCCTCATCGACGGTGAGCCGGCCTTTGCGCTTCAGTCTGCCGCGAGCGGATTCCCCGCGGACGAACTCCATGACGATGTAGTGGAGTCCGCAGTCGTGCCGAACGTCCTGGACTTGCACGAGGTGAGGACTGGAGATGCTTGCAGCCAGCCGCGCCTCGTTCTTGAAACGCGCGATCAACTCCTCTAGCTGCTCGCCATCCGCGGTGAGCGTCGCCTTGAGGCACTTGATGGCCACAGGTCCCTCGGTGCGAACGTGCCGGGCGAGATAAACGCTGCCCATCCCCCCAGAGCCAATCCTCGCGAGTAGGATGCCGGGATCGAGGACCTTATACTCTTCGCGGACTGGGACGTCGCGAAGCAACGGGTCGCTGAAGAGGGACGACTCCATGGTCAAAGGCGAGGGGGAGGATCGGAAGTGACGGCGTCGTCTTCCGAGAGACCGGGCAAATAGAAGTGGGCAAGGGGACGCCTCGCTGCCGCGAGCGGGCGGGTCGAAGGATCTGCATCAAAGGGCCGCGGCCGATGGGGCGGCGGGCCAGCGGTGACTCGCTGGCCGCCGGTTAGCCACGGGTCGGCGAACGGGGCGGTTTCGGTATCAACTGGCAGCGGCTCCAACGGCCTGGCGCTAGAACGCAGTACCGATCTCGAAGAAGCCGCCAAAGTAGTCCCAGTCCAGCCCAACCGTGGTTTGGAGCGGCGATGTGCCGGTGACAACTTCGACTCTGCCCGCATCGTAGAGGCGCCAGTTGAACCCCGCGGACAAGATTAGCTTGCCGGTCCGAAATCGCGCCCCCACGTCAGCCTGGAGCAAGGAGGCCCAGGAGTCAAAGCTAACGGAGGGCGTGAAGTCGGTCGTGTCGCCGTCCACGGGACCTACGCTCACGGCGACCTCGCCGAACACAGACCACTCGCGCTCCGGTGACCAGGACACAACCCACTCGGGCTCGGCCGCCAGGCGCACGCCGACCGCAGTCCGATCGGTTTCGAACTGTACCCCGCTCAAGCTCTCCTCAAAGTCGCTCTGGTTGAGCCAGAACCCCATGCGGACCGGAGCACGGAAGTCGTCGTCGTAGGTCGCGCGGAAGCTGCCGTGGATGAAGAGGTCGAGGGAGGTGAAGTCCGCATCGCCGACTCCTGCGCTGTCCAGGCTCGAGCCGTCGAGCCATTGGAAATCGACGCCGGCCCCGATGTGGCGACTGGAGAACCACTCGCCGCGGCCGCGCAAGAGAAGCCCGGTACCGTCGCCATCGAAAGGGTTGGCGGTGGGCGTGCCTCCGACACTCACGAGCCCGTGCGACTCGTAGTCGAGGACGCCGCCGCCGACCGAGGCGAGGAAGCGCCATCGACGGTGGAGCGATCGCTCAATGTCCTCTCCGTCCATTTCGGCGTCCTGGCCGCGGCTCGTCGGCGGCAGGACCGGGAGTCGGAACTTCGTCATGGGGGACGGTGTGGTTTGGCCGCGCGTTGAAACGGGTGCCGGGTCCGCCTCGCCTGTTGACCCCGCTCGATCCGAGGGTGCTGCGAGCGTCGTCGGAAGGACTGGGTCGCCGGCGAATCCAACCGAAGGCCGAAAGGCGACCGCGGCGCGCCCCAGGTCCATCGAACGGCGACCTGTGGCGCACGCCGCGCAGAGCACAACAAGGAAAAAGAGGATTGATGCCTTGGCGAAACGGGTCTGGACGGTCATCGATTGAGGTCCTTGTTTCCAAGTTCGGCGAGGGAAGGAGCGACTTGGCTGCAAGGCGGTTTGCACAAATCACTTTGCGCCGACGATCTCTCCGCAGCCAGTCTCCCCTGGCAAGACGTTACGGACGCCGGCAGCTCTACGCCAGCATGGTTCCCGTAGGGCTTGCTTCGCTCGTGGTTGTCACGCAGCCCGGCTCGCACCCCTGCCGTTGGGGAAGCGCAGGGGCCATCGTGGCCTGAGCAAGCCCGGCGCATTCCGGGTCACGGACCTTGAGAGCCATGGTCGTGACGCGCCCGAGCGGCGACCCGACAGGCTCTGGACGTCGGCGGTGCCACGGCCTGGCCGGGAGCAATCAACTCGGAGTCGCGGACTTGGAGCGGCCGCGGGCAGGGTGCCAAAACGTCTCATCCGGCGCTTGCTAGCGCAAAGCCGGCAGGCACCACGGCAGCAACCAGCCCGCGACCTGGGCGTGCCCAGCGGGCGAGAAGTGCCAGTCGTTGGGGATCCAGCGAGCGTCCTGGGTGGCGACGTCGCCCGCGGCGAGCTCGGGCGTCAGGTCGAGCATGTCGACGTCGAGCGCAGCGCCGAGTTCGGACAAACGGCGCTGGACAGTGCCGCGCCGGTAGTGCGCCGGCGCGAGCCCAAGCTGCTCGAGCGTCTCCACAAACAAGTCGGCGCGGGTGTGTCGACGACTGGGAAAAAGCACGATCAGCAGTGGCCGGCTCGCGGCAAGCCGGCGCAGCTCGCGCAGGTGCCCGGCCGTGCGGTCGAGCGCCGTCGCGACATAACCAGGATCGTCCACCACGTCCATGAACACGCCCTCGCGCATCTGCTCGAGCGGCGGAAAGCCGCGCAGGCGCTCGGCCTCTTCGGGCGTCGCCGCCAGGAGCGCGGGATTCAGGCTCAGTGACGGTGCGTACTGGCGCATGAAGCGCTCGACGGCGAACGCCACCCGCCATTGGAGCGACAGGCGCGTGCGCCAGGATCGGTGGGCATGGCGGGCGAAGGCGCCCTGCAGGACGTAGCCATTCACGACGGCGCGGTAGACCTCGCAGTCCTCGCTGAAGTCATTGCCCAGGTAGATGGCGGCCACAATCGCGTCGGCGCCGAAGTCCGCGTGCTGGCGCAGGCTCTCGGGTAGATCCTCGGTGGAGAGCCCTGGGATGCCGGCGTTGCCGACGGTGACGGGGATCGCCAGTTCGGCTTCCAGCGCGCTCTCGAGGTGGACGCCGAAGGTCTCGTCGTGTTCGACGCCGAAGCCGAACACCAGGCTATCCCCCACGATGAGCAGCCGTTTCTCGTCGGCCTCCCGGGCGCCGACCTCGGGGCCCCGGCGGCGCTCGGCGTTGATCCGAATCGTCACTTCGCGGCCGCTGACCACCTGGTGGCCAGACCAGCCCGCGACCAGTCGCACCGCCCGCGGGCCGTCGCCGGTGGGCTCGACCATGTAGCGCATCGCCGGTGCGGGGCCGAACACCTCGGGCTCGTTGGCACGCAGATACCATTCGAAGCCGCTTAGCATCAGGGCGAAGAGCATCAGCAGGGCGAGGCAGCCGCATCCGGCGGCGCGGATTCGGCGCGGCTTGGGTTGACGACGAGCCACGGGACGGCGAGAGGCTACGGGGTGCCTCGCCGGTCAGCCAGCGCTGGGCCAGGGTCGGTCCCGGGCGACCCCCTCAGCCGGCGGTCACGCCCCCGCACGAACTACCGGCGCCCGCCGTGCAGCCCAGGCAGTGATCGCGGGTCACGATGGGCCGCGCCGCGACCGCATCCCAATCGAGGTCGCGTAGATGGCGCCGTTCGCCGGTGATGGGCAGGCCGAGCATCTGGTTGAAGTCGCAGTCGTAGACAGTGCCGTCGGGGCCGATCGAGATCAGATCGCGGCACATCACGCCGGGCACCGCGGCGGGATTAAACGCGTCGAGCAGGCGCTTCATGTACGCCGCCTCATTGCCCGAGCGCTGCAGCCACTCCAGGAACCGCGCGATCGGCATGTTGGTGATGCAGTAGAGGTGGTCAAACACGATGTCGAACTGCTGCCGCAGCTCGCGCTTGAAGTCGGCTTCCAGCTGGTGCTGGTCCGCGGGCAGATACGCGCCCACGGGGTTGTAGACGAGGTCGAGCTGCCGCTCGCCGTTGCCGTTGCCGTAGCCCAGTTGATTGAGCGCCAGAAGCCCGTCGATACTGCGATCGAACACGCCGGCGCCGCGCTGGCGATCGGTGCGATCTTTGCGGTAGTAGGGCAGGCTCGCCACGACCGCGACGCGGTGCTCGGCCAAGAACGCACCGAGGTCCTCTTGGCCGGCCTCAAACAGCACCGACAGGTTGCAGCGGTCCATCACGTGCACGCCGGCGTCGCGCGCCTCCTGCACGAGTCGCCGAAAGTGCGGATTCAGCTCGGCGGCGCCGCCGGTCAGGTCGAGCGTCGCGATGCCGCCGCGGCGCAGTGCCTCGATCACCAGCTCGGCCACCTCTTCCCCCATGTTCACGTCGGCGCCGGTCTGGTGTGGCCCGGCGTCAACGTGGCAATGCCGGCACGCCTGGTTGCAGAGCTTGCCGAGGTTCACCTGCAAGGTGGTCACGCCGCGCGCGGTGAGCGGTGCGAGCGCATGGCGGTCGAGCTGCTGATCGAAGCGGTTGCGCATCTCGGGCGTCTCACATGGACAGCGCGTCGTGGTGATCGCGCATCTGCATCCCGTGCACCATGCTTGCGCCGCCGCGAATCGCGGCGCTGACGTGGAGGGCCTCGGTCATCTGGTCGAGGTCGGCGCCGGCTTCCAGCGCGTTCTTGGTGTAGGCGTCGATGCAGTACGGACACTGGATCGCGTGCGCCACCGCCAGGGCGATCAGGGTCTTTTCCCGGCGCGACAAGGCGCCGGGCCCCATCGCGGCGCCGTACCAGGCGAAGAACTTCTCCGCCAAGTCGGGCTTGGCTTCGCCGATCTTGGCGAAGCCCTCGACGTGCGAGGCGTGGTAGTACGAATCGGCAGGCGGCGGCGTCGACGACATGATGGGAGCGCTCCTCTTACGACCGGGACGGCACGATGGTCCAAAGCAAAGCGGGTTGGTGTCGCACCGCTGGAGTGTCACCTGACGGTAGGCGAAACCCGCGGCCGCGTCGCGGTCACAGCTGCACGGTCAGGCCCAGATACGCGGTGAAGTCGGGCGCCACGAAGGCGGAGAGGTCTTCGCCGAGCGCGACCTCGATCGCCACCGAGCGGCTGACTCGGGTGCGCACGCCGGTCCAGAGCAGCCATTGCGGATCGCTGACCCGGTCGAAGTCGAGGTTGCGCAGGGTCGAGGTTTCGAGCTCGGTCTGCACTAGCAGCGCCCAGCGATCGGCCACAGCCCACTCCAGGCCGAGACCCGCCGACGTCACGTCGGCGAAGTCGAGGCCACCGCGTCGGGCGACGTCCGGCGTGCCGGCGAAGGTGTGCGAGGCGTGGGCGGTCCAGGCGACCGGACCCGTGCGAAGCTCCCCCAACAGCCCGAGTGACCAATCGACTTCGCCGTTGCCAAAACCGGCGTCCGCGTCCCCCGTGGGCCATTCCACGCCGACGCGGGCGGCCAGGCCCACGCCGTTGCGGCGCTCGTCGTCCGGGCCGCGGGGCTCCGGGCTCAGGATCGACCAGGTGAGCGCCATCGGGATGTCCCCGACCTCCAGGTCGCGCTCGCGCAGCTCGTAGACCGTGTTGAGTTGGCGCGTGGCCCGCACCTCGAACTGGTTGCGCGGCGACGTCGAGCGGTCCTGATCGGGCAGGCCGAACAAGTCGTGCCAGTCGATCAGAAAGGCGTCGAGAAAGCCGCCGTTCGTGTGCAGCAGCGGCAGCTCGGCGGCCAGGGAGAGCCCGGCGCCGAGACCGACCTCGGCCTTGAGCCCGGTGCGCAGGATCTCGCCGTCCATGCCAAACGTGTTGCCGTTGCCGGTGCCGCCGAGGAAGAGGCTGGTGTAGGCCGCGTCGGCGCGCGCCTGCACGGTCCCGGCCGGCACTGGTGCCGTCGCGCGGGGGTCGAGGTGTAGCACGGTGAGCTGTGCGGGGTGCTGGTTGCGCACGGCGAGCGGCCCGCCAAACGACGTCGGGGCCGCGCACGCGCTGAGCCACGCCGCGGCGACGACCGCGAGCGTACCGCGCGACCGGGCGCAACGCGCCTTCGCACCGCGGGGTGCGCGCCTGCCCCGGAAATCGGCCCTGCCCGGTTCCGCCACTGGCGGGGCTTCGTACACTCCCCGGCTACGAGACTCCCATCCAAAGGCGCGTTGCACTTGACTGTCTCTCGCCGCGGCGCCGCCGCGTCCCGCTCGCTTTCTTGCTCGGCCCCCGCCCTCTTGGTGGCGAGCCTGCTCACGGTCGCCTGTGCCGAAGGCGGCGACGAAGACCGACCGGAGAGTGAAGTCCTGGTGCAGGCCAGCCATCACCTCTTCGCCTTGCTGAGCGTGGCAGAGTTCAGCGAATTCCCGCTCAACCCCGGTGAGGCGGGCTTCGATCGCGGCATCCTGGTCATGCAGGACGATGGACGGTATCGGGTGTCGCGGGACGGGCAAACGTCGGACACCGACGACTATGCCCTGGAGGAGTCCGGCGCGCTCAGCATCTTCGTCAACCAGGGGGCGCGCCGACCCATCATTCGGTTCTCCGGAGCGTATGGGCTGCAGGGCGATACAGGTCGCTACTACTTCACCGACCGCTTTAGCACGACCGAGGCCCCGGCGATCGGGTTGTTCTGGGGAACGCGCATCGTCTCGGGCGCGCCCAACCTCGAGGGCGCCTGGCACGTCTTTAGCCAGCACCTCATCTACGGCACGGCGTCGAGCCTGCTGGACCCCAACAACGTCGGGCGCACGCTCGGCGGGCGACTGTCGATCGACAGCGCCGGGATGGTGGCCGGCGTCGGTGTGCAGTCCGGCGGCGTCAACGTCGATCTGTCGGGCACCGCGCAGGGCTTTGCCGACAGCCGCGCCGACCTCAACTTGGTCTACGCCGATCCGCAGGTCACCGATACCCGCGCGTTCTTCTGCGGCGTCGACCGCAACCTGATGCTCGGCGTCGACGAGGATGAGGCGGATGGGGAGAGCGGGCTGATTGCTCTGGTGCGGCATCGCACCACCGCCGCGGATCGCAGCGCGTTGGCCGGGACCTATCACCTGGGCGTGCACACGGTGTTCGTGAGCCCCTCGCGGCCGGGCACGGATGTGGCGCAAGGGACGCTGACCTTCAACGCCACGGGTGGCTTCTCGCTCGAGGCCGTGGGCGCCGACGGCGAGAGCTTCTCCTACTCCGGCACCTACCTCCTCGCCGACGACGGCGCGCTCTCGCTGAGCGTGCCGGGGACCAACGAGAACTGGCGCGGCGCCGTCGACCAGGACTACCGGACGGTGGTGGTCGCCGACGCGTTCATCGAGGACCGCACCGCCCCCAAGCCGCCGGAGCTCAATCTGTTCTTCGGGATCCGCGAGGTGCCGGCGCCGGTGACGCCCGCGTTGGTGCCCGGCGAGGCCTCGGGCGCTGCGCCGGACGCGCCGCGCTGACGCGCCGCGACGCCGTGGCTTGAATCCGCGGCGCCACGGCGCGAGCCTCGGGCCGTGGCCTCTGCAGTCCTGACGACGGATCTCCCGTTCGCGCGGTGCCTCGGCCGCGGCAAGGTCCGCGATCTCTACGAGCTGGGCGACGATCTGCTGATCGTCACCACCGACCGGATCTCGGCGTTCGATGTCGTCATGGACGTCGGGATTCCCGGCAAGGGTGCGGTCCTGACCCAGCTGTCGGCGTTCTGGTTCGAGCACTTGCGCGACGTCGTGCCGCACCACCTGTTGGCCACCGACGTCGACGCGATGCCGGACGTACCCGTTGAGTTCCGGCCCCTGCTGCGTGGCCGGACCATGCGCTGCCGCAAGGCCGCGCCCCTGCCGGTCGAGTGGGTCGTTCGCGGGTATCTGACCGGCAGCGGCTGGAAGGACTACCAGCGCGACCAGGCCGTGTCCGGGGTGCCGTTGCCGCCGGGCCTGCAGCACGCGAGCGCCATCGAGCCGGCGATCCTGACGCCGTCGACCAAGGCGGCAAGCGGCCACGACGAGCCGGCGAGCTTTGCCCAGGTGGTCGAGACGGTCGGGGCACCGCTGGCGGGGCGGGCCCGCGACGTGGCTCTCGAGCTCTTTCGGCGCGGGCGGGCGCACGCCGCGTCGCGCGGCATCGTCATCGCCGACACGAAGTTTGAGTTCGGGACGATCGACGGCGACCTGGTGCTCATCGACGAGTGCCTGACGCCGGACAGCAGCCGCTTCTGGCCGGCCGAGGAAGTGGCGCCCGGCGCGCGGCCGACTTCGCTGGACAAGCAGCTGCTGCGCAACCACCTCGAGACCCTGGCCTGGGACAAAGCGCCGCCGCCTCCACCTCTCCCTGGCGAGATCGTGCAGGAGACGGCCGCGACCTACGCGTCGATTCTGTCGCGTCTGACGGGCTGACGGCGCGCCGGGCGCGCGGGGCCAGCGGTGAACCCTGGCGCAAGGTTCGCCGCTGCGAGGGCGGAACGCGCCCGGGTGGCACCCACAGCTGGCTCGGGAGGGGGCCCTGGGTAGGATGCCGGGATGCACCCGACGTTGGAGTGGCGCGGCGCCGAAGACGGGGTCTTGGCGCTGCTGGACCAGACGCTTCTCCCCCACCAGCAAGTCGTGCTCGAGCTGCGCGAGCTGGACCCCGTGATCGACGCGATCAAGAGGCTCGCGGTCCGCGGCGCGCCGGCGATCGGCGTGGCCGCGGCGTACGGCATGGTGGTCGGCGTGCGCGAGCGCCAGCCCGCGGACGCGGCGGCGTTTGCGACCGCGTGTGGCGAAGTCGGTGACCTCCTCAAGGCCTCCCGCCCCACGGCGGTCAACCTCGGTTGGGCCGTCGACCGGCTGCTCGCGCGCGCGGCCAACGAGCCGACCGTGGCGGCGTTGCTCGCCGAGGCCCGCGCGGTGCACGAAGAGGACGAGCGCCTGTGTCTCGCCATGGGCGAGTTTGGCGCGCAGCTGATCAACGACGGCATGACCGTGCTGACGCACTGTAATGCCGGGCGCCTCGCCACCGCCGGCGACGGCACCGCATTGGCGGTGATGTTCGCCGCACACCGGCTGGGCAAGAAGTTCAAGGTTCTCGCCGACGAAACGCGGCCGTTGCTGCAGGGTGCGCGCCTGACCGCGCTCGAGCTCGCCGAAGAGGGCATCCCGGTCCAGGTGATCGCCGACTCGGCGGCGGCCGGGCTCATGGCGCGGGGCGAGATCGACGTCGTGGTCACCGGCGCGGACCGGGTCGCAGCCAACGGCGACGTCGCCAACAAGGTCGGCACGTACTCGCTGTCGCTGGCGGCGAAGGCGCACAACGTGCCGATGTACGTGGTTGCGCCGATGTCGACCTTTGACCTGTCGATCCCCGATGGCAGCCACATCCCCATCGAGGATCGGGATCCGGCTGAGGTGCTCGAGATGGCCGGCAGCCGGGTCGCGGCGGCTGGCGTGGGCGCCCGCAACCCCGCCTTTGACGTGACTCCGGCCGCCCATCTCAGCGGCCTGGTGACCGATCGCGGGATCATTCGTCCCGTGACCACCGACCAGATCAAGGCCGTGCTCGGCTGAGTCCGATACAGCGGGCATGGGGACCGCTGCAAGCAAGAGCGCCACGGGCAAGGCGACGAAGAAGAAGACGGCCAAGAAGGCCGCCGGCAAGGCGACGACCACGCGGGCTAAGCCGTCGAGCAAGAAGGCGGGGCAGAAGAAGGCGGCCAAGAAGACCGCCGCCAAGAAGAGCCCCGCCGCGAAGCCGACCGCCCAAAAGCCCACCACCCGCAAGCCGAGCGCGAAGCAGCCCAAGAAGGCGACGGCCAAGCCGGCCGCGACCAAGTCGACTGCGGGTGGCGCCAAGGCCAAGAGCACGGCCACCGCCGAGACCGCCAAGCGGCCCGCCCCGCTGCCGAAGGGCATCAAGCGCACGCCCACGACCGCGAAGGCTCGGGCCAAGGCGCCGCCGCCGATCGAGATCGACCCCGAATGCCTCGAGTTCATCGAGGCGATCGATCAGTTCAAGAAGGAGCATTCGCGGCCGTTCCCCAGCTGGAGCGAGGTCCTGCACGTGCTCCGGTCGCTCGGCTACAAGCGCGTCTAAAGCTCCCCGCTAGCCTCAGAGCTAAGGCCGCCAGTCGTTCATGCTGGTGTCGTCCGGCGGGACGAGGTCCAAGGCTTCTCGAAACACGTCGGCTGCGAATACCAGATCGGCCTCGCTGTGTATGGCCGTCACGGCTGCCGCCAGAACTATGCCGTCAGCCCGCCGCGGGCGCGTCGACGCGGATGATGCCGGCGCCCCACAGCGCCACGATCGCGACGCCGGCAGCGATGCGATACCAGGCAAACGGCCGGAACGTGTGCCGTTGGAGAAAGCGCACGAACGGGCCGACGATCAGCAGCGCCGTCACGAAGGACGCGGCCGACGCCACGAGCACGGACGGCAGCATGGGCCCAGTGAACCGCTCGAAGTCCGAAGCCAGCTTGAGCACACAGGCGCCGTAGAGGATCGGCAGCCCGACCAAGAACGAGAACTCCGCCGCCGCGGCGCGCGAGAGCCCCGTCACCAGCCCGCCGACGATCGTAGCACCGGAGCGGCTGGTGCCCGGGATGAGCGCCAGGGTCTGCCAGAAGCCGATCACCAGCGCCTGGCGCGGCGTGAGGTCAGCCATCGTGGTCGGCGTGTGCCCGGCGTTCGTGCGGCGGTCGCTCCACGCTTCGACCCAGAAGAAGCCGAGGCCGCCTAGGATGAGGGTCGCCGCGACGACCAGTGGATCGAACAGATACGACTCGATGAGATCGTCGAGGCAGAGCCCGATCCCGGCCGCCGGCACGGCGGCGATGAAGATCGCCACCAGGAGGTTTGTGCCGCCCGACCCGGCCGCATCTGCCGCCGCGCGCTTTTGCCACAACGCCGCCAGAGAGCGCAGCAGCGGCCGCCAGTAGAGGACTAGAATCGCCGTGATCGCGCCGGCCTGGATCGCCACCTCGAAGGCCGGGTCCGAGGTGCCGAAGAACGCGTTGGCCACGATGAGGTGGCCGGTGCTGCTCACCGGCAGAAACTCGGTTAGGCCCTCGACGAGCCCCAGTACCAGGCTGTGCAGGGTGCTCAGCCCGTGGTCCCCCTCCGTCGCCTGCATCGTCGCTTGCTGTGGCGAGGCCCGCTAGACCGCCTGCGCGGGCGTGACGCACTCCATCCCAAACGCGTTGGCGACGCCGGGGTGCGTCACCTTGCCGGCCAGCACGTTGGCCGCCGTCGCGAGGGCGGGCTGTTGCACGGCGCCGGCGATACCGGCTTGCGCGAGCCGGCGCACCCACGTGCCGGTCGCGTTTGTCAGTGCGAACGTCGAGGTCCGCGCGACCGCGCCCGGCATGTTCGCGACGCAGTAGTGCAGCACGCCGTCGACGACGTATGTCGGGTTGGCGTGGGTCGTGGGCTTGCAGGTCTCGATGCAGCCGCCTTGATCGACGGAGACGTCGACGACCACGGGACCGTCGTCCTTCATGATCGCCAGGTCCTCGCGCCGGACGAGCACCGGGGCGCGGTCGCCACTGACCAGGACCGCGCCGATCAGGAGATCGGCTTCCGGCAACCGCTCGCGGATCGCCAGGGGGCTGGAGTAGAGGGTCGTGACGTTGGCCGGCATGACGTCGGCCAGGTAGCGCAGGCGCTCCAGGTCGATGTCCATCAGGAAGACGCGAGCGCCGAGACCGGCCGCCATCTTCGCCGCGTTGGTGCCGACCACGCCGCCGCCCAGGATCAGGACGGTCGCAGACTCGACGCCTGGCACGCCGCCGAGCAGCATGCCGCGGCCGCCATGGTGCCCCTCCAGAGAGACCGCGCCGACCTGGACCGACATCCGGCCGGCGACCTCGCTCATCGGGGTGAGGAGCGGCAGGCTGTCGCCGTCCTCGGTCAGCGTCTCGTAGGCGAAGCAGTGGGCGCCACTTTGCAGCATCGCGTCGGTGAGCTCGCGCGACGCCGCGAAGTGGAAGTAGGTGAAGAGGATCTGGCCGGGCCGGATCATCGGCCACTCCTCGGGGAGCGGCTCCTTCACCTTCACGATCATCTCGGCGCGCTCGAACACTCCCGCGGCCGAGGGGACGATCTCGCCGCCGGCCTCGATGAACAGCTCGTCCGGGATGCCGGCCCCCTTCCCCCCACCGCGCTCGATCAGCACGGTGTGGCCGCGCTGGACCAGGTCGTGCACCACCGCGGGCACGGCGCCGATCCGGTTCTCTTGCTCTTTGATCTCTTTGGGGATGCCGATGATCATTGGGGCGGTCTGCTGGCGACGTTAGGGATGGGAGACGGCGGAACTATAGTCGTCGCCGCCAGCGCGCTGCCCCCGTTTCCCGTCGCCGACGAGCGGTCGGTCCAGCGGTTGATCAAGCGGGCTCTGGGCCAGGGCCTGCAGCGCGGCCTCGATCCGCGGCGCCTCCCGGCCGATCTCCTCTGGCGGGAGGAAATAGCGTACCGACAGGACGTGGTCTTCGGTCACGGTGCTGGGCGGCGGGCTGCACAAGATACGGGGGTCCTCGGTCAGCCACTGGGTCACCAGGCGGCGCAATGCCGCGGGCTCCGGGTGCTCGATCTCATACACGCAGGCGATCGGCGCCGCGGCCCCGTGGGGCTCGGGGGGCAGGGGCGGATCGACCGCGATCGGCCGGTCCGTGAGCTCGCCGGCCGCGGTGGCGAGCGCGCGGAGGGAGGCAAAGGTGTCCAGGTCGAACGGCTCGTGCTCGCCGTCGGCCAGCCTCGGCTCGACCGTCGCCTGCTCGACCCGCTCTTCCTCGCGCCGCCGTCCCCGCGCGACGAGGAAGGCGAGGCCGATCCCGCCCGCGGCGGCGAGGCAGGCCCACCACCAGGGCGTGGGACTGGCGGCCTGCTGCTGGTCGGGGGCGTCCCCGCCGGCGTCGTCGCTCGGGGTCGCCGTGGGGTTGGCGTCACGGGTCGCGCCGTCGGTGGCCGCGCCGTTGGTGCCCACGCTGTCGGTGCTCACGCTATCGGTGGTCGGGCCGGTGCCCGCGCCGTTGGTGATGGGGGCCGGCACCGGCAGTGGCTGTCCGGACAGTCGTTCCAAGAACCGCTGCAGGCGTGACGACATCGAGTCGAGCGCGTGGATCATCAGCTCCCGGTCGCGGTCGCTCGCCTCGCGCTGCTCGTTGACCTGCTGCTCCAGCGCCTCCAGCCGCGCGCGCAGCGCCGAGATGTCGTCGTTCGGCGGGGGCGAAGGCTGTTGCTGCAGTGCCTGCAGCGCCGCACCGACTTGCTGCGCCAGCTCACCCACGCGCTCTCGGTCCTCGTTCTGCCGCGTTGCGAGCCGCTCGATGCCGCCGCGCAGCGGCGCAAACGCACTCTGGAGATCTTCGGCGAGATGCTCGACCGCCGTCGGCGACACCGCACTCGGTGGCAGTGGATCGCAGCCCGCCAGCGCGACCAGCAGCACCAGGAGTCCGACGCGTTGCCGATTCACTGCGTGCGCCGCCTCGTCGCCGGCCATGCTCGGGCTTGTTGGAGCAGTCCCTCCTGGCGACTCCAGCGCAGCCGGCGTGGCATTGCGGTTGGGCAGCCGCGCACCTCGCGCACCTCGCGGCCGAGCGCCGCGAGTGACACTTCGTCGAGGAGCAGAGGTCGGTCGAGATCGTTGTGAAGGAACAAAGGCACCAAGAACTCAGCTTCGCCGCGCGGCGCTCGATGTTCCAGCAAGAAGGGACTCTCCACGACGTGCACGTAGCCATGCACTCCGTTGTCCTCGCACCAGGCCGTGCGCAGGGACGCGGGCCGCAGCTCGTAGAAGGCGTGGTTGGCCGCGCCGTTGTCGCCGGCGCCGCAGCCCAACAGCAGCACCAATGGCGCCCGCACGTAGCCGCGCAGGCGTGTGCCCGGCATGAGCGCCAGCCGCTCGCGCAGTCGGACCCGCAGGGGCAGCAGCGGCGCGACGAGGGCCAGAGCGAGCGTCCCCTCTGCCGGCGTGCCGAGCACGAGCCGCTCGCCGCGGCGGCCGTCGTGGGCGAGCAGGGCGACCCCGCCGCCACGCGCGCCCTCCAGCACCAGCTGCCAGCCGCCGCGCTCCAGCGTGACCACTTCGCCCGCGCGTGGCAGGGCGACGGCTCGTTGCAGCAGACCCAATGGAGAGACCTTGCGCGGAGTCTACGCCGGCGGTGGCGGGATGTCCGGCGCGGGGCCGGAGCGGAGGGGCCGGAGCGGATCTTGCAACGGGGTCAGGCGCTGCGTAGAAAGGGGCCCTCGACGGGCGATTAGCTCAGTTGGCTAGAGCACCAGCTCGACAAGCTGGGGGTCGAAGGTTCGAGTCCTTCATCGCCCACCATCGACCGACGCGGGGTCTCGACCGCCCCGTGCCGCCGCGTAGAGCACCTCGGCCAGGGACTCGGCGCTGCAGCGGCTTCGTCAGGACACCGTCCATCCCCGCCGCCAGGCAGCGCTCGCGGTCCTCGTGCAGCGCGCTTGGCGTCGGGGCAACGACTTGCCCGAAGTCGCCTGCGGCACGCAGCCCGGCCGTCGCCTCGAAGCCACTCATGCGCGGCATCATGCAGTCCATCAAGACGAGGTCGTAACCGCGCTGCGGCAGTCCGTCGTCCCGGCCGACCAAGTGCTCGACCGCCGCGGCGCCATCGTCGACGACGGTCGCGCCGTGGCCGCGTGGCTGTAGTGGTGTGATTCAGGCAGATGGGGCCTTATCCGCGAGACATCGGCGCCGGTCGCAAGGCGGGTCGCCGCAGGCATATTGGTGGATACGGCGAGGACGACCCAACGCTGCGAGCGGCGTTGCGTCTCCTCGACTTGTCCA
>JBCCGH010000008.1:0-115286 GCA_039029375.1 Planctomycetota bacterium
GCAGAGGGTGCGTGACCGGACGCTGCTCGCAAGAAGCACCGACGCAGGCATATTGGTGGATACGTCGAGGAGGTGCGACGCAGCGAGCGGTGGCCGGACGGGTGCCATCTGTGCAGGAACTTCGGATCCAGGACACTAGGAACTAGGAGCCGATGCCCAAGACGATCGCATCGGTCAATCCGACGCGGGTGGCGTCGACGAGGACGCCTTGCACGTAGATGCGGGTCCGCAACAGCGACAGGATGAATGGGATCGGCAGGCGGTAGAGCGCCGGCGTGCCGTTCCACGCGGGTCCGGGCGTGACCGGGAACGGTGGCGCCACCAGCAGCTCGCCGGGGGCTCCGGGCGGGCCGAGCCCCAGCCCGCCGATGGCAACGCCGCACGGGAACGTCGGCAGCGGCGCCGCCGAGATCGCAACGACGCTGGTCGCCGGGGCGGCGAGGGCGCCGGTGGGATCGTGCAGTGCGATCGTTGTGGTGCGGCCGAGGATCGCGGCGCCGCTGATGTCGCGCAGGCTGCCACTGGGGTTCACGCCGCAGCCGTAAACGAGACTGCTGGCGCGGCGTCGCAGCGTGAAGGTACCGACGGGGCCGGGCAGACCTTGAAAGGGGCCGGCGCCCGTCGTCACGGGGTCGATCGGCGCCGCCGGGACAGTGGGCAGGTTGGGTGAGAGGTAGGTGGTGCCGCTGTCGGTCCCGGCGTCCCACACGGTGAGGGGCACGACCAGGTCATCGATCCAAACGTCGTTGGGTCGGAGGTGGAGACCGGAGACGCCGACAAACCAATCCGGACTCGGTGCGAGCATCGACACCAGCGTCACGTAGGGAAAGTCCGCCTGCACGTTGAAGGTGACGGTGCGTGAAGCCGGCGAGGATCCGAGCCCGGAGAAGCGCAGGATCTGGTCGGCACCGCCGGCGGTGACCGCGGCGCTGATCTCCACACTCAGCGGCGACGTGGCGCCGCCTTCGGCCATCGCTTGGATGCCGGGAGTGGCCAAGCCGCCCGGTTGCCAGAACGAGGTGGCGCCGTCGTGCGTACCACCTACGGGCGGCGAGAAGTGCGGGTTCGGCGGAAACTCCACCGGGTGCGTGACTGCACTCCAGGTGGTGTCGAACCGCAGCTCGTAGATCGCCGTGCCGTTCTGCGCCGCCCCGGCGGTTGCCAGGGCGACGGCGCCGGCGGCGCCGAGCAAGAGCCAATGGGCTGGGGCGATGACGGAGAATCGAGCGGAAGTCACCGCGTCAGGATGCGGGCCGTCTCCGCGCGCCGCAAGGTACACCACCCCCGGGGTTGGCCCTCGCGACGCGTGGGGGCGACTGACCGCCCAGTCGCGTCAGAACTTGCCGATGCGGGCCCAGCCGCCGTTGGACGTGACCAGGTCGCCCGGGTTGGCGCCCGGATCGATGAGCACGAACTGGTTGTAGAAGTCCTGCCCCACGAGGGCGTCGTCGGGCGGCAGCATGATCGGTGCGCGCGCGCTCCCGCCGACCGGAGTGATCGGCAGCGCGATGTCGGCGGAGACCAACAGATCGCAGCCGACCGCGCCCAGCACGCCGAGGCTGAGCGGCAGCGGGGCACCCAGGAATGTCGTATCCGAGGCGCCGAACAGCAGCACACCGGTGGATCCTTGGCCCGCGGCGGCCAGCGTCAGCGCGAAGTTCACGCCGATCTCCGGCACGCCATCGATGGCGAGCGTCGGCGTCGCCCCGGCGGGACCGTCGCACAGCACGCGGAAGCCCCACGACACGCCGCTGATCGGCCCGTTCCAGGCGCCGCCGGGGCCGTCGTCGCGGAAGTACGGCACCGCCGTTCCGCCGTTGATCGTCGAGGCCTCGATCGGCGTCGACGGGTTGCTGAACCCGATGTAGAAGCGCTCGCCGGCGCCGATCGTGACCGCTTGGTCCAGGCGCGCCTGATACCAGGCACGCGTGGGCCCGACGGGCATCGTGCCGCTGCTGAGCAGCGCGCCCGGCTCGCCTCCCGACTCGGCGTAGAGCTGCACGTTGATCGTCGCGCCACCGGACTGCGACGTCTGTAGCTCGAAGCCGCGCACCAGCAGCGCCTGGCCGGCCGTCGCCCGCAAGGCGTAGCTCACGCCGCTGCGCGTCCCGAGGCCCTGCGGCGTGCCGCTGTCGTTGATCGCCTGGCACTCCGAAGTCTCGCGGCCGGTGCCGGGGCAGCCGGTGCCGAAGGAGACGTAGCTACCGGGAATGGTGCTCGCCCGCACCGGGTAGGGCAGGTTGCGCTTCTGCGCGGCCGCGGCCAGCGCATCGTAGTGCGGCGTGCCGTTGGTCAGGTCGCCGTCGTCGTCATCGATCAGGAAGACCTCGCGCACGGCGTCGGGTTGGTTGACCGCGTCCGCCACGACGGAGCCGAGGACAATCTGCTCGGCGACGGCGGCGCCAGCCGCGGCGCCGAGCCGACCGATCAGATCCTGCCGCAGGTCCCAAGCAAAGCCCATCCATGTCTCGCCCTGCTGGTGCACGCCGCCGCCGGCGGGGTAGGTTCGCGTGTTGCGCGCGGTGCGGATGAAGCTGCCGCTCACGCCAAAGCCCTCGCCGACGATGGGCTGGCCGCTCGTATAAGTCGCGACGATGTCGCCCCAGCCCTCGGACAAACCGTCGGTCTGGCTGATCGAGCCGTAGGTGTCGTCCAGGCCGTGACCCCACTCGTGGTAGACGACGGTCGAGAAGCCGGTGTTGTTGCAGCCGCCGCCGGCCGCGTAGAAGAACATGTTGTTGCGCGAGTAGGTCGCGTTGCACGTGAGCCCGCGGTTGGGCTGCGCCGTGATGCGGTCGATGACGCTACGCAGGCTCGGCAGGAACGTGCGGATGTACTCGTTGACGTTGTCGGTGGCCCAGTAGACGGTCGACTGCGACCGGTCGAACTGTGACGCCGACGCGGTGTAGATCTGCACGTCCACCGGCTGACCCGGCGAGGCCAGCACGCCGCCCACGTACGTCGTCCCCTGCAGTGCCGTCACGCCACCGCAGCGCTGGCCGCGGAACCGGATCGTGAGTTCGATCGGGGTCGTGCCGCTGTAGGGAATGCTGAAGTTGCCCTGGTCGTCGGTGAACGTCGAACCGACGCCGCCGGCCGAGATCGTAAGGCGCCGCACCGGCACGTTGGTGAGTGGCTCCGTGGCGCGGAGCCCGACGTTGGTCCACGCCTGAACGCGGCCGGTCAGGGCGGCCAACCCGGGCACGACCGGTCCGTTGGTCACGTGCACGCGCGGTCCCACTGTCGGGTGGCTGAGTGTTGGGTGGCTGAGTGTTGGGTGGCTGGGTGTTGGGTGGCTGGGTGTTGGGTGGTTGAGTGTCGGGTGGTTGGGCGCCGAGTTGTCCGACGACGGCGCGAGGTCGGCGTCCGCGTGAACGTGATCGTCGGCGCAGCCGGTGCCGAAGCCGCACTCGTGCCACTCATTGCGATAGGCGAGCACCACGCCCTGTCGCGCGTCGATGTAGCTGCGGCCCACTTCGCGCGCATCGGGCCGGTCGATGTCGACCTCCCACGCCAGATGCGGTGTCGCCCGGCGGTCGGAGCTCTGGTCGAGCCAGATCACCAAACGCGGCGGCGCCCCGGCGGTTGCCGGCAGCCCGCGGTCGCGTGCAGCGGTGGCGGCGGCGACGGCCGGCTCGACCTGCGGCACGGCGTCGAAGTCCGCCGGCACCGGTGCGGCGCGCGAGCCGAACATCGAGACGATGCCCGACGCACGCAGGCGCACGTCGAGGCGGCCGCCGATCACGTCGAGGCCGCGGAAGCGCTGGTCGAAGACCAACACGTAGAGCGGGCCGACCCGGTCGCTGTTGCGCAGCGGGAAGTCGGAAGCGCCGACACCGAGCAGGTCGGTGTGCCGGGCGATGAAGGCCCGGGCGATGGCTTGCGCGTCGACCACGTCGGCGACCGCGCGGTCCGTGGCGCGAAACCCGCGGCCAAAGATCGCCTTCGGGGTGCCGGTCGGCGCATGCCAGTCGACGCGGCTCGGGCCGTTCTGGCCTTCGAACCGGTCCCAGGCCTGGCGAGGAGTCTGAGCAAGGGCGGTCGCCATGGGCAGGGCGGTCGCCAACACAATCACTAGTCTTGGTGCAGACAAGGGGGATCCTTGCGAACGGAAACGGGCTGGGGCAAGGCTCACCGCTGCCTCGTCACGAATCCGGCTGGGCACCGGCTCCAAGCTCGACGTGCGCGGCTGACAACGTCCTGGTATGCACGGTTGTGTGGCGGAGCGCAAGTCGGCAAGGGCCCAAACCCCTGATGGACGAGGGACGGAGGATTGTTTCGTTGATACGACGCCGGTCCACGTCGGGTCCGTGTTAGCCGAGCGCGCCGGCGAAGGCGGCCAGCGCGGGCCCGAGCCAATCCCCGTGGTGTGGGAGGTAGCCCACATGGCCACCGCGTCGCTCGACGTGTAGGTGGATGGAATCGGGCACGCCGTCGAACATCGCGATCGGCACGAACGGATCGTCGGCCGCGGTGAGAATGACCGTCGGTTGGTCGATCGCGCGTAGATGCGGACTTGCCGAGCACCGCGCGTAGTAGTCCGCGGCGTCGGCGAAGCCCGCGGCCGGCGCCGTGTAGAGCTCGTCGACGTCGCGCAACCGGTGCCACGGCCGCAGGCCATACCCGCGCGCGCGCGGATCGCGGCGGCAGGCGTTGACGAAGTGAACGTCGTAGACGCGGTTCCGCCCCGTCGAGATCGCCACCGAGCAGGCGGCGAGGTCGATCGGCGGATTGACGGCGATCGCCGCATCGGGTCCCGCGCCACGCGCGAGGCCGAGGAGCAGGGCATTGCCCGAGAGCGAGAAGCCGATCGCAATGTGCCGCGCGTCGGGGTGTCGGGCACGGCCCCACTCGACGACTGCGGCGAGATCGGCCGCCGAGCCGCTGTGGTATGGGCGTTGGGCCATGCCTTTGCCGAGGCCGCAGCCGCGGTGGTTGAGGGCGATCAGATGGCAGTCGGGGAACGCCGCGGCGGCGCGCCGGACGCAGCCCGAATCGCTGTCACCACCCAGGCCGTGGAAGAGGTAGACGACGCGCGTGCTCCCGGGCATCGGTCGATGCAAGAGGACGACGCGGTCGCCGTCCTCGAGCTCGAGCTCGCGCGCCATACCGCCCACCGCTGGCGCGCGACAGGGGAGCACACCCGCGGCGATGGTCTGCGTGTGGCCGCCGCGAGCCCACCACGGCGGACGAAACGGAGGGAGGGTGGGGGCCGAGATCGCAAGCATGGGTGCCGTGCGCAACGGTAGGGCAGGCGCGACCGGGAGCCAAAAAGGCCCGCGTCCGTTGCCGCTCGATGGGCGTCGGTGGCGTCACTGGCCCGGTCGCCACGGCTCTCGCCCTTCGTGGCTGCGCAGGAACTTCGCGTCGACGGCGCGATACCAGTCGTGGAGGGTCGCGCGCAGCGTCGCCACGCGCGCGGTTTGCGCCGCGGCGAGATCGTCGCGCTCGCCGGGATCGGCGGCGAGGTCGAAGAGGTGCACGCGCCCGTCCTCGAACCGCTCGATGAGCTTCCAGTGGCCAAGGCGGACCGCGCCGCTCGGATAGCCGCCCTGGTTCCCGTAGTGCGGGTAGTGCCAAAACAACGGCCGCTCCGCCAGGCGATCGCCGCGCAGCGCGGCCGAGACGTCGACGCCGTCGATGGGCCGGTCGGTCTCGCGATCGGCGTCGCCCACCAGCGCCAGAACCGTCGGCAGGAGGTCGATACTGCAGATCGGCTCCGCCGACGTAGTGCTGGGTTGCGTGACGCCGGGCACCCGCCAAAGCCACGGCTCGCGAATGCCCCCCTCGTAGATCCAGCCTTTGCCGCCACGGAACGGCACGTTGCTCGTCGGGGCGCCTTCGCTGGTTGAGAGGCCACCATTGTCGGACGTGAACACCACAATCGTCTCGGCGGCGAGGCCGAGTGCATCGATGGAGTCGAGCACCTTGCCCACGGCGAGGTCCATCGCCTCGACCATGGCGGCATAGACGGCGTGGTCCTGCTTGATGCGTACCCGGCGCGGCTTGCCCGAGGGGTAGACCTGCTCCTCGTCGGCGAACCTCGCGCCGCCGGCGCGAGCTTGCGCCCGTTCGCGATACTTCTGGATCAGGTCGTCGCGGCCGATCAGCGGCGTGTGCACCGAGTAGAAGGACAGGTAGGCGAAGAATGGCTCGTCCCGATGCTGCTCCATGAACGCGCACGTCTCGCGGGCGAGCCGGTCGGGAAGGTGCTCGCCTTTGGCCCCGTCCTCGAGCCGTGGATTGCCATAGGGCGAGAAGTACTTGTCGCCGCCGTAGGGACCGCCTCGGCTCCAGCCGCCCTGGTTAACGTCGAAGCCTTGGTGCTCGGGCCAGAACTCTTCGCTCGGCCCGAGGTGCCACTTGCCGGCGAAGAACGTGTGGTAGCCGCGCTCCCCCAGCTCCTCGCCGATGGTGCGTTCCGCCAGCGGCATGCGGTCGGTGGCGACCGCTGGTCGGAAGTTGGCGGTGCGCCGTCCCATGAAGTAGTTGGTCGCATCGACGCGCGACGGGTAGCGCCCGGTCATCAGCGCGAAGCGCGTCGGCGAGCAGACCGGACAGGCAGCGTACCCATCGGTAAAGCGCAGGCCGCTCGCCGCGAGCCGGTCGATGTTGGGCGTGTCGTAGAAACACCGCGGGTTGTTGGCGCCCACGTCCATGTAGCCCAGGTCGTCGGCGACGATGACGACGACGTTGGGGGCGCGGTCCTGGGCGAGCGCGGGCACCGCGGCCGCGAGGGTCGCGAGGAGGCCGTGGATCACCGGCGTGGGGAGAATTGCTCTGGTCCGAGTGGAGGGCATTGGCGCTGGGCCGCCTCGACAGCCCGGGCGGCATCGCTGACCATTCTCCTATGGCAAGACCCCTCGCCGTTACCCTCGCGTGCACCTTCTTCGCCACTTCTCTCGCGGCCCAGTCGACCTGGGTCGTCGACGCGGCTGGCGGCCCCGGAGCGCACTTCACCACGCTCCAGTCTGCGGTGGACTTCGCCGTTGGTGGCGACACGCTGCTCGTGCGGCAGGGCGACTACCAGGAGTTCACGGCATGGGGCAAGGGGCTGACGATCCTGGGCGACCCCGGCGCGCGGGTCGTCGACGTGACGTCGGGCATTGTCAACGTGCCGGCCACGGAGCGCTTCGTGCTCCGCGGGCTCGACTTCGTGTGCACCGGATTCTGCCAGGGCTCCTCGCTGAACATCGGCTTCAACGCCGGGCCGATCCACCTCGAGGACGTCGCCTTCGCCAATCGCCTCGAGGCGGGGATCTCGGTCAACACGTGCGCCCAGCTCACGATGACCAACTGCCGGGGCAACGCCCGCGGTTGCTTGAGCACGCAGCTGTCCACGGTGGCGCTGACCGACTGCGACTTCTACGGCGAGATCGGCGTTTACCTGCTGGGCTCACCGGGCGGCGTCCGGGTGCTGAGCGGCACCGTCGAGATCGCCGGCGGCTCCTATCGCGGTGGCGACGGTCAGGGCACGGGGCCATTCCAGGTCGTCGCCGGGCCGGGCATTGAGGTGTTCGGCGGATCCGTGTCGATCACCGGCAACGACACCATCGTCGAGGCTGGCAACTGGGCTGAGGGTGGCCAGGTGGCGCTCAGTGCAGGGTTCTCGACGGTCGTGAAGCTCGACCCCGCGGTGAGCCTCATTCCCAAGAACGCCAGCGAGACGTCCGGCACGGTGACGGTCACGTCGGTTCCCGCACTCACCGGCAGCGCGGTGCCGGGCGAGATCGATCTCCGGCTGCAGGCGCCCGTCGGCGACGCGTACGTGATGTATGCGTCGTTCCCGATGACGCCGTTCCCGCAGCCGACCGGGCTGTTGTGGATCAACCCGTTCACCGCGGTCCTGTTCACCAGCGGCACCGTGGATCCGACCGGTGAGCGCCGCATCACGCTGCCGCTGCTGGTGTCGTACGACGGGACGCCGCTGGTGTTCCAGGGGCTCACGGCGAACGCCGGCGGACTGTCGGTGACCTCCGCCGTGACCGTGGTCTTGCCCTAAGTCCAGCGGCCCGGCGCGGCGCTACTTCGCGAACGCGTAGAGCGCCTGACGGGTGCGCAGGTAGACCGTGCCGTCGACCACGGCGGGAGTCGCGAAGATGCGCTCGTCGAACGCGACCTCGCGGGCGATCTTGAGTTCGTCGGCGGCCTCCAGGACGTAGACCGTCCCGGCGCTTGAGCAGATCACGATGTGCCCATCGACCCCGATGGGGCTCGCGTAGTACTCGCTGTGATCCGACAGCCGGCTGCGCCGAAAGCGCGGCTTGCCCGTCGCTGCATCGATGCAGCTGAGGACGCCGCCGGCTTTGACCAGGTAGAGCCGCCCGTCGTACAAGAGAGGGGAGGAGACATACGGGATCCCGCGGCTCGTCGACCACTCGACGTGGGTTTCGGTGACGTCACCTGCCCCGCCCGGCTTGATGGCGACCATGAGGTTCTTGCCCATCTGCGGCATCCGCATCAGCGGCGCCCACTCCGCAAACACGACGGCGCCATCGCCGTCGCGATCGAACATCGAGAAAACGGTCTTGATGCGGCCGGCCGGGATCTCGTCCTCCACGAGCTTCTCATCGCCGTTGGCATCGAGACGGGCGAACAGCTTCTTTGGATCGTCGCGTTCCTCGTCGGTCAGCTCGAGCGGCTCCTCCATGCCGGCGAGCAAGCGATCGGGGCCGGCGGCCGAAATCGTGGACCATCCAGCAAAGTAGAGTCGATCGGCGCTGGCCGTCGGGGTGGTGCAGATCAAGGGCGTGAGGCCCTCGACGCGCCAGAGCTCGGTGCCGTCCTGTGGGTCGAGCGCCATGACGGTGCCGGTGCTGGCGATGATGAGCTCGATGCGCTGCTCGTTGTGCCACACGAACGGTGTCGCGTGCGAGTCGCGAAACGTCGGCCGCGGCACCGACCAGACCTCGTCGCCAGTCGCCGGATCGAGCGCGTAGAGTTTGGCCTCGGGGCAGCCGTCGCGGAGCAGGAACAGCTTGCCGTCGAAGATCATCGGCGACGTGCCGATGCCGAAGCCGGGCTTCGGGTCTTCGAGCTTCATCTCCCACGCGAGCTCGCCGTCGTAGCGGCGGGCGATGAGGCCGTAGGAGGGGAAGTAGAAGAAGGCGAGCTCGTCCGTGGCGCACGCCGACGGCATGGCGATGCCGGCGTCCACGTGCTGAAACTCCATGCTCTCGGGTCCCGGCACGCCGTGCCGCCACAATTCCTCGCCACTGTCGCGATCGAGTGCCAACATCACGAGCTGCTCGCCGTCGAACCCGGTGAGGAAGATGCGGTCACCGACAATGCAGGGCGAAGATTCGCCGGGCGGCAGCGCGACCCGATAGCGCAGGTCGCTCGCGCGGTCGAAGCTGAGCGTGGACGCCCCGACGGCGCGGGCCGTGCCGCCCGCGCCGAGGAACTGCGGCCAGCTCATGGTGGCGGCTTGGCCCACGAGAGGGGCGGCCAGGAGAAGCGACGCACAGGCGACAATGCGCATGGCGGCGAGTGTAGCGTTGGGTGGCACAGCGACAGGCGGGTCGGCCGGTCGCCGCGGCGAAACGCCTCGGGGCCGCGGTCCCGCGTGGGTCGGCCACGGTCGGCGGCGCCACCCGATGGTTGCCCTAGCGAAACGCCTCGATCGCGACGTCCAGCACGTAGTGCACGACACCGATCCACACCACGTCGCGCGAGCGCGCCACCGTGGCGAAGATGGCGAGCGGCAACAAGCTGTTCAGCGCGAAGAACTTCGCGATCACGTCGACGGGCTGGCCGCCGTCGATACCCCGCGGGACGTGTGCTAGCGCGAAGAGCAGGCACGGGACGATCAAGCCGACCTTGAGGCCAAGGGCCCAGCGCAGGCGCACGACGAGGAACGCCACGGCCACGGCTTCGAGAAACACCGGGAGCGCGTGGGCGAGCGAGTGCGCCGATCCACAGTCCAGCAACACCGCCGCAAATCGGTCGAGCTCACCGCGCAGCCCGAGGTAGACCGCCAGGCCTAGGAGCGAGAGCGCGGCGCCGACGGCGAGCTTGATCCCGAGCCGGCGCGCGCTAAGCCACACCGTGCCGAGGCTCTGCCGCCGGCTGAGCAGCACGATCCCAATGGGTGCGTACCAGAGGAGGACGTTCAGGTTGAAGGTGACGTGGCGCCAGCCGCCGCTGCCGTCGGGGATGCGCCAGCCTTGGCGATAGGCCTCGCCCATCGCCAACACGCCGACGGCGCCGAGGAGCGCGAGTCCCAGGTCGAGCCACGGGCGCGTCGAGGCCCCTTCCGGCTGCCGATCCCACCATTGCGGTCGCAACTGGTAGGCCGAGAGCCAGGCGGCGCAGACCACGAGGTAGGCGAGGACAATCGGCCCAAAGAACTCAAGGGTGGCTTGCTGGGGATGCGGCGCGGCGTCTTGGATCATGCGTCGACTCCTAGGTAGCGGAGGTAGAGGCGGGTGAGCTCGCGGGGCAGGGCGTGGTCCGGGAGGGGCACGGCGTAGGCGGTCGTTTGCGGGAAGAGCAGGTACTCGCGTGCCATCGCCAAGACCGCGACGAGGCCCACCGCGGCGGCGCGCGCCGGCTGCGGGTGGCGGATCTCAGTCCGGTGGATGGCGACGAGTGCCGCGATGCGGGGTACCAACGCGTCCATCTCGGGCGGCCGCTCGGCGCGCCTTGCTTGCGGCTGCGTTTGGCCGCGCAACACCAGCGCGCGGAGCAGGCCATGTTGCTGTTGGTGCAGCGCCACGATCGCCGCCACGACGTCGCGCACGACGGGGACCAGGCCGCGGCGCCGTGCCGCGACCCGCTGCTCCAGGGCTGCGACCGCGGCTTCCATGGCCGCCGCGTGCCGCTGGTACAGGTGCGGCAGCAAGGCGTCCTTGTCGTCGAACAGGTTGTAGAAGGAGCCGACCGTGGCCCCCGCCCGTCGGACGATGGCGCTCACCGTCACCTGTTCAAACGTCTTCTGCCGCAGGAGGGCTTCGGTGGCCGCGAGGATCTTGTCGCGCGTTCGGCGGCTGCGGTCCTGTTGGGGTTGCCTCGCGGGCATGGGGCGCCTTGCGTCAAATTAGAGGATAGATTCTAATTTCACGCAAGATGGTCAGGTGGATTGCGCCCCCGAGGGCGTTGACCCGTGGAGTTCTGCCGGGTCGGCGCGGCCTAGGCCGGGCGCGCCCACCGGGCGGGGCGGGTGAGGCACCACGCACCCAAGTAGGCGACGGCGGGCAGAAGCAGCGCCGTGACCACGATCTCCGTCCACGGCACCACGAACGTGACGCTGGCGACGCTGGTCATGATGCCGAAGGCTGGCAGCAGGCCCGCCGGAACTGCGAGGAGGCAGCCCAAGAGCCCCAGATAGCCGGCCCGCGCCGCGGCGTGGGCCCGGCTGAGGCTCGGCGCGGCGCCCACCGTGGCGAGAATCACTTGGTCGTTGCGGCTCTCGACGGCGGTCAACGCGGTGGCGACGCCGAGCACCAGGAGGCCGGTGACCAGGGAGAGCAGGAGGCCGATCGAGTACATCAAGCGCGGCGCGCTCCGGTGCAACAGCCCGGCGTCCACCGAAGTCCCGGCGAGCTCCGTGGCGATCGACCGGGCGCGTTCGAGCTGTGGTTTGGTCAACGGTCCGGCCAGGCGCAGCAGCCAGGACGCGCTACTGCTACCCGGGGCGGGACCGGCCGTGAGACCGTGGCGGGTCAGCTCCGTCTCGGCCAGGACAAACGCCAGCCCCGGCACCGCGACGTCAGCGCGTCGATCGACCGCCGTCGCGGTAGCGAAGATGCGCCAGTCGCGGGTCACGAGTTCGGCGTCGGCGCCGAACGCGTCGAGGGCCACCGCGGCGATCTGCCCGTCGGTGGTGGGTTCGGCGACGGTCGCCCCGAGGGTGTCCAGCAGGCCGGCGTCGCCGATGGCGACCCAGCCGTGCTCTTGCGAGCCGACGACCCGCGCGCGGATGGGTTCTCCCTCGAGATACGCGGCGCGGAGTGGCGCTCGGGCCTCGACCGGCAGTGCCGCGGCGATGCGGCGTCCGGCCTCGGCTGCGGCAGGGCCGTTCACCCGCAGCTGATCGTCGCGCAGCGTCGTCCAGCCGCCGTCGCCCTCGCCGATGCTGGCGAGCGCGGCAGCGACGGTCACGCTGAGGGCCATGCCCGCGAGGATCGCGGTGACGACTGGACCGTTGCGACTGCGAAACCGTCCTGCATCGCGGACCGCGAGGCGCCAAGGTAGGGGGAGCCGCGACGCCACGCAGGCCATCTGCTCGAGTAGCCACGGCGAGCAGGCGCCGCAGCCAAAGACCCCGAGCACGGCGCCGCCCAACGTCGCCAGGAGTGCCGTCGTGCCGATCGCATAACGAGCCACGACGATGAGTCCGAAGCCGAGGGCGACCAGCACCACGCCCAACAGGACCCACGAGCCCGAGGGCTGTGGCGGCGGCCGGCGGCCGGACAAGGCGACGCGGATCGGGAGGCGGGCGGCCGTTCGAGCGGGCCAGGCCGCGGCGAGTACCGCGGTCAAGACGCCCATCGACATCGCCGCCAGCAACGCGATGGGGGACACTTCGAACGGGCCGACGAGGCGCCCCGTCCAGCCGTCGAGGTAGGGATAGAGGAGTCCGGCGGCCCCGACACCGACCGCGACCCCGAGGAGGCTGCCGGCGATCGCGATCATGCCGGCGGAGACCAGGATCGCACCCACCACATCTTCGCGACCGGCGCCGGTGGCGGCCAGCATGCCGACCTCGCGCTGGCGGCGTCGCAGACCAACGGCAAACGCCGCGGCGACGACGAGCGCCGCCTCGACGAAGCCCAGGCCACCGAGGACGAACAGCAGCTGTTGCTCCAGACCCAAGGTGTCGCCGACCTCGGTCGCGGTGAGTACCTGGGCGCCGGCGTCGCGGAGCGTTGCTGCGGTGGCGGCCGGGTCGGCCAGTGGCGGCAGCGCGACCAGGTACGTGGTGGCTCCCGTGACGGGCGCGTCGGTCGACACCGTCGCGATCACCGCGCGCGTGGTGCGCTCGGGGTCGATGACGGTCCCGACCACCGTGGCGTCGCGGCCGTCCGTGGCGAGGCGGACGCGGTCGCCGAGCTGAATCCCGGCGACGTCGATCAGCACTGGTGACAGCGCCACTTCGTCCGCGCCTCGCGGCGCTCGGCCGTCGGTGATGCGCAAGATACCGGCCGCGAGACCGTCGATTTGGCCCGCGGCGAGGGCGGCGGCGAGCTTGAGGCCACGGACTTCCAGATACTCGGGGCTCAGCGCCAGCGACTCGATCCGAGCACCGTCCGGGAGTTGGGTCAGCGCGCGTTGGACGCGGGCGGGCGCGCCGGCCACGCGTAGGTCGGCGCGGCCGAGGTTTTGGTGCACGCGCTCCGGCGTGGTGCGCACGACGATGCCGAGCAGGGTGCTCGCGCCTGCCAGCGCCGCGACCGGCAGCGCGATCAGAGCCGCGATGAGCGCCGAGCGCGCCGGGGCGCCGACCAGATGGCGGATCTCGACGCGCGCCATCGCCCGCAGTCGTCGCAGCAGGCTCACGACTCGCGCCCCTGAATGCGCAGCGCGGGTTCGGCGGCGCCGGGCGCCGCCGGCGCCTCTTCACCGACCGACTCGACGATGCAGCCGTCGCGCAAGAACACGACGCGGTCGGCCCAGCCGGCATGGGAAGCGTCGTGCGTGACGACGACGGCAGTGGCGCCACCGTCGCAGTGGGCGCGCAGGAGCCGCATGACGACCTCGCCGGTGACCGAATCGAGCGCGCCGGTCGGCTCATCGGCGAGCACGATCTCGCGGGAGCCGACGAACGCCCGCGCCACGGCCACGCGCTGCTGCTCACCGCTCGACAGGTCGTCTGGAAAGCGATCGGCCAATCGCGCCAGCCCGACCTCGCCCAACGCCGCCTCGGCCTGGGCGCGGGCCGCGGCCAGCTTGACGCCGTCGAGCTCGAGCGGCAGGGCGACGTTCTCACGGGCCGTCAGTCCGGGGAGCAGGTTCAGCTCCTGAAACACGTAGCCCACCAGGCGCCGGCGCATGATCGCCACGTCGCGCGGGCTGAGGGTCGCGAGGTCCCGGTCGCCGAGCAGCACGCGCCCCGTCGTGGGCCGATCCAAGGCTCCGGCCAACGACAGCAACGTGGATTTGCCCGATCCGGACGGCCCCATGATCGCGACCAGCTCGCCGCGCTCGATGCGCAGGTTGGTGGGCTTGAGCGCCTCCACCGCGGTCCGGCCCGTGCCGTGCACGCGGTTGGCGCCGATCAACTCGAGGACTGCGGCGGTCATGCCCGCTCCTCGCGCTGGCGCAGCCGCGCCTCGCACAGGTCGAGCCACTTGATCTCCGCTTCAGCCTGCACGATCAGCGCGTCGAGGAGCAGCAGCCAAGGCAGCTCGCGCGTCGGGTCGGCGTGCCGCTTGTGCCGCGTGTAGGACTGTAGGCGCTCCATCGTCGCGACTCGCTGCGCCTGCAGGAGCCCGCTGACGTCCTTTTGGTCGGTGCTCACGGCCAAGAGGACTTTGATCGCGAGTTCATCGCGCGATGGTGGCTCGCTGGCGATGGGCGTCGCGAACCACGACGTCAGCTCCTGGCGACCGGCACGCGTGATGCGCCAGGTCTGCCGGCCGTCGTGGGCCTCGGCGCCCACCGGCTCGACCAGGCCATCGCGCTCGAGCCGACGGAGCGTGGTGTAGACCTGCCCGACGTTGAGCGGCCAGGTGCCGCCGGTGTTGGCTTCGAACTCCGACTTCAGGCCGTAGCCGTGGGCCGGCTGCTCCGCGAGCAGGGCGAGCAGGCTGTGCCGGACGCTCACGCGGCGCCTCGGCCGGTGGGTTGGATGTGCATATACTGAGTATGCATACTCGGAATGTATGCGGCAAGCCCCCGCGCACGCCGTCCTACAGCGGGTGCCCGGTCCCCTCGACCAGGCTTCGCACTGCCCGCCCCGCTTGGCAGACGAACGCCTCGTCGAGCCCGGACGGCCAGTGGACGACGATGATCGCGGCCTCGCGCCGGCGCAGCCCGAAGGTCGGCCACGGACTGTTGGTCGACACGAAGCTCGAGCCGGCGGCGACTTCCTGAACCTGTGGCCGTAGGCCCGGGGCGTAGCACTCGATGCGGGCGCCGATCCCCATGGCGTTGCTTGTGACCCCGACGAGTCGCAGGGTGATCGAGCGGTTGCGATTGCCGCGGTTGCGCATCAGGACCGGAGCGCCGTCGCCCTGCAGCGGGCCGAGCGGCGTCACCAGGTCGTAGGCCGTCTTGATCATCACTAGGTCCAAGAAGCCGTCGGCGTCGTAGTCGGCGACCGCCAGGCCGCTCGTCGCCTGCAGCTCGAGGCCGAAGTCCAGTCGTGCCACCATCTGCCCCGTGCCGAGGTTCTCGAACACGCGGCCGGGGCAGGCCAGCGGGCCGAGGAAGCTCATGAACTCGCCAGCGGCGCTGCCGATGGTGGCGAGGTCGGGGTCGCCGTCGTTGTCAAAGTCGGCGAAGCTCGCGCCCCAACCCCACTCGAAGCCACCGAGGCCGCGCACGTGGGTGGCGTCGACGAACGTCCCGTCGCTTTGGCCGTCAAACAGGACCTGCTCGCCCAGGAGGCCGGGCGTGAACGGGTTGAGGGGCCCCATCCCGGTCGCGAACCAGTCCAGATCGCCGTCCATGTCGAGGTCGGCGGAGGTCAGCGCCATGGGGTAGCCGGGCCGAGCGTTGAGACCCGCGGCGTCGGCGACGTTCTCGAACGTCGCATCGCCGTTGTTCCGCCACAGCTCCCACGGGCCGGGGATCGGCATGGGCACCGGGCCGGAGGTGTCGAGGTTGCCGCAGTTGCCGACGAGGATGTCGGGGAGGCGATCGCCGTTCACGTCGGTGAACGAGACAACACAGCCGCCGAGCGCGGTGTTGATGCCGGCGGCTGCGCTGATGTCGGTGAACGCCCCATCGCCGTCGTTGCGGTAGAGCTTCTGCTCGGTGAGCACGCCGCTGAACAGATTGCCGGGGCTCGTGACGAACAGATCGAGGTCCCCGTCGCGATCGATGTCGCCGAACGCAGCCATGAGCGCGAGGTGATCGGCGTCGATTCCCGAGCTCGCGGTCACGTTGGCAAACGTGCCGTCGCCGCGATTGCGGTAGAGCCGGCTCGGCAGCCCGGCGCCGATGAAGCCGCCGGCACCCGACAGGAAGAGGTCGGGCCAGCCATCGTTGTCGATGTCGGCGGCCAAAGCGCCGGTGAAGCCACTGCCATCGCCGGTGAGGCCGGCCGTGGCGGCGACGTCGACAAAGGTGCCGCCGTCGTTGCGGAACAGCGCGTTGTCGCCGCCTGGCGCGTTGGGCAAGAACAGGTCGAGGTCCCCGTCGGCGTCGTAGTCGAGCCAAGCCGCACCGCCGAGCTTGGCGCTAACGGGTTCGTCAACGCGCCAGAACGGTAGCAAGTGCGAGACGTCCTCGAAGGCAAAGGCAAACTCGTCGCTGGCCTGGGCCGGGAGCGGGGCGAGGAGGGCGGCGAGGGGGACGAGCAGGATCGCGGGTAGGTTTCGCATGGCAGTGGATGTCGTTCGCCATGGACCACCCGCCGCCGCGTGACAGCGTCACGCCAAAAACCTGGTCGCAACCGCCGGTCGTGCCGGTCCCCGGCGCCGTGACCTGCCCAACGCGCGCGGCTGTGGCCCCTTGGGAGCGGTGGCGCAGAACGACTGGCGATTCCGTTTCCGCTCCGACACGAGCTTCGTGCCGAGCGCGACCCTGGATGTCGCGTTGATCGCGACCGGCGGGGCGAACTTGCCGCTGGGCGCGATGGGCACGCTGCTCTGCGATCCGAGCAACCTCGTGGTCGTGCTGAGTTTGCCGGGGCAGCCGTTCGCCGTGCCGATTCCGGAGAACCAGATGCTGGGCGGCGTTGACCTGTGTGTGCAGGGCGCCTCGGTGGATGCGGCGGCGATGCCGCTCTTGGCCAACGCGCTCGACATCACGATCGGTTGCTTCTGACGCGCACCGTCGTCAGCGCACCGCCAGCCCGCTGGGCACGCTCGTGGGGATCGTCGCCGCCAGCTCGGCCTCGCGGGCACTGTCTGCCGTCAGCGCGCCGAGGAAGGCCACGACGTCATCGACGTCAAAGCGCCGCGGGTTGGCGAGGCCGCCGTCCAGGTCGGCGATCACCGCGGTCTGGTTGTTGACGAGCGTCGCCACCAAGGCCGTGTCGGCGACCTCGCGACCGATGTCGTAGCTGAAGATCCGCGCCGCCGGATCGCGGTAGTGGTCGACGATCGACTCGAGACTGCCGTACTGGCCGGCGTGGCCGTAGGGACCGGTCTCGGTGATGTTGAGGAGCGACGGGGTGCGGAAGCGGTAGCGGTGGCTCGAGTTGCCCGTCACGTTCTCGCGACCGAAGTCCTCGGTACCGCTGGCGCCGTTCCCTTTGCCCGGGCCGATCTGCGGCAGGCCGATGTTGTGGAAGCGAAGATCGGTGAAGGCGGCGCCAGAGTGACACCGCGCGCAGTCGCCGGGCCCGAAGAACTCCAAGGCGCCGTCGACCTGGACCTGCGTCAAGGCACCGTCGTCGCCAGCGACGAAGCGCTCCCAGGGGCTGTCGGTGCGGGCGTAGGCGCGAGTCTCGAACGCAGCGATCGCATTGACGAGGTGGGCGATCGTGACATCGCTCAACGAACTCAGCCCGGGGTAGGCGGCGAGCAGCAGGTCGGAGTAGCCCGGGTACGCGATCACGCGGTCGCGCACGCCGTTCCAGATACCGGTGAAGTCCGAGTCGGCGAAGTTCGCGAGCTCGTTCTCGCCGACCGCACCGCGCATCTCGTCGCGTGACGTCGGCGGGAAGAGTGCCTGCAGAGCGAGGAACTCCCACTCGTCGTCGATCACTGCGAGCATCGCCGCGGTGACCGCGGACCCAGCCGGCGTGCGGACCCCGCCGCCGGCGAGGCGCTCGACGCGCCCGTCCCAGAACATCGTGGCGAACTCGTGGCTGTTGAGCACGGTGGGGCTGTGGCGTGCGACCACCGCGCCGCCGACCCGCGCCGCGCCGAGGCCCGTGCCGCCCACGCCGCCCGGCAGGGCGCGGCCGTCCGACGTGCCGTCTTCTGGCCAATGGCAGGTCGCGCACGACACGTCCATGTTGCCGCTGAGCAGCTTGTCGAAGTAGAGCGCCCGACCCAGCGCGAAGAGCTCGTCCGCCACGGTGGGCGGGGTCGCCGCGGCCGTGATGCCCTCGGCGGCGATCTCGTTGCGCAGCTCGGCGACACTGGCCGGTGAGGCCGTGCCACTGCCGCCCGACCCGCCGCCGATGCCATTGCCGCACGCGCCGAGCGCCAGTGCCAGCGCCGCCAGGCTGGCCGCGGCGGCGGCGCCGCTCAGGCTCCGGTTCTCTGAGATTCCCCGCTGTCCTTGGTGTGCCATCACCACTCCCGTGTTGCCTCTCTGTCGCAAGTTCTGCGGCGGCCGGCGTCGGCCGCGCCCGCCCGATCTCCGGGCGGGCTGTGGTTTTCGCGGTGACCAGTTCGCGACCGAGCGTCGCGGTGGGCCGGCGCGCGGCGCCAGGTACCGTTGGCAGCGCGGGGACGTCCGCGGGGTCCCAACGTGAGACCGTACCCCGACCGTGCCCGCGAGGGTGCCGAGGCCGCCACCATCCACAGCGGCAGGAGCGCGGCTTTTTCCGCGGTCGCCGCGTCAGTTGTGGTCGGATGGCGCCCTACGCAGTCTTCGGAGTCCTACATGAGCCGAGCCCTGCCCCCCGTCGCCTTCTTGGCCGCCGCCTTCTCGGCGTCCGTCTTTCTCGCTGCCCCTGCAGGGTCCCAGACGCTGCTGCGCGACATCAATACGCAGCCCGCGACGGGCAATCCGGGGTCCAAGCCATCCCTCACGACGGCGGCCGGCGGGTGGGTCTACTTCGTGGCCGACACACCCGCGTACGGCACCGAGCTTTGGCGGACCGACGGCACCGCCGCGGGCACGGGACTGGTGCGGGATCTTGCCGACGGCGTGTCGGGGAGTGACCCGGCCGACATCGTGGGGCTGCCGGGGGGCACCGTGCTGTTTACGGCGCGGACGTCGGCCGTCGGCAAGGAGCTGTGGCGCACCGACGGCTCCAGCTCCGGCACGACGCTGGTCGTCGATCTCCAACCCGGGGCGGTCGGCTCGGCACCGTGCTCGCTCACCGTGTTTGGCAACGCAGTGTACTTCTTCGCCGACGACGGGACGGGGCTGTCGCTGTGGTCCTCGGATGGCACTGCCGCGGGCACGCTGCGCCTGAAGGAGATCCCGGGGGGCTACTGTCGCGCGGTCACCACCGCGAGCACGAACGACTGGCTGCTCTTCACCGTCAACACGCCATTCGGCCATGAGCTTTGGCGCAGCGATGGCTCGGTGTCGGGTACCGAGCTCGTGGCCCCGATCACGCAATACCGCGGGCGGCAGCCGCGGGATTTTGTGAGTCTCGGCAGCCGCGCCGTGTTTCGCGCCGAGCACCCGACCCAAGGGGAGGAGGTTTGGGTGACGGACGGCACGACCGCCGGCACGAAGCTGCTCGCCGACTTGGAGCTCGGTAGCCGCGGCTCAATGCCGGATCACTTCTACGCCGCGGGCGGGCTCGTCTACTTCCAGGCGGTGACGTACGCCGACGGCCTCGAACTCTACCGCACCGATGGTACCACGGCCGGGACCTTCATGGTGTTCGACTCCAGGCCGGGTCCGGGCACGGCGTTCCCGTTTCCATTGGGCGAGCTAGGCGGCGAGCTGCTGTTCCGCAACTACGTGTTGTCGGTCGGTGAGGAGCTGTGGAAGACCGACGGCACCACCGGCGGCACCGTGCAAGTTGCCAGCATCGGCCTCGGGGCGATCTACGACATCCCGGGCGACAGCGGCGCCGTCGGCAACCAGCTCTTGTTCCGCGCCAACGCGCCGGGTGTTGGTGAGGAGCTGTGGATCACCGACGGCACGGCGGCGGGGACTGGGCTGGCGGCGGACCTGCGGCCAGGGGCAGCGCCGTCGCGTCCGGAGCTGTTTGCGGCGCTGCCTGGCGGCGCCGGAGTCGTGTTTCGCGCCGACGATGGCTTGACCGGTGCCGAGCTTTGGTTTGCCGACGCGACGCCTGGGTCGGCGACGCGCCTCGGGGACCTCGCCCCCGGCGCAATCAACGATGGCTCGCAGCCGGACCTGCTCGATAAGACGGTGAACGGCGTGTTCTTTTCCGCGAACGACGGCGTGATTGGTCGCGAGCTCTATTTCACGGATGGGACTCCGAGCGGTACCCGCCTGGTCATCGATCTCGCGCCGGGGGCAGCGGGTGGCCTGGAGGCTCCCGGCCTGGCGTGGAGCTTCGGCGTGGCGCTGCGCGACGAGCTCGTGTTCTGGGGCGACGACGGCGGCGGGCGACGCCTATGGATCACCGACGGCACCGCGGGCGGGACGCGTCGGCTGGCAGACGTCGACCTCTCGTTCGGCGCGAGCCCGGAGCGCACGATCGCGCAGCTGGGCGATCGGGTGTTCTTCTCGGCGACGAGCCCGGTGTATGGGGCCGAGCTATGGGTGAGTGACGGTACCTCGAGCGGCACGCAGCTCCTGATCGACTACGTGCCCGGTAGTTCGGGAATCGACCCGGCGGAGCTGTTTGTTTGGAACGACCGGCTCTACTTCATCGGCCGCCTGGCCGGGCGCCGGGTCCTGTTCACCAGTGACGGCACGCCGGGCGGCACGCTGGCACTCACGGCCGGACACTTTGCGTCCCAGTGGAATCCGCAGTTCATCGGCCACGGTGACCTCGTCTTCTTCGCGTCGGCTGAAGTTGGTGGTGAGGAGTTGTGGCGGAGCAACGGCACCCCGACGGGGACCTGGCGGGTTGCGAATATCGGCCCCTCGATCGGTTCGTCTTATCCGGGCGGTTTCGCGGTGGTCGACGGCTGGCTCCTGTTCTTCGCCTCGGACGGCTATCGAAGCCGCGACCTCTGGCGTACCGACGGCACCCCCGCCGGCACCGTCAAGGTCTTCGACTTCGCGCCGACCATGGGCTACGAGGACATGCAGAGTCTCGGCGACGAGGCGTTGTTCTGGGTCGACGACGGAACCACCAACGAGAACCTCTGGCGGACCGACGGGACCGCGGCGGGGACGTCGCTCGTGACGACGGTTGAGTCGTCCGGCCGCTTCTTCCACAGCCGACTGTTGGCCCGGCCCGGGGTCGAGCAAGTGTGGCTGACGGCGCACGATGGCGCGAGCGGTGCCGAGGTCTGGAGCTCGGACGGCACGGCCGCCGGGACCGCACTGCGCTTCGACCTGGCGCCTGGTGGCCTGAGCAGTGCGCCGTCCGGGTTCCTCCGTCTGCGCGATCGTGTGTTGGTGATCGCCGACGACGGCCAGAGCGGCGTCGAGCTCCACGCCGTGGAGCTGATTGGCGACGATGACTACGCGGTGCAGGTGTTTGGTCGCGGGTGTCCTGGCGCCGGCGCCGTCACGCCAGACGCCGGCTTTCAGGGCGCGCCGATCCCGGGCGGGGGCTTCGCTCTGCGGCTGCATGAAGGCGCGCCGCTGGCGGCCGGGGCCCTGCTGTTCGGCGCCAATGCCGCCTGGCTGCCACTTGGCGGCTGCCCGTTGCACGTGGCGCCGCCGCTCGCCACCGTGCCCGTGGCCACCGACGCCACCGGCAGTGCCACCGTGCCCGTGGCCATCGTCGCGGGCCTGGCGGGTCTGGTCTTCGATGCGCAGTTTGCCGTCCTGGATCCGGCCGGCGCGTGGTTCGCCGGTGTCAGCGCGACGCCGGGTATCGAGGTCGTCGTGGGCCGCTGACCGCGCTTCGGTTGACGCTGTGCCGGCGCTCGGCGCGCGGGTGTGGCGCCGGGCGTGGCGCCGGGCGTGGCGGAGTGGGCTCCGCCCGCTCCCACGGGATGTATCGATCGTTCGGCCGCTCGATCGCCGCTCCTGATTGCAGCGCGGCCCCGCGAAGCTCGAGGGACTCGCGGCTCGGCGGGGAGAGCCTGATCTCGGGAATCGCTCTCCTTCAGGTCGCTGGTCAGCGACTAGGCGAGCAGCCCGTACAGCCCCGCCGTGAGCCCGGCAAACACCGGCGCGACGAGTACGTGTGGCAGGCCGTTGTTCATCGCGATGTGCGTGAGGTGCCGGCGGTCGCCGATCCACGGGGCAAAGCCCAAGCACAGCCGCGCGACCACGACCTGCACGAAGTCGAGGATCGGTACCGCGATCGGCGCGAGCAGTGCCGACCACCGCAGCCCGCCCGCCACGCCGTGGTCGAGCGTGGTCACGGCCAGGCAGAACCCGAGGGACAGCGAGCCGGCGTCGCCGAGCAGCGCGCGCGAGCGGGGCCAGTTGAAGGGCAAGAAGCCCAGAAACAGCCAGCCGAGCGCCGCTGCCGCTGGCAGCCCATCGCGCGAGGCCAGCAGCAGACCGGTGCCGCCGACCGCCGCCGCGACCCCGTCCGTGTTGTCGAGGAAGTTGATCGCGTTGATCACCACGAAGGCGAGCAGCACGGCGACCGCCCAGCCGGTGGGGGAGAGGTGGCTCGCGGTCGCGCCGGCGGCGGCCACCGCGGCGATGATCGCCGCGCCGAGGAGCGGTACGACCTTCCAGGGCAGAGGCAGCTCACTGCCGCGGTCCTTGGCGCGATCGTCCGCGAGTCCCACGGCGGTGCACACGAACGCGCCGAGGGCAGCGAGCGAAGCACCGCCCAGCAGCAGGGCGCCGCTGGCCAGCACGCCGACCAATCCGCCCACGGTGGGCAGCGCCATGCGGTGGCGCTTGCGGCTGCCGACGGGCGGATCCTCCGGGAGGAAGCCAAAGCGTCGGGTGTGGAGCCACAGCGCCACGCCGATGACCGCGGCCGCGAGCGGCGCGCCCACCCAGGCGAAGTTCATGGCGCCGGCGCCCCGTAGAGACCCAAGGCCCGCACGCGCTCCGCCACCGCCGGGGCGACGACGTCGGTGATGGGGCGGCCGGCGGCCAGGGCTGCGCGGACGTCGGTCGACGAGACCTCGTCGGGGTCGGCGCGGAGCGCGTGGCGCACGATCTCCTCGGTCTCGGCCGCGGTGAGCCCTAGACGGCGCAGCGCTGGGCCGTCGATGGGATGGCCGACCCGCGGATACGCGACCAGCGCGCACAGCCGCAGCAGGTCGTGGTAGCGGTGCCACGACGGCAGGATGGTCAGGTTGTCGGAGCCCACGAGCCAGAATGGACGACGGCCCTGGGTCACGTATTCTCGAAACCACTCCAGGGTGTCCACGGTGTAGCTGGGGCCGGCGCGGCGCAGCTCGAGGTCCGAGACTTCGACCTTGGGGATCCCGGCGAACGCCAACCGGCACAGCTCGAGCCGGATCTCGGCGGGCGCCAGGCCGGCGGGATCCTTCAGCGGGTGCTGACCGGTGGGCAACACCAGGAGGCGCGTGACCGGCAGCTGTGCGGCCGCGGCCCGGACCATGCGCTCATGGGTCAAGTGCGGCGGGTTGAAGGCGCCGCCAAACAGGCACAGGTCGGCGAGCGCGTCGGCCGGGTCCGCCGCCATCGCACCCTCAGGACACCGCCTGCAGCCGCGCGGTCAGAGCCCCTGCCAAGCCGCCGTCGTTGGCGAGCACGGTCTCGTCGCCGGAGCCGAAGTCTTTGACCTTCACGGCGCCGTTCGCGACCTCGTCGGCGCCGAGCACCAGCATGAGTCGGGCGCCCCGCTTGTTGGCGGCTTTGAACGTGGCCTTGAGGCTGCGGTCTTCGAAGTCGGTGTCCGCCTGCAGTCCGGCGCTGCGCAGCTGCTCGGCCAGCTGGAGCGCGGCCAGGCGTTGCTCCGCCGCGACCGCGGCGACGTAGATGTCGAGGGCGGGGAGGCCGCCGGCCGCCGCCGGGTGCTTCTGCAGCTCCAGTGCCAGCAGGGTGGGCGTCACCCCGATCGCGAAGCCGACCGCGCCCAGGTCGGGGCCGCCGAGCTCCTCGATCAAGTGGTCGTAGCGGCCGCCGCCGCAGACCGCGTCACGCGCTCCGAGATCCGGGCAGCGCACCTCAAACACGGTGTGCGTGTAGTAGTCGAGGCCGCGCACGATCGCCGGGTCGAGCTCGTAGGGCACGTCGAGCGCGTCGAGGGCCGCGCGGGTCTGGGCGAAGCGCTCGCGGCTCGGCTCGGTCAGGTGGTCGACGACCAGCGGCGCTGAGCGGTTGCTGGGCTGGCAGCCCTCCACCTTGCAGTCGAGCATGCGGAAGACGTTGCGCTCGAACCGCACTTTGCAGTCGTCGCACCGTTCGCCGAGCAGTGGCTCCATGTGCGCCCGCAGCACGTCGCGATACTGCTCACGGTCGGCCGTATCGCCGATGCTGTTCAGGCAGATCCGCACGTTGCGCAGGCCCATGCCGGTGAAGCAGCGGTGGGCCAGCGCCACGACCTCGGCGTCGAGCAGCGGGCTGCTGGCGCCGAGCGCTTCGACCCCGATCTGATCGAACTGCCGCTGGCGGCCGGCCTGGGGCCGCTCGAACCGGAACATCGGCCCCATGTAGTAGAGCTTTTGGAACGCCCGGGTCTTGTCGAGGTTGTGCTGCAGGTAGGCGCGGACCACCGACGCGGTGCCCTCGGGCCGAAAGCTCACGCGGGTGTCGCCCCGTTCGACCGTGAACATCTCTTTGCTCACGACATCCGTGGCCTCGCCCAGGGAGCGCTCGAACAGCGCCGTGTCCTCAAACAGCGGCGTGCGGATCTCGCGGTAGCCGTAGCGTTCGCACGCCGCCCGGCAAGTGCCGAAGACGTGCTCGTGGAAGGGGATGCGTTCGGGGAGGAGATCCTCCGCGCCGCGTGGTGCCTGCCGCCGGGTCATGATTGCAGTTCGGTCGATGCGAGGTTAACGGCTCGGCGGCGCGAAGCATCAGGGACTCCGAAAACGCCTTGCACCAGGCACTTGGGGAAGCTACCGTCCGCCGCCGTCACAGCCTTTCGCGGCTCCTTGCGGCGCGCCCCGTCGCGCGGGGCAGCGGTGGCACTTGGTCCGGTTACTACGCGGCACACCGCGGCACGACGATGCGCAAACTCGCTCTGCTCCTCCCGGTCACCCTGTTGCTCGGCTCCTGCCAGACCTTCACCTGGCAGGGTCAAGGCGCTGGCCTCACCGACGATCAGGTCGAGCGCGGCATCAAGGACACCAAAGCACTCGTGCGCGGCTACGAGACCGAGACCTACTGGCGCGGCGTGCGCGCGCGCATGGACGGTCGTCGCAACGCGCTGGGCCGCGACCTGGGCCATGTCCAGGACATGATCGACCGGCACATCTTCGGCTACTCGCCCGGCGACCCGTCGGTCAACTTCCCGACGAACCTGAGCACGCTCGACCACATCGGGCGCTTCCCCATCACGCTCTTCGCGCGCTGAGCCGCGGCTGCGGCCGCGCCGGCGCCCCGACGCCGGGAAAGGATCGGCTCGGTTGACCGAAGCCCGCCGCACAGGCTGGTCGCTCGACTCCCTGGTGCTGATCTTCGCGATCATCCTGGTCGCGCAGGTCGCCACGTATCTCGTGCCGCAGGGCGCGTATCAGCGCGAGCCATACCCGGACAATCCCGCCCGCGAGATGGTCGTGGCGGGAAGCTACACCGCCGCCGAGGAACGCACGGTTCTCGACCCGTGGCACGCACTCCTGGCCATCCCGCGTGGTCTGGAGAAGGCGCAGGAGATCATCTTCTTGGTCTTCTTGGTGGGTGGGGTGATCAAGATCCTGCGCACGACGGGCGCCATCGACGCGGCGCTCCACGCCGCGGTGCAGCGACTGGGGGGCAGTCCGTGGATTCTCGTCGCCGGCTGCCTGCTGCTGTTCAGCATCGGTTCGTATTCGATTGGCATGGGCGAGGAGTACGTCCCGCTGATCCCCATCCTCGTGACGATGAGTCTGGCCATGAAGCTCGACGCCATCGTCGCCATGGGGATGGTCTGGGTGCCGTACGGGATTGGCTGGGCCTGCGCCGGCACCAATCCGTTCGGCGTCATCATCGCTCAGGACATCGCCGGGCTGACGCCCATGTCCGGCGCGGCGCCGCGTCTGGTCATGATGGTGCTGTTTCTCGCGATCGCCTTTCAGCACATCTACGGCTATGCGTGCCGCATCCAGCGGGACCCGTCACGTAGCCTCGTCGTCGGCGTGGACTACAGCACCGGGTTCGACATGCCCAGTGATGTGCGGCTTGGCGGCGCTCGGGTCGGCATTCTTCTAGTGTTCGTCGGCGGGATCGTCGGCTTCGTCTACGGCGCCGCTCGATATGGTTGGTACATCGGTGAGCTCAATGCCATCTTTCTGGGGGTTGGGCTGCTGGCGGCACTGCTGGCGCGGATGACGCTGGGGGACACCAGTCGCGCCTTCATTGAGGGCGCCGCAGAGATGACTGGCGCCGCGCTCTTGATCGGGTTTGCACGGACGATCGAGGTGGTCCTCCAGGATGGCCACATCATGGACACGGTCATCCACTCCATTGCCAGCACCCTCGAGGGAGCCGGGGCGGATCTGGCGGCAGTGGGGATGCTCGTCGTGCAGACGGTGTGCAACCTGTTCATCCCGTCGGGCAGCGGCCAGGCCTTCGTGACCATGCCGGTGATGTCACCGCTGGCCACGCTGACCGGCGTGCCACAGCAGACCGCGGTGCTGGCCTACCAGTTTGGTGACGGCTTCACCAACATGATCGTGCCGACCAGCGCCTTGGTCATGGGCACGCTCGCGCTCGGCAAGATCCCGTACGGCGCGTGGGTCCGTTTCGTGGGGCCGCTCCTGATCAAACTGTTCGCTTTGGCGATCGTGATGCTGATCGTGTCGGTCCACTTCGGCGCCAGCATCGGGCTCTGATCCAGGGCCGAAGGCCGCGGCCGCAGGCATGGTCGGCCCCAGCGGCTCGTTGGCGGCGCCGCACTCCTTCGGAGATGCCGGGTGAAGGTGCGTGAGCCACGTGGTGTCGCACGCGGTCCGAGCGGGCGTACCGAACGCGCGGATCCTGTCGCGAACTTGTGGCAGGCCTAACGAGGCCTTCACCAGCCGCACCTAGTCTCCCGCGCCGCTTGGGAGAGAAGCCTGTTGCTGCTCTCCCAACCTCGCAGGTTCACACCTGCGACCATCTAAACATCAGCATCCCGAACCTCTTCTCCAAGCGACCATGACCAACCTTGCTATCCAGGCCGCTCTCGCTGGCGTGACCTTCGCGGGCGTGGTGAGCGCCCAGTGTGCGTCGACCGGACTGGCCCCAAGTCGTCGCGTCGTCAACGACATCGTCGCGGACACCGTCTGGACTCCCGCCGAGGTCTACAACCTCGACAACTTCCAAGTCTTCGTGCGCAACGGGGCGACCCTGACGATTCGCGCCGGCACCATCATCGCGAGCGATGGCGGCAGCCTGGCGGTGACGCGTGGCTCGCGGATCATCATCCAGGGCACCGAGGACTGCCCGGTGATCATGACGTCGCTGAACGACCTGGCGACGTGGACGGACGGCGACCCCAAGACGGGGACCTGGCGTGAAGCCGCCAACGAGTGGGGCAACCTCACGGTCATGGGCCGTGCGTTCGTGTCGAGCTGCGTCAGCGTCTCGGCGACCTGCAACCCGAGCAACGAGAACCCGATGGAGGGTCTCGTGCTGCCGGCCGGTGACCCGAACGGTCTCTACGGCGGTGGCGACGACGATGACAACAGCGGCTCGATCGAGTACCTGTCGCTCCGTTACGGCGGCCGCGTCGTCTCGCTCACCAACGAGCTGAACGGCATCTCGCTCGGCGGCATTGGCCGCGGCACCGACTTCCACCACGTCGAGATCATGAACAACGTGGATGACGGGATCGAGATCTGGGGTGGCACGCTCAATATCAAGCACTTCAGCATCTGGAACATCGGCGACGACAGCCTCGACGTCGACCAGGGCTGGCGCGGCAAGGCCCAGTTTGGCCTCATCGTCCAGGGCCACAGCCTCGACGGCAGCCAGGGCTCGGGCGTGGGCGACAACTGTATCGAGACCGACGGCGCCGAGTTTTCGGATCACCAGCCGGTGACCACAGCGGCGATGAAGAACATGACCATCATTGGCCAGCCCATTGACGGCGACGGCCTCACCGCCTGGCGCGACAACGCCCGCGTGCAGTACAGCAACAGCATCTTCATGAACTGCGGTGACGAGGTGGTCCGCTTCGATGACGTCGATGGCGACCCTTGCGGCACCGGCTATGGCTTCAACGGCACGCTTGACTGGCTGTCCACGTGGGCGACCTCGGCGAGCCTGACTTCGACGATCAACCCGTGTGCCAACCCGGCGGCGCGCTACCAGGCGCAGGACACCTCCGGCAACCTGGCGCAGATCACCGACAGCGTGTTCTTTAGCAACACCGATGGGCTCGCCTACGCCGAGGCCGACTTCGTCGGCGTCTTCGACGCTGCGAACAACAATGTTCGCGAGCCGGCAAGCAGCCCGATCCAGGCCATCACGCGTGGTCCCGAGGTCAACAAGGGTGGCCGCCGCATCGAGCCGGTCACCTCGCTCGACCCGCGTCCGGCCAACGACGCGCTGAGCTCCGCCGGCTTCTGCGACAACGACTCGTTCTTCACCGAGGCGCAGTGGCGCGGCGCGTTCGCGCCCGGCAACCTCTGGATTGCCTCCTGGACCGCGTCTGAGGCCTTCGGCTTCACGCCGAAGCAGCCGTGGATCGACATCGACAACGGCCTCGGTGGCACCAACGGCCAGCCGGTCCTAAGCGGCACGGGCCCGCTGACCGCCGGCAGCAGCAACTCGCTGGATGTTTCCAAGGCAGCGCCCGGCTCGGTCGGCGTGCTGATCATCGGCTTCCTGCGCGTGGACTTCCCGATCTTCGGCGGCACCCTGGTCCCGTCGCCGTTCCCGGCCGCGACTGTGGCTCTGCCGACGACCCCGGCCGGCACGACCTCGTTCCCGCTGGCGTGGCCCAATGGCACCCCGGCGGGGGGTGAGCATCTACAACCAGTATTGGTGCGTCGACGGCGCCGGCCCGCAGGGCTGGAGCGCTTCGAACGGGCTCCGTGGCATCAGTCAGTGACGGTGTGTGACCAAAGTAGGTCCGGCTTGAGCCGGATCGACTGAGCCACAACCTCAGCTCGCGGCAGACCCGGCGTCTGCGGTGCCGCGATCGACCCGCGGAGCGTGGGCGGCTCCGCATCGCCAGGATGCGACCAGTCGACGGGTGATGCCGGCGCGCCGCCGGTCGCGGTCCCGCGGCCGTGGCAAGCCCGACATGGCGCCCTCGTGGTACCGCTGCGGTTGTCTTTGTCTTTCCTCGGTCTTCACAAAGCCGCCCTAGTCTTCCGCGCCACTTGGGACGTGGCCCCGCGGCGGCGCCGCGCGGTCCCTGCCAGCCGCCACCAACGACCGGATGACTTCCCTCTCTCTGGACCAGACCATGACTCACGTAGCGATCAAGGCCGCTCTCGCCGTCACCAGTCTCGCGGGTGCTGCGAGCGCTCAGTGTGCTTCCACCGGACTTGCTCCGAGCCAGAGTGTCGTCGGCGACATCGTCGCCGACACGGTCTGGACTCCTGCTCAGGTCTACAACCTCAACAACCTGCAGGTCTTGGTGCGCAATGGCGCGACGCTGACGATTCGCGCGGGCACGATCATCGCTAGCGACGGCGGCAGCTTGGCGGTGACCCGCGGTTCGCGAATCCTGGTGCAGGGCACCGAGGATTGCCCCGTCATCATGACGTCGGCGAATGACCTCGCCACGTGGACCAACGGTGATCCGAGGACGGGCACCTGGCGCGAGGCCGCCAACGAGTGGGGCAACCTGACCCTGATGGGCCGCGCCTTCGTGTCGAGCTGCGTGAGCGCTTCGGCGACGTGCAGCGCCAGTAATGAGAACCCCATGGAGGGCGTCGTCCTGCCCGCGGGTGATCCGAACGGGCTCTACGGCGGTGGCGACGACGACGACAACAGCGGGTCGATCGCCTACTTGTCGCTCCGTTACGGCGGCCGTGTCGTGGCGCTGACGAACGAGCTCAACGGAATCTCGCTGGGCGGCATCGGCCGCGGCACCGACTTCCACCACGTCGAGATCATGAACAACGTCGACGACGGCATCGAGATCTGGGGCGGCGCGCTCAACCTCAAGTACTTCAGCATCTGGAACGTCGGCGACGACAGCCTCGACGTCGACCAGGGTTGGCGCGGCAAGGCCCAGTTCGGCTTGATCGTGCAGGGCCACAGCCTCGACGCTAGTCAGGGCTCGGGCGTGGGCGACAACTGCATCGAGACCGACGGCGCCGAGTTCTCCGACCACCAGCCGGTGACCACGGCGGCGATGAAAAACATGACCGTCATCGGGCAGCCGATCGACGGCGACGGCCTCACCGCCTGGCGCGACAACGCGCGCGTGCAGTACAGCAACAGCATCTTCATGGATTGTGGCGACGAGGTCGTCCGCTTCGACGACATCGACGGTGACCCCTGTGGGACCGGCTACGGCTTCAATGGCACCGTCGACTGGTTCGCCACCTGGAGCACGCCCGCGAGCCAGACTTCGCTGATCAACCCGTGCCCCAACCCAGCCGCGCGCTATCGGGCTCAGGACACCGCCGGCAGCTTGGCGCAGATGACCGACAGCGTCTTCTTTGGCAACGCCGACGGCCTTGCCTATTTGGAGGCCGACGCGCTTGGCGTGTTCAATGCCGCCAACAACAACGTCCGCGAGCCCGCCAATCGCCCGATTCAAGCCATTGCCCGTGGCGTGGAGGTCAACAAGGGCGGCCGGCGAATTCTGCCGGTGACCTCGCTCGATCCGCGTCCGGCCAACGACGCTCTGGACGCGGCGAGCTTCTGCGACAACGACAGCTTCTTCACCGAGGCGAAGTGGCGCGGTGCGTTTGCCCCGGGCAACCTGTGGATTGCGGGTTGGACGGCGTCGGAGGCGTTTGGCTTTACGCCGCGGGAGCCTTGGGCTGACGTGGGTCTAGGCCTCGGCGGCACCTGCGGCCAGCCGGTGCTGAGTGGCAGTGGCCCCCTCACGGCCGGCAGCAACAACACCCTGAGCATCAGCAAGGCCGCGCCGGGCTCGGTCGGTGTGCTGATCATTGGCTTCCAGCGTCTCGACGCCCCGATCTTCGGCGGCACGCTCGTCCCGTCTACCTTCCCGGCCGCGACGTTTGCCTTGCCGACGACCCCGAGCGGCACCAGCTCACTCCCCTTGCGGTGGCCCAACGGGACCGCGGCGGGTCTCAGCATCTTCCTCCAGTACTGGATCGTGGACGGCGCGGGTCCGCAGGGTTGGTCTGCGACCAACGGCCTCCGTGGCGTCAGCCAGTGAGGCGTTTGAGGGCCTGCCGCCTCGGGACCCACGCCCAGCCGTGGCCGCCGTCCGGGTGGCCGCGTCGCTGGTGACGCACTCGACTCAACTCCCCTGCCATCCATGAGCTCGCCTCTCTCGCGCCCCGTGCGTGTCCTGTCTCTGTCCCTGCCCTTGGCACTCGTTCTCGTGGGCTCGCCGCTCCTCGCACAGGGCGAAGCCGTGGCCACGCGGCCGGCGGATGGAGCCCAGACGGTGGAGCTCTCTCCCGCCCAAGCCGAGCTCCTCGATCTCGCGTTTGCGGCGGCAAGCACGATCCCGGTCGACCCGCATGTGAAGGACCGCTCGCGCACGCAAGAGGAGGTGGTCGTCGCCTGCCTCGAGCTCGACCAGCCCGACCGCGCCTTGCGGTATCTCAAGGGGATTGCCAATTGGCGCAAGGGGGCCGCGTACGCCGACGTCGCGTTCTATCTGGCCCAGCACGACCGGCTCGATGAAGTGCCGCGCTTGCTCGATCGTGCTAGGAAGGTCGCCGAAACCCACGCCCGCGAGCCTAATGCGCAAGAGTGGCGCACCGATCGGATTCGCGCCAAGATCACGCGCACGCATTTGTCGCTCGGTGAGCTCGAAGCGGCGCTTGCGGTTGGCCGCGGGCTCGAGCCGTCGGAGTCGGCGACGGTGGAGGGAGCGCACGTCGTCTACGCGGAAGACGTCACGCTCCAAGAGCAGATGGAGCAGCTCGACGCGATGTTCGCGACTCGAGAGTTCGCGCGGATCCGCGCCGCGCTCGCCACGTGCATCGATCTGTTCGGCCGGCACTACGACGACCCGCAGGACCGGAAGATGGTGCAGGATCGGGTCGAGAACGTGATCACGACCATGCCCGCGGCGCTGCGGCTCGATGCCCTTATGCAGCTCGCCGGTACCTCACTCGAGCTGGGCGACCGGTCGCGCGCTCGGCACTATCTCGATAGCGCCCACGAGATCATGCCCAAGCTCGACTGGAGCGTGGAGTATCAGGTCCCGGTGGTGGCGCGGCTGGCGTCGCTCGGGCACCGCGCCGGCGACGAGCAAGCTGCGGCGGGCACCGCCAGAGCGCTCGAGATGTACGAGGCGGACAAGGAGAAGGTCGGCAAGGTGTTTCGCGCCGGCGTGCTGCGCGAGGTCGCCGAGACCTACGCCACCATGGGCGACGCCTCGGCCGCGCTGGGCGTCTATTGGCACGCCATCGAGGAGGGCGCGGACAACGTCAATCAGCGGCCGCGGGCCATGGACTTGGCGGCGACCTGCGCCTCGATGGCGCGGCACAACGTGGCGCCCGACGACGAGCTCCGTGAGCGCATTCTCGAGATCAAAGCCGGACTCACGGGTTCGTGAGCCCGGGGCGCGTATCGATGAGGTGGCGCCTGGGGGGGCACGCGGTGGCGGTGTGGCTTTGCATCTGCGCCACGACTGCAGCGCAGGAGCGCGGTTTGATTCGGGGCGTGGTCACGGACGAGGACTTTGGCAACACGGTCGAAGGCGCCCGCGTCCGAATCTTGGAGACGGAGCAGTCGACCACGACTGGCGAGGCCGGCAACTACCTGGTCAGCGACATCCCGGTCGGCAGCTACACCGTGGTGTTCTCCGGCGAGGGCTACTTGAAGCGCGTCCGCACCGATGTGACGGTCGTCGCCGGGCGCGCTACCGAACTGGACATGGCGATCGGCAGTGACTTTGCTGAGATGGACGAGTTCGTCGTGCCGGCGGCGCTGCAGTTCGCGGGCGGTTCGGAAGCAGCTCTGCTCAACCTACGGTTCGAAGCCCCGTCGCTCATGGACTCCATCGGCGCTGAGCTCCTGAGCCGAGCGGGCGCCAGCGATGCCGCGGGCGCGGTGCGGCTCATCCCCGGGGCGACCGTGCGCGACGACAGCACACCGGTCATCCGCGGCTTGCCCGACCGCTACGTGGCGTCGTTGCTGAATGGCGTGCGCCTACCCTCGGCCGACGAGGACACCCGCGCCGTGCAACTCGACCAGTTCCCATCGGCGGTCATCGAGAGCGTGCAGGTGACCAAGACGTTCACCCCTGATCAGCAGGGCGATGCCTCGGGTGGCGCAGTGGACGTGCGGCTGAAGGGGTTGCCCGACGAGCCGTTCTTCTTTCGCTACCGCGTGCAGGCGAGCCACAACACGCAGGTGACGGGCCGCAACAACTTCCTCTCCTATCGGGGTGGCGGGGTGAACGCCGACGGCCGCGATGGGGGCCGGCGCGGCATCCAGTTCGAGAACGAGGGGATGCCATGGACCGGCGCGGTCGGCGTCTCGCGGCAGGAGGCGCCCGTGGACTACAAGTGGTCGTTGGCTACGGGTGGTCGCTATGACCTGAGCGAGGGCGTGCGCATCGGTGGCTACGCGGCGGTCTTTTACGAGCGCGACAGCGCGTTCTTCGACAATGGGATCGACGACCGCTACTGGGTCGAGGGGCCGGGGCTGCCGGCGACGCCGCAGACCTCGCAGGGCACCGTGCGCGAGGGCGACTTCAACACGCAGTTGTTTGACGTGACCCGCGGCAGCCAGTCGGTCCAGCTGGGCGGTCTGGCGACCCTCGGTCTGGAGACCGACAACCACGCGCTCAACCTGGTGTATCTCTACACCCGCACCACACAGGACGAGGCGACGCTCGCCGAGGACACCCGCGGCAAGGCCTACTACTTCCCGGGCCACGATCCGGAGAACCGATCGACGCCCGGGCACGAGGACCCCTTCGCGGCGCCTTATCTACGCACGGAGTCGCTCGAGTACACCGAGCGCACGACGCAGATGGTGCAGTTTCGCGGCAAGCACCGCCTGCCGATCGAGGAGATCGGCCCGTTCCGCCAGCCCGAGGTGGACTGGAGTGTGGCCTACAGCACCGCGTACTCCTACCAGCCGGACCGGCGGCTCTTTGGCTCGCTCTGGACGCCCGATGGCACCCACCGTGTGTTGCGTGCAGCGGCGACGTTCACGCTCGGCAACCTGCAGCGGATCTGGAAGCGGATTGAAGAGGACAGCGAGCAATACTCGGTCAGCCTCAAGCTGCCGTTCGAGCACTGGGCCGAGGACGCGGGCTACATCAAGGTCGGCTGGTTCAGCGACGACGTCGACCGCCTGTTCGACCAGGACACGTCCAGCAACTTCAAGCCGACCCCGTCGACGCCAGATCCGACGTTCACCGCGCCCTACGAGCAGTTCTGGAGCGCGTCGTTACCGTTCGAGGAGCAGCCGGTCAGCGGCGCACTGATCGACGTCGACTACACCGGCAACCAGACGATCGAGTCCTTCTACGCGATGCTGGACTTGCCGCTGCTGTCAACACTGAAGCTCATCGGGGGCGTCCGGTTCGAGTCCACCGATATCGGCATCGTCAATGACCCGGAAGAGGAGGCGACCTGGTTCCCGCCGGGCCAAGCTGCGGAAGCCGAGCTGCTGCCCGGCGAGGCGGACGTCGACTTCACCAGCGACGATGTGCTGCCCTCGATCAGCGCGGTGTTCACGCCGACGTCGCCACTGACGGTCCGCGCTTCCTACAACGAGACGGTGGCGCGGCAGACGTTCAGGGAGCTCACGCCGATCCTGCAGCAGGAGTTCCTCGGCGGCCCCATCTTCATCGACAACCCCGACCTGCAGATGGCCGAGCTCAAGAACTACGACCTGCGCCTGGACTACACGCCCTACGACGGCGGTCTGTTTTCGGCCTCGTGGTTCTACAAGGACATCAAGGGGCCGATCGAGTTTGTGCAGCGGGTGTTCACTTTCGACTTCACGACGCCGGTGAACTATCCCAAGGGCACGCTTCAGGGGTTCGAGTTCGAGACGCGCCACGACATCGGCAACCTGTGGGAGCCTATGGCGGGTCTTGCTCTGGGCGCCAACGCCACGTTTATCGACTCGGAGGTCACGCTCTCGCAGCAGGAGATCGACGACCTCGAAATGGTGCAGGCGCCAATCCGAACGCGTGATGCGACCGGGGCGCCCGAGCGTCTTTACAACATCTACATCACATACGACGTGCCGGTCGTCGACACACAGGTCTCGCTGTTCTACACCATCACCGGCGACACGCTGGTGACGGGTGCGGGCATCGCGGACATCAACTTCGTGCCGAGTGTCTACGCGACCCAGTTCGACACGCTCAACTTCAACCTATCGCAGCCGCTGGGGGACCACACCAGGCTTCAGTTCCGAGCGCGCAACCTAACGAATCCGAGCATTCAGCAGGTTTACCGCTCCGGCTACATCGGTCACGACATCGCACGCTCCTCCTTCACTCGAGGGATCGATTTCTCGCTCAGCGTTGGTGGAGAGCTCCGGTTTTAGATCAGCAATCAAGACCATGAGGCAGGGAACCATGCAGTCGACGGCGGTGTGCCGACGTCGTTTCGGCCAGCCGCGGCCAAGGGCGCTTACCGCGGCCCTCGTTGTGTCGCTGGGCCTTGGCGGGGTGCGTGCCCAGACGGCGGCGGATGACGAGAGTCCTCTCATCGTCGTGAAGAGTGCGCTCGAGCAGTGGATGGAGGTCGAGCAGGACGCTGCCGAAGCGAGGGCCAAGTGGCGGCTCGGCAAGCAGCTGCTGAACGATCAGATCGAGCTTGCTAAGACCGAGGTCGCGTCGTTCCAGCAGCGCATCCAAGAGCACGAGGCCAAGATCGGTGAGAATGGCGAGGAGATCGCGGAGCGCGAGCAGGAGCTGGAGCGGCTGCGCGAGGCTCAGGAGGTGCTGGTCGGCATTGTCGCGGATCTGGAGGCGCGCGTGCTCCGCATCTTGCCGCGGCTGCCGCAGCCGCTGCGAACCAAGGCTGAGCCAATCAGTCAGCAGATTCCGCCCGACGCCAATGGTGAGAAAGCTCAGTCCCTGGGCGTCGCTCGGCGGCTGCAGAACGTGGTCGGTGTCCTGAACCAGATCAATCGGTTCAACCACGAGATCAATGTCAGCAGTGAGGTCTTGACCTTGGAGAACGGCGCCAATGTCGAGGTCACGACGCTCTATTTGGGGATTGGCCAAGGCTACTACGTGAGCGCGAACAGCGACTTTGCCGGGATCGGCACGGCGACGGCGGACGGCTGGACCTGGCGCCCGGCCAATGACGCCGCGGTACAGATTGCCAAGGCGGTCGCCATTTACGAAGGCCGCGACCTGGCCGAGTTCGTTCCCCTGCCGATCCAAATCAACTGAGGCGAGCGACGATCATGAACGGCAAGTGCAAGGTTCTCGCCGCCGTGTTGGTGGCAGCGTGTGGTGTGCCTGGCCAGGACCCGCGCGGCCCCGAGGCGCGCCTGCAAGACGCGATGGCGACGATTCGCGCCGACGCGAAGAAGGCCGTGGCCGCGTTCGCGGCGCTGCAGGAGCAGATCGGCGACGAGCAGATGCCGCTCAACGACCGTCTGCGAGAGCTCAACGACCAGGCGGACGAGCTGCAATACCGGAGCCGGCAGAAGTCGCGCGAGGCGGATAGGGCAGCCACCCAGCTGATTGCGCTGCGCAACGACATCAAACGAGCCGAGGATGACGTCGCCTACGCCTCGAAGCTGTTTCGCGACTACCTCCGCGAGCTCGAGACGCGCATCCACGCCGCCGAAGAGGCGCGCTATCAGCCGGCGATCGAGGCGGCCACCCTGGCGGTGGACAACGATGAGCTGACCGAGAAGGAGCGCTTTGATCGTCAGGTGGCAGCGATCATCCAGTCGCTCGACCGCGTCGAGGAGGTACTCGGCGCCTCGACGTTCGAAGGTGGCGCCACCGACGCGGCCAAAGAGCTGAAGGAAGGGACCTTCCTGGTGGCCGGCCCGGTCGCGTTGTTTCGTTCGAACGACGGCGCCACCGTTGGCACGGTGGTGAAGCCGGTGGGTTTGGTGGAGCCCAACGCCGTGCCGTTTGCCAACCCAGAGACGGCGGCGCTCGCTGGGCAGCTGATCGCGACGGGACGGGGCACGCTGCCCGTGGATCCCAGCCTCGGCGACGCGCACAAAGTCGAGGCGACAAACGAGACGTTCATCGAGCACGTGCAGAAGGGCGGCCCCGTCATGGTCCCGATCTTCGTGATGGCGGGCGCGGCGTTGCTGGTGGCGATCTACAAGTGGATCGCGCTCACCCTCACCCGCAAGCCGGGCCGCCGCCAGCTGAGCCGGCTACTGCAGGCGGTTGAGAAGGACGATCCGCAGGAAGCCGAGCAGCAAGCCAAAGCCATGGGAGGCCCGGTCGGCGAGATGCTGACAGCCGGCGTGCATCACATGCGCGAGCCGCGTGACCTCATTGAGGAGGTGATGTACGAGGATGTGCTGCGGACGCGTCTCAAGGTGCAGCGGTTGTTGCCCTTCATCGCGATCTGTGCTGCCGCCGCGCCGTTGCTCGGGCTGCTCGGCACGGTGACCGGCATCATCGATACGTTCAAGTTGATCACGGCGTTCGGCTCTGGTGACGTCAAGTCGCTGTCCGGCGGGATCTCCGAGGCACTGATCACGACCAAGTTCGGCCTGATCGTGGCGATCCCGTCGCTCCTGCTGCACGCCTACCTGTCGCGCAAGGCGCGGGCCATCGTCGGCTCGATGGAGTCGGCGGCGGTCGCGTTTGTGAACCAGGTCAGCAAGACCCCGCACCACCGCGCGCGGATGGCGGCGCCACGCGCCGAGGTGCCCCTCGGCGCCGCGATCGACGACAGCGGCGGCGGCGACGATTTCTTGGTCATTCCCGATCGCGACCAGGTGCGCCTGCAGGTGCAGGAGATCCTGGCGGAGATGCTCGACCCACTGAAGCGACCGGACGGCGACCGGTCGACCGCGGTAGGCTGAACGCGAAGTCAGACCCATGATGGAGAGGCTGACCAAGCTCTGGGACGAAGCGCTCGAGATCTGGATGTCGGGCGGTTGGGCGATGTACGCGCTCGCGATGATCGCCGTGGTGATGTTCGGGCTGGGGGTGCACGTCTATCTGCGGCTCAAGGCAACCGGCTATCGGTCGGTCCCCGAGCGTCGCTGGCGGCGTTGGATTGACCAGCCGGAGGAGCGGCGCGGCCGGATTGGCGAGCTGCTGGACTTTGGTACCGGCGGCCACTCGCTCGAGGCCACGTCGCTGTTCTTCAAGCAACTGCGCGCCAGCGAGACCGCGCCGTTCGACCGCGACCTCAAGGTGATGAAAACCTGCGTTGGCGCGGCCCCTCTGGTCGGTCTGCTGGGCACCGTCACGGGCATGCTCACGACCTTTGGGGCCTTGGGCACTGGCACGGGTGGCGAGCAGACGATGACCAAGATCGCCGCCGGAATCTCGGAGGCCTTGGTGACCACCGAAACCGGGCTCGTCATCGCCCTGCCGGGCCTGTTCTTCCAGCATCAGCTGGCGCGCGGCTTCGAGGGCTACAAAGCGTTCTTGGCCCACGTCGAGACGGTGTGCTCGCAGAACCTCTATCGCCGGGTCGGTCGGGCATCGGGCCAGCAAGCGCGGCGCGCTGCTTGGCAAGAGATCATGGGCACGCTGCGGCTGGCGTGCGACCGCTCCCAAATGGCGGACGCCACAACCGCTGCCGCGGAGGCCGACGCCGCGATCGAGCACTGGACATCACCGAGAGAGAGTCATGGGCCGATTTAGTGAAGCCGCGATGGACGACGACGGGGATAGCGCGATCGACATCTCCCCGCTCATCGACTGCGTGTTCATCCTCCTCATCTTCTTCATCGTGACGACGGTGTTCGTCGAGGAGACGGGTGTCGAGGTCGATAAACCACAGGCCGCGTCTGCGAGCCAGCTGGAGAAGAACAGCGTGCTCATCGCAGTTCAGCCGGACGGCGACGTGATCTACGGCAATCGCTCGATCGGTGTGAACGGTGTGCGCGCCGTGGTGCAGCGTACGCGGGCGGAGAACCTGCCCGTCATTGTGCAGGCGGACAAGAACGCGAAGTCTGGCGTGCTCGTCCGTGTGATCGATGAAGCCAAGCTAGGCGGTGCCGACAAGGTGAGCATCGCCACGGCCCCGGAAGCCAACTGAGGAACCTGGTCATGCTGACAAGAGAAAACTCCGGTGCCACGAGCACCCAGTCGCGTGGCGGCACGCTGCTCCACGCGTTCTTGGTTGTGACGGGGGCCGCATTCCTGACCGTTCTCTTCTTCCTAGTCCTGCCGCTGATTCAGGCCATTGGCAAGGAGCCGCCGCGTCGCGCGGTGCAGGTGGAGACCCTGGCTGCAGAGGTCGATCCGCCGGAGGTGCAAGAGGAAGAGGAGGAGCCGGAGGAGCATGAAGAAGAAGAGCCGCCGGACATTGAGCAGGAGTCCCAACCGCTCGATCTCGCCGAGCTCGAGCTCGCCCTCGGCGGCGGGTTTGGCGGCGGCAGTGGGTTCGCCGACTTCGGCATCGAGCTCGATCTGCTCGGTGGCGGCGTGGGCGGCGACGGCGGCGAGTTCGACATGGATGACTTGGACCAGCGGCCGCGGCCGGTGTTCCGGTCGCCGCCAAGCGTCTCGCCGCAGATGGCGCAGAAGTGCCCCGGGCAGGTCACGATGATCGCCGCCGTCGACGAGCGTGGCCGGGTCGTGGAGCCGAAGGTCAAGGAGTCGTCGCACCCGGTGTTTGATCGAGCCGCGATCAACGCCTTCAAGAAGTGGCGCTATGAGCCGGGCCGCCGCAACGGCAAGCCGGTGCGTTCCAAGATCCGCCAAGTGATGACTTTCCCGAGGCACTAGCCATGTTCCGAAGCGCGACTCGAAGCGCCAGCGCCGCGTGGCTCGTCGCTCTGGGGGCCTGTGCCTCCGGTGGTGCACCCACGTGGAACGACGCGCCAACGTCGGATGAGCCGATGGCGACGCTCGACGATGTGACCGTGGCTGAGCCCGCCGTGGTCGCCGACGACGGCTCCGCCATGACGCAGCCCGCGGCGTTGCGCGGACCGATGAGAGCCGTGCCGACGCGCGTCCAGGCTGGACGTGCGCCGGGGCGCCCGCATCTGCAGCCGGCCGAGCAGGCTCTGTTGGCATCGCCGGAGTTTCGCGGCCGCCTCCTGGAGAGCGTCATTCCCGAGACCGAAATCGAGCCCGAGCGCACGGTCGAGGAGCGCGAGGTGCTCACGGAGATCCGGCAGCTGGTCGCCGAGGGCAAGCTCGACGAGGCGTTGGCGCGGGCGGAGGACGAGGCTACGCGCCCGGATGCCTCGGCGGCGTTCGCACACATGGCGGGCACGCTCTACATGCAGGCAGAGCGTTACGATGAGGCCGTCAAGGCACTCACGGTCGCCACGGAGACCTATCCCAAGTTCGTCCGGGCCTGGGCCGTGTTGGGGCAGGCGCGCCTCCAGCAAGAAGATTTCAAGAACGCGATCAAGGCTCTGTCCAAGGTGATCGCGCTTGGGCGCGGTGACGGCAACACCTACGGGCTGCTGGGCATGGCGCACGCCAAGCTCGACAACCCGGTCTCGGCGGAGTGGGCGTTCCGTGCCGCGGCGATGTTCCAGCCCGACAACGCGACGTGGAAGATGGGGTTGGCGCAGACGCTCTACCAGCAGCGCCGCTTCGGCGACGTCGCGGCGTTGCTCGGAGCCCTGATCGTCGAAGACCCCAGCAACCCCAAATACTGGCTTCTGCAGGGCGACGCCTATGCGCAGTTGGGCGAACCCCTCGAGGCTGCCAAGGACTTCGAGTTCGTGGATCGGCTCGGCGCGTCGACGGCGGTCAGCCTCGGCAACTTGGGTGATATCTACGCGCGCGAGAAGTTGTTCGCGCGGGCCGTCGACGCCCACTTGCAGCGCCTCGATCGCTTCCCCGACGCCAAGGCCGCCCGCGCCCTGCTGGCCGCCCAGTATCTGACGGGGTCGGGTGCGCCCGTGGAGGAGGCCCGCCGCCTCGTGGAGGGCATCGAAGCCATGCGCGGGGCGGATCTCGAGGCGAAGCAGCGCAAGGAGCTTCTGGAGACGCGGGCTCGGCTGGCGGCGGCGGTCGGTGATGTCGACGCGCAAGTGGAGATCCTCGAACAGGTGGTGGCGATGGATCCCACCGACGGCGCCGCGCTGGTGCTGCTGGGCAACATCGCCCGCAGCAAGAGCGATCTCTCGCGGGCGATGCGGTACTACGGCCGGGCCGGGGACATCGAGGCCACGGAAGCCGACGCCAAGCTGCAGATGGCTCGGATCCACGTGCAGGAACGGCGGTACCGCGAGGCTCTGGAGCTGCTGCGGCGGGTCGTGGATTTGAAGGAGAGCGACCAGGTACGAGACTACATCAAGGGGATCGAGCGCCACCTGAGCCGTTCCCAGCGCTAGTCGCCCGTGGTGTCGAAGCTGTGCTCAAATCCGCGAACGGCCCTCCGTTGGGGCTTGGGCTAACTTCTGCCGGTCCGCGGCTCCGATAGACGCTCCGATGGAAGGAGCGACTCTGTGGGCCTGTGGGCGGGCTCTGTTCGGGCTGTTCGTGCTGGCGCTGAGCGGCTGCGCGACCGGCGATTCGGCGGCGTGGCAGGCCTACCGGCGCGGCGACCACGCCCAGGCGTTTCGGCTCTGGGCACCAGTCGCTGAGGCTGGCGACCCCGAGGCGCAGTTCTTGCTCGGGCTAATGCTCGAAGAGGGGCGCGGCTTGGCGCAACGCCCGGGCACCGCGGCCGAGTGGTACCGACGCGCCGCCGAGCAGGGGCACGCCGCGGCACAGAACAACCTGGGCCTGCTGCTCTACGCGGGGGCGGGTGGGCCGGCGGTCCCGGACGAGGCGGCGGCGTGGTTTGATCTAGCGGCGGCTCAGGGGTTTGCCCCGGCGATGACCAACCGCGGCGTGCTCCTGCTGTTCGGTCATGGCGTCGAGGCTGACGCTGTCGCCGCCTGCGCGTTGCTGGAACGGGCCGCGGCCGCGGGCGACCTCAAGGCCGCGCGCTGGCTGGGGACCGTGTATCGCGAAGGTTTGGCCGGCGCCATCGATGATGTCGAGGCGCGCCGGCAGTTCACGGCCGCGGCCCAGGGCGGCGACGCTACGGCTGCCTATCAGCTCGGTCTCATGCACCTGCGCGGCGAGGGCGGCGCCAGTGATCCGGCCGCGGCGCGGGAGTGGTTCATCGCCGCGGCGCAGCAAGGCGTCGCGTTGGCGCAGCTGGCGCTGGGCTGGATGCACGCGACCGGTCGCGGTGGTCCCACCGATCAGGTGGCGGCGGCCGCGTGGCATGGCCGCGCCGCACGCCAGGGCTTGGCCGCGGCGCAGGCCGCGTTGGGCCTCATGCATGCGCGCGGGGTGGGCGTGTCGCAGAACTGGGCCGAGGCGCGCTACTGGACGTCGTTGGCCGCGGAGCAAGGTCTGGCGCTTGCCCAATACAACCTGGCGTTGCTGCAGTCCCGGACCGCGGACGAGCCGGGGGATCCCGGCGGTGAGCTCGAGCTCGCCGCCGCGTGGACGCGTTTGGCCGCCGAGCAGGGCCTGCCGGTCGCTCAGACCAAGTTGGCTCGGCTCTACGAGTTGGGCCGCGGCGTGGAGCAGGACGCCGTCGAGGCCTATCGCTGGTACGCCGTGAGTGCGTCGGCCGGCGATCCGGCCGCGGCCAGCGGCATGCGGCGCGTGGCGGCGGCGCTCGACGGGCCGCGCCTCGAGCGCGCGGAGGCGCTGGCCGAAGATTGGCGGCGGCAGCACGGCGAGCGCCAGCAGGTCCAGCGCGCCGCGCCGGCCCGCTGACCCGACTCACGGGCGCACTGGCCCGGTCTGCACCGTATCTTTACAGAACGCTTCGCGCCCGACGGTAGGATCGCGCGCCTTGCCGGTAGAGGCGACGTTGCCCGCCGGCCGAGATCATGCCCGAGCGCTCTGTCATGTCCCGGTCCGGCTTGCTGCCGAGCCTTCTCCTCATTGCCACCCTGCTGTCGGCTTGCAGCAGTGACGGCGATCCGCTCATTGCGTCCATGTTGCTCGGCGATGCTGGCGGGACGCTGGAAATCACGGCCGGCGACCTGGAGGGCTTCAAGCTCGAGGTGCCGCCCGCCGCGCTTGACGCGTCGCGGCAGATCAGCGCCGAGGTCGACGTGGCCGATGCCAACTTCGGCTTCCGCAATATCGGCCGGGCGGTGCGCCTGTTCCCGGATGGCTCGGAGTTTCTGTTGCCGGTCACGCTGACGATGCCCTTCGACTTCACGCCGAGCTCGGCCGCCAACGAAGTCGTCGTGCTGAAGCGCGCGCCGAACAACACGGTGGTGGAGCTCGCGCGCTCGGTCTTGCCGACCCGCGGCCGCAGCCCGGTCGTCGTCGATATCGGCAGCCTGGGCACGTTCTGGGCCGGAGAGCGCATCTTCCGTGGTCTGGCGACGCGACTGTTCTTCCGGTTCGCGGATGGTGACGTCTGGAACTTCGAGAACGGCATCACGCTCAACCTAGACGCGACGAGCATGGAGCCCAACCTCGGCGGCATGTCGGTGTTTCGGCTGATGTTCACGCGCCCCGACCAGAGCTTCGGCCTCTACTTGATCCGCGACTCGCGCGGCGGCGGTCGACTGATGGGCACGTTCATCAACCGCACCAGCGGCGACAGCCTGCAGCAGGTGCACGATGAGACGTTCTTCCTGGGGAACCAGGTGACGATCAACCAGCCGCAGCAGGCGTTCTACCGCTACGAGGGCTATGCGCCGTTCGGCTCAACGGAGTCGACATACAGCGGCACGGCCATCGTCGACATGGTGCCCGAGCTCGTCGAGGAGCTGACGACGCCGCTGGGGATCTTCAAGAACTTGCTGAAGATGACGGCGACGACGACGTTCACGCGGACGACGGGGGAGCACGAGGTCCTGCGCTACGTTCTCGTGCTCGAGGAGAGCGTCGGACCCGTCGCCGTCGAGGCGTTCGGCTTCGGCTCGTCCGGGCTGATCGACGGGATGGTCAACGGCTCGCCGATCGAGCCCGAAGAAGAGCTCGAGACCGCGCTCGTTGGGAAGTGATGGTGGCGCGGTCGCCTCGACATCACGGCGGGCGCACGTGCAGCACGTAGCTGCGATCCGCGACGAACTTCGAGGGGATGGTCTGCGCCGCGAGCTTCCCCTGCCACGCCCCCAAGTCGCTGAGGCCCTCGGGGCCCGCGTCCAAGGACACCGTCCCATCGCCGAGGACGCGGCGTAGCTCCTGCTTGGCTTGTTTCGAGGCTTCCCAGGCCGCCCTGGCGCGCCTCGAGCGACAGATCGTTGAACGCGGCGACCCAGTCTGCAATGGCTTGCTCCAGCTTCGGGTGCCGACCGAGCTCATATGCGAACACGACGTAGGGGTGCGGTTCGCTGCCCCATGGGATCTCGTCGAGGAGAACCGCCATCCCGGTGGCGGTTGGCCAAGCTTTCCGTCGAGGACTACGTAGGCGTTCGCACGACGCAGTGCGTTGGCTCGAATCCGAGCCCCAGCAAAGTGCAATCACTGCCTCTGCGTGGCTGATTTGGTCCGGCGCGTTCGTCGCGTTTGTGCTCGCGCCGGCAACCTTCGCCTCGACGTGGCGGATCCCATGGTCAACGCCAGTGCCGGCGACGAGGGCACCGCAGGGCCGAATCCGGCCGCCAGATCCGGTCGGTAGGGCGGTTGAGTGACGAATCAACCACCGAGGCATGGTCGGGTGCGTCGTGCGCCGGATCTCGCAGGGCGGGTCTGGTCGAACCGAGTTCGCGGCACGGTTGCCGAGAAGTCGCTGCAAGCGACCGCCTCGGCGGTCCGGCTGCCGCCTCGCTGCCCCCGGCAGAAGCTCGCCACTGTGGTCGCCGGAGCGGCGGCCGACTCGCAAGCGCCGGGGAACGGTGATGTGGCGAAATTTGCGATGCCCACTAACGCGGAGCGTCGCGCTCGGCCCTGTGCTGCAAGTCCTGCAGCACCAGGCGTGCCATCATCCCGTAGCCCACGTCGTTGCAGTGGCCATCCTCGACGAACAACGCCTCCTGCCGAGTGGTGCGGAGCGCCCGCGCGAATTCGGCGCTGACGTAGACGCGGTCGACCCGCAGTTCTTCGTGCAGCTTCGTGACCACCGCGTCAACCTCGGCAATGTGGCTCGGGTAGTCGAGCAATACCGGCTCAGCGCCCACACGGCGGCACCAGGCCACGAGTTGCCGCAGGTTCTGTTCCAACACGTCGGCGTAGTCACGGTGATGCTCGCCGAGTGACTCGTCGTAGAGGGTCGCGAGCTTGGCGCGCGTCGCCGCGTCAGTCTCGAGCTCGGCCACGAGCTGGTCATACTCCTCGCGCGCGATCGGCGGCGCGCTCTGTCGCAGTAGGTTGACGACCGGCAGCCCCTTCCCGTCGAGGCGGGTGGCTTCCAGGGCCCACCCCAGCCGCTGTCGCGGCGCAGCCTTGGGCAGAAAACAGAGGCCGCGGAACAGCCGGGCCTGGAGCGCTGCGTGGGGCGCATCGTCGATGGCCTTGCGCAGGATCTGTTCGAGTTGTCGCCAATGCTCTGGCTCGAGCTGCATTGCCGTGAGGCGTGCCCATTGGCGCAAGTCGGTCGGCGCGGCCTCGATCTCCTGGCAGGCCTCGGCGAAGGCGGCGGCGAAGCCCGGATCGGACGGCAGCATGTTCTCCGTGGGCACGAAGAACGGGTTGTGTTGCTGTGGCGCCGGCCCCGGCGTGAGCACCAGCGGCGGCCCATTGCCGATGCGCAGCTGCAGCCGCTGCCCGTCGAGTCGCCAAGTGGTCCTTACCACCTTGCTGTCGGGCATCGTCAGTAGGAGGTCATCTCCGTCCTCGGTCCACGCCGCCTCGGTGAGGCCGATGCGACAAGCGCCATCGGCCGCCAGGTGGATCTCGGTGCCTCCCGCAGCGTCGTGCCAATGACCAACGAACGGCGCTTGCCGCGCCCTGGCCGCGGCCTCGCTTGGCTGCGACAGCCATCGCGCAAACAGAGCGAGCAAGCGCCCGGTGCGCCAACGGATGGGGAACGGCTCCGGGCGCCCCCAATCAGAGTCGAGGACAGGCTCGGCATGTGACCAAACATCATTGGTCCCAACGAGAGCGTAGACGACGCGCGGGCGGTACCGCTCGAGGAGCATCGGCAACCCGCGCACGATCTCTTCGGAGTTGAGGCCCGGACGGCCCCCATTGACGACGCTCCATCGGCCGGGCTCCGCGTCTTCCAGGAGGCGCCCTAGTTGCGCCGGATAGGGGCCATCCGCGGTGGACGCACCCATGCCGAACGTGTTGGAGTCACCGACGCAGAGGACGACGGACTCCGCCGATCCCGACGCATGCAGGCTTGGTGTGCGCGGCCGTAGCGACCAAAAGACCGCTTGAGCGGCGAGCTCAAAGGCCAACAGGCCCAAGACGACACCGAGTAAGACGAGGCCGAGCCGCCGGGCTCCGGACCCGCCCGCGCGTGTCGCAATGCGTGGCGGCATGTGGGGCGATGCTAACCGCCGCGGTGGTGGCCCGCGCCCTACACGTTGCGACTGCTGTGGACCGTAACGAGGAGGCCGCGGCCGACTCGTCGTGGTTGCGTGATGCTCCGCCCGTCGTGCCGTCCACAGGAGGCGGTGCTGCGTCCAGCGGTCGCCAAGGGGCCAACCCTTTCTTCCTGCGTCGGTGGATTGCCGTGCGCGGTCGACTACGGCTTAGAGCCTGTAACTAAATCGATGCTACAGGCTCTGATCCATGCTCCTGGCGCCGCTCCGCGTCGCGGAGAGCGCGTGGCTTCGAAAAAGTCACACGCTCTTAGCAGTTCATTGCCTTGCCCGAGTCCGCCCATTCATGCTTCGAGCCTATCGATGGTTGTGGTCCGCGTTCTTTTGGCTCCCGGTGACGGCCGGCGCCCAAGTCAGCGTCTTCGTCGATATGGAGGCCGACACTCACAACGGTGAAGGCGGTGGTCCCAACGGCGTGCCGGACTGGGTCGACGAGCTTGACGAGGCCGCGCTGGCGGCGGGGATCACGCCGTTTTCGCCGGTCGAGCGGGCGACGATCGAGGGGCGGATCTGCGGCGAGCTGCGCCGCGCTTACCGCGGTTACCAGGTCACGTTCGGCACGGTGATGCCTTCGGGCCCGCACGCGCGGATCGACCTCGGCGCCGACAACTTCCGGCGGCCCTTCCTCGGGTTGGCCGAACGCATCGATATCGGCAACGTGATCGCCGACGACCTTGCGCGCGTGTTCACGGCGAACTTCGCGTTTGTGCTCGATCCCGGGCCGCGAACCGCGGCGATGGACGAGCTCGCGGTGGCGCTGGCGGGCACCGCCGCGCACGAGCTCGGGCACAACCTCGGCCTTGATCACCACCACGCGTACAGCAGCTGGGCGATTTCGCCGGCCACCTACGCCGCCACTGGCTGTGCCCAGAACGTGCACCTCCAGGCCACCAGCGCCACCGGGCTGACCGAGGCGGGTCGAGAAGCGATGCGCACGCACGCGCCGTTTTCCCGGGTGATGCTCGACATCACCGGCGGTTCCAGCCGGTCTTCGGCGTACTCGACCGTGGGCGCGTCGGCGGTGTTGTCCGATCGCTCCGAGCTTGGGTCCGTGGACGCCGGCAGCTCCACGGCGACGGCGCGGCAGATCGCGTTCGCGCCGGGGGCCAGCTCGGGCGCGGCGATTGCGTTTGTCGAGGCGGACGTCGATGGCGTTCCCGACGTGGACGTGTATGCGTTCGACGTACTGGCGCCCAGCGCGTTGTCGGTGCAAGTGTCGAGCCGGGTCGGCCTCGGTTTGGCCTACGGCCCAGGGTCGATGGATCCATCGGTGACCATCCTCGACCCCGCCGGCGAGGTGATCCGTGCCAGCGACGACCTGCGCTACGCGGGCTGCGTGTTCGGCGGTAGCTCGGTCCGGGGCATGGATCCGTTTCTGCCCAACGTGCCGTTGCCGGTGCCGGGGCGCTACTTCTTGCGGATTGACGGAACGAGCCAAGCGGCGGGCGACCTCTACTGGGTCATCGCGGCGCTCACCTCCCCGCGCGCCAGCAGCACGCCGCGCAATGGCTCGGGCCTCAATCCCGTGGGCTATTCGAGCCAGGCCGCGCCGGTTTTGGGCACGGCTTGGATGCCGGCCGTCGCGACGACCCCAAGCACCCTGGCGACTCTGGTCGGTCTGTCCACAGCGCCGGCGCAGACCCCGTTCGCGGGCGGTGAGCTCCTGATTGGCGTGGCGCCGCTACCGGCGGTCGTCAGCGGCCTCGGCGCGCATACGGTGCCGATCCCCGGCGCGCCGGCGTTGCTGGGGGTGCCGTTGTTTACCCAAGGCTTCCGCGTGGACTCTCCCGCCGGTGCTCCCGCACTTGTGCCACTGAACGCGATCGACTTGGTGCTGGGCGTCTAACGACCCGGGCGGGCGTCGTCGTCGGCAGTGGCGCCGACGGGCAACGGCTCTAGGCCCAGCACGCCCTCCACCTGCTCGCCGAGCTCGGCGAGGCGCTTGCGCAGCTGGTAGTCGAGATCCCAGGCCTTGTCGCAGAACGCGTCCGCCACACCGCACAGATCCTCCAGCCGCCCGCCACTGGGGACCTCGGGCAGCAGGTGCTCACGCAGCGTTTGATCCTCTCGCGCGTGCTCGAACGGATAGGGCAGGTCTTGGAGCGCCTCGTGGGCGGCCAGCAAGTCGTCGCGCACGCGGCTCGCCTGCTGCTGCACCTGTGCGGTCATCTTCTTGTCGTCGTCGTCGGCGTGCTCGGCGAGCTCTTCGATGATGCTGAGCGTCGAGCGCACGCGCAGCACGTTCGGCGTGATCGCTCCCAGCGCCCGCGCGCTGGCCACAAGCGCGTCCATCGTCACCGCATCGTCGAGCTCCAGGGCGTCGCCGAGCTCGGGGAGCTCGACGAGGGCGAGACACAGCCGGAGCCGCCCCTCCACCAACTGTTCGAACGCGGCGAGCTCGGCCTCCAGCCGCTCGACGTCGGCGTTGGCGCGCCGCACCGCGTCACGCGCTTGCGCGCCGTCGCCCTTGGCGCCCGCGTCGATCCAGGCCTGGACCCGCTGGGCCTCATGCCGGGCCCGATGCGACGTGACATACTGGCTGAGCTCATCCTCGTAACGGGCCGCCGCCGCGAGCAGCTGGTCGCGGAGTGCGCGGAGTTCGGTCGCCATCGCTTCTCCGTCTTCGGCGGGGGCGGCCGCTTGGGCCGGGACGTCGAGCGGACGGTACGGCGAGGCGGCGCCGGCGAAGAACCGCTCCATCGCCGCGTGCCGATCGCGGTCGGCGGCGCGGTGGGCGCGAAAGTCGCCGTTGCTGAGTAGGTAGCTTCGGTCATAGTCGTCGCCCAGCGAGTCTTCGTAGATGGCCTCGGTGACGCGCTGACAAGCGGCGCCGAAGTCGTCGAACAGCACGCGAGCCGAGTGATCGAAGTCGAACGAGCCCGGCGACGCGATCTCGCGCGCTGCGGCCATCCGCTCCACCGCTCGCGGATGGGTCGCGAAGAGCTCCGTCGACTCGTCTTGGAGCTGGGCGAGGATCGCCTTCTTCTCGCCCTTGGTGAACTCTCTGGCGCACTCGACGAAGAGGCTCGGCATGTCCTCGGCGAGTCGACGTTCTTTCCAGCCGGCGTTCACGAGCGCGAAGCCGCGCTGTCGGCCGGCGTCGAGGATGTAGAAGGCGCTCGTCGAGCGGCAGAAGGCTTTGCTGCCAGCGAGCGCGATCTCGAAGCGATCGGCGTCGAACTCCATTTGCCGACTCGAGTAGCTCGACGCCATCCGCGCGAACCACATGAGCCCGTGGAGCAGCTTGCGCACGGTCCACACCAAGCCGCGCGCCGCGTAGCCGAGAATCCCGAGCGCGCCCCAGCCGTCCTGGCTCCAGCGCGTCAGCTTCTCGTCCCACTCGTCACGGCCGAACACCACGCGGGCGAACCACATGTTGATCCGGTGCACGGTGTAGCCAAGCCGCATGCCGCCACCCTGCGCGAAGTGGCCGAACTCGTGAGCCAGCACGCCGGCCAACTCGCGCGCGGAGAGCCCCGCGACCAGGGGTAGACCGATCGTCAGTTCGCGGCCGCGCGCGAGCTTGCCGCGGTCGTCGTGATGGAAGCCGGCCGACGCGTTGACCTCGGCGTTGATGAGGATCCTGGTCGGCGGGGCCGCCCCCACGGATCGCGCCAGTCGCGCCACGAAGTCGAACAGATAGGGCTCTCGCTCTGGGTCGAGTGCCAGGCGGTTGTCGACGCCGCGCCGCCGCGCGAGGAGCGGCTTCAGCATGAAGAAGAGCAGCACGAGGCCGACGACGAGCGGGAACAGGTAGAGCCTCGTGCCTCGCGAGGATTCCGTCAGCAGGCCGGTGTTCTCGGTCGCGTGCCAGTAGAGCCCGTAGCCGACGCTGCCGACCAGCGCCACGTAGATCGTCGGCAGCATCACCATCACCGCGGCGACCCCGGCAATGCCCAGCCGATACGCCGCGGTCGGGCGTTTGCGCGGCAGCGGCCGAGCGACAGCTTCGAGCATGGCCTCGCGCACCTCGGCGCGATCGATCTTCCGGTCTGACATGTGACTCCCCCGCGTTGATTCTCGCCGTGCCCATCGGAACGACGGTGGGTCGCGCGTGAGTGCCGCTGCTCTCGCAGCCTCGGGATGAGCGTGGCGGTGGATGTCCGGCCGGCCGCAGCGGCCGGTCAGGGCCTGCCACCAACTGACACGCTTGGGGGGGGCTTGCTCCCAGCGGCGCGGTCGAGCCGATTCCGAGGTTGCGCCATGCCGACGGCGGAGCGCCAGCGCGCTCACCGCGATGGCGACGTCGTCGGCCTTGTCCCCGAGATGGGTACCCCGCACCCGATGGGCCGTCGCCCAGGTCCTCGCCTCAGCGCGCCGCTATAGTGAGGGACTCCGGGAGTCAAAGACAGGATCTTCGATGCGCGCTCTCCGAACCCTCGTCGGGCTGAGTGGTCTCTTCGCGACCCTCGCGCCTGGTTTCGCCCAGGTCACGCATGTCGTCAGCGCGTCAGGCGGCGGGTCGTTTCGTGAGATCCGCGATGCCATCGCGGTGGCGAACCCGGGTGACACCGTGGTCGTCCGCGCCGGTACCTACTCGAACTTCGTCGTCGACAAGGGGATTGCTGTCATCGGTGAGTCCGGCACGAACGTGTACGGATTTGGAGAGATTGGGGTCGAGATCGGGCCGGTGCCGGCGGGACAGACCGCGGTCGTTCGCGGGATCACACCGTTCGGCTTGGGGGGCGACGACCTCCGGATCTCGAATAGTGATGGCCATGTTCACTGGGAGGGGAACGTCCGAACAGGGGGCACGGTGAGGATCAGCGATTGTCGGCACGTGAGCGTGCACCAAGAGCGGGCGGCGCACGCGGTCGTTGTCACCAACAGCACGGTCTTGTTCACGAGCTGCGACTTCTCCCTGGTGCCGACGCGCCACCTGGTCTTTCAGCCGGTCTTGCAGTGCACGGATTCGGACGTGACGTTCGCCGGGGGCACCATTCGCGGAGGCTCCACGTCGGGTGTGGTTCCACCGGTTCGCCTGGCCGGCGGCCGAACCACCGTCACCGGTGATGCGCAGACTTCGATCGCGGTAGCGGGCTCCGCCTACGGACCCGTTGCGGCCATCGAAGTTTTTGGCGGTGAGCTGCGCCTCGACCCAAATGTTGTCGTGCGAGGGACCGGGGGGGCGGGCACGGTTTCCGGCCCAGGCGCGGTTGTCATCGAGCCGATCCCGTGGCTGCGAGCCGACGTTGCCGCGTCTCAGTTGTCCACTCTCATTCACGCCCCGGGCGCGCTTCGCGCGCACCTGCTGCTGAGTCTGTCCTCTGTCCCGAGCAGCACGCCGCTGGGTTCGCTCTGGATCGGGTCCCGGCACGTTCTTCTCGACTCTGTGAGTGTGCCGCCCACTGGGTCCCGGACCGTCGCTTTCACTGTGCCGGCGACCGTTCCGCTCGGCGTCCCAGTAGTGCTTCAGTGCCTGGTGGCTCAGCCCGCCGGGTTTGAGCTGTCGACCCCGGTGGTGTTGACGCTCGACGGGCCGTAGGCGGCGGTCCGGGTCAATGAGCGCAGGCCGCACGGGGAGTCGCCCGGCGGCCGCAAGGTCGACGGTCCGGCCGCCCGCTCAGCTCGACGTGATCGTCCAGCTCAGGCAGTTGCTCGAGAACGTCCCGCCACCGGGGCAGAAGCCAACCCACTGCGTGCTCAGCGTCAGGCCGCACAGCGACGGTGCACCGGGCAGCGGGCCGAGCGGGAGGAACACGTCGCCGCAGCCGGCACCGGGCACGAAGAAGGGGCCGGCGGAGCCTGGCGGCGGCACGACTGGCACGAGCAGCGGCGCGCAGAGCGGCGGCGCGAAGACGCCGGGGCTGGCGCACGCGCCAATGTTGAGGAACACGAAGGCGCTCGAACCAGACGGTGCATCGTCGAGGAGCAGGCCGAAGCTCGGGTTGCCGAGCGTCGGGTCGCCGACCAGCGTGTGGGCCATCGTCGGGCAGATGTTGCAGGTGCCACTCGTGCAGTTCGGGCCCGCCGGGTCCTCGGTCGAGGGCAGCAGGTCGATGCCGGTGTAGGGCTCAAAGGTCGGGTTGATGCAGCACTGCAGCTCCGGGCCGAGGGCGCAACCGGCGCCGAGCTGACGCAGCGTGGTCTGGCGGCCGTCGGTGAGCCAAAGACCACCCTGGCACGCGTCCCACGCGGCGCCCACGAGCGGGCCCATCGGGTTGCCGCCGCAGCTGTTGACCACGAACGAGCAGATGATCGAGCAAGGCGCAGTCTGCGGCGCGCAGAAGACGATGCCGCCCGACATCGTCGGGTCGGTCGCCGTGTAGTAGATGAGCCCGTTCAGGTCGTCGGTGGCGCAGCTGGTGAGGCGCAGGCCCGGCGGCACGGTGGCGATGCAACGGCCGACGATCGTCAGCGAGCACGAGCCGGACACGTTGTACCAGCGGATGACGTTGCTGAGATCCGTCACGAAGAGCGTGTTCGTGATCTCGTTGTAGGCCATGCCGGTGACGGGGTTGTTCGGCGTGGTGTTGGGGAACGGAATCGGTGGGCACAGTGGCGCACAGCTGTTGCGCGGGTCGACCTTGGCCAGCATGAGACCGTCGGTGATCCATAGCCCGCGGCCGCGGGTCGGGTCGTACGCGGTCGCACCGGTGAACGGGTTGAACGCCGGCCCGATCCCGCCCGGCGTGCACGTCATCGGCGCGCACGTCCCCACGTCTTGGGACAGGACCGTGGGCGTCACGCCGGTGGCACCGATGATCTTGGGCGCGGATTGGGCGACGGGCGCGGCAGCCAGGGCGGCGCCGAGGAGAGATGAGAGAGAGAGAGTTCGCAGCATGGCTGGGTTCTGGCAGGGTTGGAGTGGGGGGCTTCAGCGGCCCTCATCCCTGGGATCCACAGCGGCCTTCCCGACCGGACGGGGTTCCTCCGGTTTTTTTGGGGTCGCGCCGGCGCTCCGCTCTAACCATCAAGCTGTCCATAGATTGCGTGCGCTTGCGGACTTGGCGTCACGCCTCACCCGTCGCCGGACGCCGGGTCAAGCAGCGGGGCGGCGCTCACCGCGCGATGTACGACACGAGCTGTCGGCGACGCGGCGCGGGTTCGGGCAGCGCGTAGCGGTGGTGGCGCTCGCGGCGCAGTCCGCCGCGGAGCTGCGGCTGCGGTCGCGCGTCCGCTTCGAGCCACAGGAGCAGGGTGCCGCCGGGGGCGAGCATGGGCTGCGCCAGGCGCGCGACGGCCCCGGGCTCGGCCACGGCGCGGGCGGTGATCAGGTCGTAGGCAGAGTCCAGGTCGGGGCGCAGCGCCGGCACTTGCGCCGCATCGACGTGGGCGATGTCGACGTGCTCGAGCCCGACGGTGGCCGCCAGATCGCCGAGCGCCCGAGCCTTCTTGGCGGTGCGCTCGAGCAGCGTCACCGGCAGCTGCGGCCACAGCACGGCCAGGGCGACGCCCGGGAAGCCGTTGCCGCTGCCGAGGTCGAGGGCTCGGGTGGGCCTCGACAGCCGCAGCGCCCCGACCGCGAGGCTGTCGAGCGCGTGCAGCACCTCGGCCGCCGCGGGATCGCGGATCGCGGTCAAGTTGTGGGCGCGGTTGCGCGCGAGCATGGCGTCGAGGTAGTCGAGCAGGCGCGCCGCGGCGTCGGCGCCGACGGACGCGCCGACGCCCGCCGCCCGCGTCACTAGCTGCACGACGCGGTGGTCATCATCTTGGGCGTCGGTCACGCCGTGGTTAGCGGTAGACCTTGAGCTCGCCGGCCGACAGCTTCTGCTCGTACTCGCCCAGCTCGCCCTTGACCTCGCCGCCGAGGAAGTAGAGCCCGAGGATGTTGGGGAACGCCATCAGCAAGATCATGAGATCGCCGAACTCGAGGATGTTGGTCGCCTTGATCACCGAGCCGAGGACGACGAAGACCAAGAACAGGATCTTGAACGAGAACGACGCGCCCTGGCCAAAGAGGTGGGTCCAGCAGCGCTCGCCGTAGTACGACCAAGTGATCATGGTCGAGAAGGCGAACAGGACCACGGCGCCCATGAGCACCCACGGGAACCAGCCGGCCAAGAACGGCACGGTCTGGAACGCCTCGGACGTGAGCGCAGCGCCCTTTTGGCCGGCGACGAGCTCGGCGTGCTCGGGCATCAGGTGGACGTTGGTGATGTTGATGACCAGCGCGGTCATCGTGCAGACGACCACGGTGTCGATGAACGGCTCGAGCAGCGCCACGATTCCCTCGCGCACTGGATAGGGGGTCCGCGCCGCGGAGTGGGCGATCGACGCCGAGCCGACGCCTGCTTCGTTCGAGAACGCCGCTCGGCGGAAGCCCATGATCAGCGCGCCGAGCGCGCCGCCATACATGGCCTCGCCGCTGAAGGCGCCGGCGAAGATCGCGCCGAACGCGGCCGGGACCTGGCTGAAGTTGAAGACGATGATCGTCAGGCTCGCGACCAGGTAGAGGCCGCACATGGCCGGCACGATCTTCTCGGCGGTCTGCGCGATGCGGCGAATGCCGCCGATGATCACGATGCCGACGAGCACGGCCATCACGACACCGTAGATCCAGCCGTTGTCCTCGAAGAACGGCACGCGCTCGGCGAGGATCGTCAGCGACTGGTTGACCTGGAAGCTGTTGCCACCGGCGAGACTGCCGCCGATGCAGAAGATCATGAAGATCGCCGCCAGCGGCGCCCCGAGGAAGCCGAACCCGCGCTTGCTCAACCCCTCGCGCAGGTAGTGCATCGGCCCGCCGGACACGCGGCCCTCGGCGTCGATGTGGCGATAGCGCTGACCGAGCGTGCACTCGGTGAACTTCAGCGTCATACCGAGCAGGCCGGCGACGATCATCCACATGGTCGCGCCGGGCCCGCCGACCATGATCGCAATGGCGACGCCGGCGATGTTGCCGAGGCCCACCGTGCCCGAGAGCGCCGAGGACAGCGCCTGAAAGTGGGAGACCTCTCCCTGGTCGTCGGGATCGTCGTAGTGGCCGGCGACGACGCGGATGGCGTGCCCGAACATGCGCAGGTTGACGAAGCGCATGTAGAGCGTGAACAGCACCGCCGCGACCACGAGCCACAGAACGACGAGGGGGACGTTGGTGCTGACGAGGCTGCCCGTCGGCGCGCGCACGAGCCATTCCCAGACCGAGGCCGTGCCGTCCGCCGACGTGGTGATCAGGCGGCTGCCGTCGGGCGCGAAGAAGGTCGAAGTGAGGGTGTCGCTGTGACCGGCGAAGCGATGCATCTCGCTGCCGTCGCCGCGAGCCAGCTGCACCGCATTGCCGTCGGTCATGTACGTCCAGTCCGATGCGGGCACGTCCTCGGTCACCATCGCGACGGCGCCGATGCTCCACAGGTCGCGCTTGTTGGGGTCGGCGGCTGGCGTCGCGACGCGCAGCGCGTCGCCGGTCGCGTCGAACTCCGCCGCGGCGGCGCGGTCGCGATCGCCAACGCCGAAGGCCGCGCCCGCGGCCGTGCCGTCCGGTGCCCAAAGTTGCACGTCGCCGGCGCCGCTGGCCGTCAGGGCGTAGCTGCCGTCGGCGGCCCAGGCGGTGGTCGTCACACCGTCCTGGTGGCGGGGCAGCTCGACCACGAGCGACCCTTGCGGTTGCCACATCTTGGCGGTGCCGCCGGTCGAGCCGGTCAAGACGAGCGCTCCGTCCGGGGCGAAGGCGAGCGCGGTCACCTCGCCATCGTGCCGGACCCTGGCGACGGTGTTGGCCTGCGCGTCGAGGCTCGCCACCGTGCCGTCGGCGCGGGCGATCACCAGGTGCGCGCCGTCCGGCGAATAGGCGATGTCGGTGACCGCCGCGCCCGAGGCGTCAACCGGCGTCGCCTCGACCTCGCGCCCGTCCGGTGTCGACAGGTCGCAGATCGCGACCCCGCCGTTGCTTAGCCCGAGCGTGACCTCGAGGCCGTCGGGAAAGAACGCCGCGGCGGTGATCGCGGCGGAGGCCCGGAGCACCAGGAGGGCCTCCGCCTCGTGCTCCGCGGCCCGCGCGTGCACGTCGAGCGGCCGCACCGGCCACAGCCGGGCGGTGTTGTCGGCCCCCACGGTCAGCAGCCGGTCGCCCGCCGGCGACAGGACGGCCCACTCGACCGCCCCTTCGTGGCCGCGCAGGACCAGCCGCTCAAAGCGCGGGCTGCCCGATGCGTCGACCATCAGGTGCGGCGCCGTCGACAGGCCGAGGTACTCGGCGATGTTGTAGAACGGCACGAACGCGGCCCAGCCGAGCAGCGTGCCGAACACGTCGTTGAGCTGGCCTTGGAAGTCCTTCTCGGCCGCGGCGCGTCGACTCGGCGTCGCGGCGGCGCCGTCCTGCGCCGCCGCGGAAGGCGCGGCGACGACGACGAAAGAGCAGGCGAGGACGAACGCGAGAACTCGTTTCATGAGCGGGCGGGCCTCCGAGCGCAACCGGCGGAAGCGCTGACCAAGCACGTTCGGGTCACTCTGCCGCGCACGGAGGCCCCGTTCAACCTCGCAACGTCGCCAGCAGCTCGCCTGCGTCCGCGTCGGCGTCGAGCCAGCGGACTTCGGTCAGCCGCCGCAGCCAGGTCGTCTGTTTGCGTACTAGCCGGTGCGTGGCGCGACGGATGCGATTGCGCAACTCCTCCTCGTCCTTCAGTCGGCCGGCGAGAAAGGCGAGGCACTCGGCGTAGCCGATCGCCCCCGCCGCCTGGCGCGAGAAGCCGCCGGAGTCGCGGATCGCCGCCACCTCGGCGAGGAGGCCCTCGGTCAGCATTCCCATCGTGCGGGCCCTGATCCGGGCGCGGAGCTCCTCCCGGGGCCGATGCAGCGCGACGATGCGGCACGGACGCCGCCAGCCACGCGCCTCCCAATCGGTTTGCTGCGCCGAGATCGGCACGCCCGTGAGCTGCAGCACTTCTAGGGCTCGGACCAGCCGGCGCCGGTCATTGCGGTGGATGCGATCGGCCGATTCGGGGTCACGCCGTTGGAGCTCCTGATGCAGACAGCCGGGTTCGGCGGCCTCGCGGGCCTCTAGAGCCGCGCGCAGGGACGCGTCCGCGGGGGGGCTCGCCAGCAGGCCTTTGAAGTACGCCATGAGGTAGAGCGGGGTCCCGCCCACGAACAGCGGTACCCGGTCGCGGCCGCGGATCTCGGCCACCGCCGCGTCGGCGGCCGCGCACCAGCGCTGCACGTCGAAGTCCTCGCTGGGATCGACGACATCGATCAGGTGGTGCCGGACGCGTGCGCGCTCGGCCGCGCTCGGTTTGGCCGTGCCCACGTCCATGCGGCGGTAGATGGTCATCGAGTCCATCGAGACGATCTCGGCGCCGAGCGCTTCCGCCGCCACCAGGGCGAGCGCGGTCTTGCCCGTGGCCGTGGCCCCGGTCAGCACCGGCAGCAGCTCCGGCGCGCTGGGGGGCGTGGCGGCGCTGCGTTTCTCCCGCACGCCGAAAGGATACCGCTTCCGCGGCGTAGTGCCCGGAGGTACGGTGACGCGCAATCTGATGTATGCCCTGATCTCGGACATCCACAGCAACACCGAGGCGCTCGAAGTCTGCCTCGGTGAGATCGATCGCCTCGGCGTCGAGCGGATTCTGTGCCTCGGCGATGTGATCGGCTACGGGCCCGAGCCGCGGGCCACGCTGTTGCGGGTCATGGACGTGGCCGAGTTCTCCCTGCTCGGTAACCATGAACACGGCGCGATGTTCTACGCCTCGGACTTTAACCCCAAGGCGCGCGCGGCCATCGACTGGACGCGCGACCAGCTCAACCGCCGCGACGACGCCGAGGCGCGTGAGCAGAACATGCGGATGTGGAACTACCTCGGCGACATGAAGGAGCGCTGTGAGGAGGACGACGTCGTCTTCGTCCACGGCTCGCCCAAGGATCCGATCCGGGACTACGTGGTGCCCAAGGACGCCCGCGAGCCGGGCGCCATGGCGGAGCGGTTCGCCAAGATGAACGGCGCCAAGCTCTGCTTCGTCGGCCATAGCCACGTGCCGGGCGTCTACCCGGAGGCGGGCGGCTTCGTGCGCCCCGACGACACGAATGGGGTGTATCGGGTGGGCGGCGACCGGGCGATCGTCAACATCGGCTCGGTCGGCCAGCCGCGCGACGGCGATCCACGTGCTTCGTTCGTGACGTTCGACGGCGAGGCGGTAGCGTTTCACCGGCTGCCCTACGACCACGAGCGGACCATGGCCAAGATCCGCGCCGTTCCCGAGCTACCGGACTACCTCGCGGACCGGCTCGCGCAGGGTCGCTGAGCGCCGCCCAACGTTGGCGGCACCTGTTCGCCGATGGCCTGATCGCCAATGGCCTGATCGCCGATGGAACGACGACTGACCGCATTCCTGCTGCCCATGCTCATGGTGGGCCTCTTGATGTTCTTCCTGAACCCGGGGCAGCCCAAGGCCGCCCCGCCACCGGAAGACCCGGACGCCGTGGCTCTGCAGAGCGCGGCGCCGTCGCAACCGCTGGCTCAGGGTGCGGGGCAGGACCCGACGCCGCCGCAGAACGCCCAGGCTCCCGCGGCCGCTGCCGCGCCGGCGCCGGACAGCCCCGAGTTTGTGACGCGGGAGTTCGGCGCCCCGGGCGAGCCCGGCAGCGTCTGGGTGAAGTTCGATCGCCGTAACGCCTCGGTGGTCGAGCTGCGACTGCTCGACGAGCCCGCCGACCGGGCCGCCGCTGCCAAGCCGGCGGCCGAGCGAGAGATCGAGGAGTCCTACGCGTTGGTGGCGCCGGTCCAGCGCGGCCTGTGGTCGATGACTCTCGAGGAGTCGCGGCCCAACGACCCCCGGCTGGGCGTGGACCTGTTCTCCTACTGGGAGGCGCGCGACCTGGGCGAGGGCGCCGGGATCGCGTTCTCGCTGGCGGACCCGGCGACCGGGCTGGTGTTGGAGAAGGTGTATCGGCACACCCCGGATTGGCGCGGCCTCGAGATCGAGGTCACTCTGCGGGCCGACGGGGATCGGCCGGCCGATGCCACCAAGCGGCTGCCTTCGGGTGCCGAGCTGCGGCTCAACATGGGCGGGCTCTGTCTGGTCAATCCGTCCACCGAGCACGTGCTGGGCCAGAACCCGGCGATCGCGATCGGCCGCCGCGTCGACCGCGACACGGGGCAGGCCTTTGTCGAGGTGCAGCGGCCGGGCTCCGCCGCCGACGAGCCGGTGGCCTACCGCTCGGGCAGCACGCGCGTCGACTTCGCGGGCACGACGAACCGGTTCTTCGGCGCGTTCCTCGTGCCGGTCGAGGACGGTGAGCCGGCGGCCCTGTGGCAGGTGAAGATGGAGCAGTGGCCGCGGGCGGGCCGCGAGGCGCTGGAGCACCACGCGCCGGGCTCGGTCCCCGTCGCGCTCTACCGCTTCAAGCTGCCCGTGCCCGAACCGGGGCTCAGCTCGGCGGCGTTGTTCCGCCTCTATTGCGGGCCGAAGTCGAGCGGGGTGTTTGGCGAGAATCCCGCCTACGAGCGCTTTGACGCGGTGATGGACACGGACCTCACCGCGCCGTGCTTTTGCGAAGTGCCGGGCGCGCGCTCCATGTCGCGGTTTCTTCTGTGGCTGCTGCGGCAGCTACACAGCGTCATCGGCAACTGGGGCTGGGCCATTGTCGTGATGACGTTCCTGGTGCGTGGCGCGATCGTGCCGCTGAACTTCCGGATGCAGAAGGCGATGCGGAAGTACGGCGCCAAGGTGAGCCGACTGAAGCCGCAGATGGACTCGATCAAGGAGCGGAACAAGAACAACCCCAAGGCAATGCAGATGGAGCTCGCGGCGTTTCAGCGCGAGCACAAGCTGATCCCGCCGCTCGGTGGTTGCCTGCCGCTGCTGATCACTATCCCGGTGTTCTTGGGCCTGTTCACCGCGCTGCGCGTCGCCTACGAGCTGCGGCTGCAGCCCTTCGCGTTCTGGATCCTGGACCTGAGCCAGCCCGACCAGCTCATTGAGCTGGGTTGGGCCTGGATGCCTTACTTCAACCTGTTGCCGATCATCATGGTCGGACTGTGGCTGGCGCTGCAGTCGATGACGCCCATGCCGACCGATCCACAGCAGCGGCAGGTGATGCAGATCATGCGCTTCATGCCGCTGATGTTCGGCGTGATGCTCTACAACTACGCGTCCGGCCTGATGCTCTACATGATCTGCTCGAGTCTGTTTGGGCTGATCGAGAACAAGGTGACGAAGCGCATCCTCGGGCCGCCGCCGCAAATGGGCGCGGCGACGATGCCGACGTTTTAGTTGGTCGATCCGGCGATGCCGGATCGGCATGGTTGGAGAGCAGGACGGCGGATCGGCCGTCGCGGGCCGTCGAGCCGGGACGGCGAGACGTTGGTGCGAAGGGGGGGGCTCGACCTCGGGCTCGGAGCAGGCCGCCCTGCCCCGCGCCGTCGACATCAGCCGGCGCTCGCGTCGCTCGCTCTAGAGGCGACCGACGCCGACGGCGAGGGGCAGGGCGGAGGGTGGCGGCGCGCGGGCGGGTGTCGCAACCTTTGGTTTCGCGACCTTTTGGTTTCGCAACCTTTGGTTTCGCGACCTTCTGTTTTCGCGTCCTTTTGGTGTCGCAACCTTGGGGGGGCGCACGGCAAGGATCGTTTCAGACCTTGGTGCGGCGCCGTTCTCGCACCGACACGCCGCCAATGCCCCAGCTGTCGAGGTCTACCTCGTCGATGACCACGAAGGTGCTCTCTGGGTCTTTGCCGAGCACGTCCTGTAGCACCTTGGTCATGCCTTGGATCACTTCGGCCTTGCGTGCTGGGGACGTGTCACCTTCGCGGGTGATTTGGACGTGGACGTAGGGCATCTCAGGACGCCTCCGTTTGGTGGAGTTCCGTTTGCGGGACGGGGGTGCCGTGGAAGACCTTGCTCTGGATGCGCCACTCCCCGTCGAGGCGCAGCAGGGTCAGGAAGTCGATGTAGTCATGGTCGAAGAGCGAGCAGCGCACCTCGGCAAAGGCGGTGACAGGTCCGGCGAAGGCGATGGAATGCACGGTGTAGCCGTAGGGGGTGTGGACCGAAGCGGGCGCGGTGCGTTGCGCGAGGCGCTTGAAGTAGTCCTCGATGCTCAGCTCCAGCAGCTCGCCGCCGGACGCCGTGGCGTAGCGGGCCTTGGGTGAGAAGACCTGGCGCAGCCGGTCGACATCGAGGTGGTAGAGGCCGTCGTAGTAGGCCTTGAGCGTGGTCAGGACGCCTGGAAAGTCTTGGCCGTCGGTGGTCGTGGTGGTCATGGGTAAGGTCCGGCTGGTGGTCAGGCGCGGCCGGTGACGTAGCCGCCGTCGAGGTTGAGGATGTGGCCGGTCGCGAAGCGCGCGTCGGCCAGATAGAGCACAGCGTCGGCGATCTCTGCCGCGTCGCCGACGCGTTGGAGGAGCGCCACGCCGCTGAGGGCGTTCTCATCTGCGCCGGCCTGTAGCGGGGTGCGGACCATCCCGGGGGCGACGAGATTGACGCGGATCCCGGCCGGGGCGAGCTCGGCAGCCAAGCTGATCGTGAGCGCGTGGACGCCGCCTTTGCTCACCAACGCCGCCGAGGCGGGCGCACCGCCGAGGGCGTGGTCGACGAGGACCGTGCCGATGTTGACGATGGCGCCACCGTGGCCGGCGCGCTGCATCTCGCGCACCACCGCTTGGGTGGTGATGTAGGTGCCGCGCAAGTTGCCCTGCAGGAAGCCGTCGAGCTCGTCTTCGGTCACTTCGACAAACGGACGGACGCCGAACGTGCCAGCGTTGTTGACCAAGAGGTCGACGCCGCCAAAGCGCTCCACCGCCGCGTGGGCGAGCGCTTCGCCCGTGCGCCGCTCGCCGATGCTGCCGGGCACGATGGCGAGGTGGTCGTCGGGGGCCTGGGTCTCGGCCCGAAGTTCCGCGGCCGTTCGCGAGAGCGCATCGGCGTTGCGTCCGTTGAGGACGACGCGGTCGCCGCGGGACAGGAACGCCTTGGCGACGGCGCGGCCGATGCCGCTGCTGGAACCGGTGACGATGACGGACTGGGTTTGGGGTTTCGACATGGTGTGGTGAGGGTTGTTATGGGGATACGACCGGTCGTCTTGGAAAAAGTGACACAAGGGGCGCGGTTGCAGACGGACTTCGGAGACACCCTAGGGCCGGAAGTAGTCGTCTAGCAGCCGCTTGAGGCACTGCCGGAGCGGGCGGAGGGAGCGCTCGATCTTCATGCGGATCACGGCGCCCTCCCACGCGGCAACGAGGAGGTCCGCCATCTCGGTGGGCGACACATCGTCGCGGAGGAGGCCCTGCTCTTGTCCATCCCGCAGCGCGGAACGCAGCCCGTCGCGGTAGCCGAGCATGGCGTCCCGGAGCACGTCGCGGCAGGTGTCGTTCTCCTCGAGCTCGCTGCCGAGGTTGGCCACGAGGCAGCCGCCGACGTAGCCAGACTGCTCAAACTCGGTCATCTGGCTCCGGAAGAACCGCTTGAGGCCGGCGAGTGGGTCGGCCGAGCCGGCGAGCGCCGCGGCGAGCTGGTCGCCAAGGCATGATGCGTAGTGGCGGATCGCCGCCGCCGCGAAGTCGTCTTTGCTCTTGAAGTAGTTGTAGAAGGAACCCTTCGGGATCGAGACGCGGTCCAGCACCTGCTGGAGGCCGGTGCCGTGGTAGCCGTGGCGCAGCAATGAGGCGACGCCCTCCTGGATGAGGCGCTCACGGGCTTGGTCGCTGCGTCGAGGGCGGGCCATGGGAATCAAACTAGACCGGTCGTCTTGGAATACAAGGGGTGGGAACCCAAAAGAGTTGTCGGGTCGGTCCTCGGGCTAAGCTTGGGGTCGTGCACGCGGACACGATCGTTGCCGTGGCGTCGCCACCGGGAGCGGGCGCGCGCGGCGTCCTGCGGCTGTCGGGGTCGGGTGCCCTGGCGGGCGCGGGCGCGCTGGTGGGGGCTCTGGCCGCGGAGCGCGGCAGCGCCGACCGCGTCGTCGACGTGTTGGGCCAGCCGGTGCCCTGTCTGGTGCTCGTGATGCCCGGGCCCCGCTCCTATACCGGCGAGGATGTCGTAGAGCTCCATCTGCCGGGGAGCCCGCTGCTGCTGGAGCGCATCGAGGGGGCCCTCGTGGCCGGGGACGTTCGACGGGCGACGCCGGGGGAGTTCACGCGGCGCGCGTTCGAGAACGGCCGGCTGGATTTGGCCCAGGCCGAGGCCGTCCTGCAACTGATCCACGCGGCCGGTGCCGAGGCGAGTCGCCGCGCCGCGGCCCTGCTGCGCGGTGGCCTCGCCGCTAGCGTCGCGCGGCTGCGCGGGGTGCTGCAGGACGCGCGCGCCCTCCTGGAGGCGGGGCTGGACTTCGCCGAGGGCGAAACCGGCGCCGTGAGCGAGGCGGAGTGGCAGCCGGGCCTGGTCGCCGCCACCGCCGAGCTGCAGGAGCTGGCCGATGGGCTGCCCGCGGTGCTGTCGGGCGGTGGCATCTTGTTGATGGGGGCGAGTAACGCCGGCAAGTCGGCGCTGGCCAACGCGCTGGCGGGGCGCGACGTGGTACTGGTGGATGACGCGCGGGCCACCACGCGAGACGTCGTGGCGGTCGAGATCGCGCCCGGGGTCACCGTGCTGGACGCGCCGGGCGATCTCGAGGGCGAGGTCGGGCCGACGGACCAGGCCGCCCTCGCGCTCCGCGCGCGGTTGGGCGAGCGCGCCGCCGCGGCCTTGTGGGTGGTGGACGCGAGCGCGCCCGTGCCATCGGCGCGTGGCGCGAACGAAGCCGCCGAAACGCTGGGGCTCGACCTTTGTGGAATCGTGTGGACAAAAGTCGACCGGGCCGCGCCGCCTGTGGAGAACTCGGCAGCGCGGTCGGACGGGGCGAGCTTTGCCGTGAGTAGCGTGACCGGTGCCGGCATCGCCGCTCTGCGCGGCTTTCTGCTGGCGCGCGGTCACGGGCGGGGGGCGCGCGACGCCGCAGAGCGGCAGCGCGGCGCGCTGCATGCCGCGCTCGCCGCGGTGCGCGCGGCGTCGGCTGCGCCGAGTGACGAGCTCGTCGCCGAAGATCTGGCCGCGGCGCTGCGAGCGCTCGACGAGATCGATGGCACGTCGTCACCCGAGGCGCTCCTCGATCGGATCTTCGCTGGCTTCTGCCTCGGGAAGTGACGGTCTTCTGCGCTCGTGCTCGGACTGTCCTTTGACACACAAGTTCTTGGGGCGGTATGGTGGCCGGTGGTCCAGGTGCGGGGGTCTCGACCGTTCCCGGACCACAGCAGGTCTCGATGCGCTGTCCCTACTGCAAGGCCGACAACGACCGGGTGATCGATTCGCGCGCCAGCGCCGATGGCTTCGCCATCCGTCGGCGCCGGACCTGCCTGGAGTGCAATCGGCGCTATACCACCTACGAGCGCGTCGAGAGCGCGCCGTTGCGCGTGGTGAAGAAGAGCGGCGAGCGTGTCGAGTTCACCCGCAGCAACGTGCTCGGTGGCCTGCTCAAAGCCTGCGAGAAGCGGCCGGTGTCGAGTGACCAGCTCGACCGGATCGTCGATCGCGTCGAGCGCCAGTGCCTGGAGGCCTTCGACAAGGAGGTCCCCAGCAAGGTGATCGGCAGCCTGGTGATGCAGGAGCTGCGGCAACTCGACCAAGTGGCGTATGTCCGGTTCGCTTCGGTCTACCGGGAGTTCAAGGACGTGGCTCAGTTCCTCGACGAGCTGAAGCCTATGCTCGACAAAGGGCGTCGGGAGGGCGCCGAACATGACACCGAGGGCGGTATCTACGGTTGAGAAGCGCGACGGCCGGCAAGAACGGCTGCGCGCGACCAAGCTCATGCGCTCCCTGTTCGTCGCAGTCCAGCAAGGGGCTGGCGATGTTGAGCAGGTGAGCGACGTCGCCTCCGCGGTGCTGGCCGGGATCGCCACCGATGCGGCGACAAGCACGGTGCGCAGCGATGTCATCTCGGCGGCCGCGGTGCGGGCACTCGAGGCGGCTGGATTTGGCGCGGCCGCAGCCTGCTACGACCAGGTCCGCCGCGAGCGGCGGCGGCGGCGGCACTTGTGGGCCGAGCTTGCCGCGGCGTCTTCTTCGTCCGCCGTGCCCAGCGGGCCGGCCGACGACAACGCGGGCGCGGATCGCTGACGCATGCGCCTCAAGCGCCTGGTTTGTCGGGGCTTCAAGTCCTTCGCGGACCGCACCGAGTTTGACTTCGATGCGTCGCTGACCGGCATCATCGGGCCCAACGGCTGCGGTAAGTCCAACGTCGTCGACGCCCTCAAGTGGGTGCTTGGCGATCAGCGGGCGCGTAGCCTGCGCGGCAAGGAGATGACCGACGTCATCTTCAAGGGCGCCGAGGGCCGCGACGCGATGCCGTTCGCCGACGTCGAGATCCTGCTAGAGGACGACGACGGACTGCTCGCTGGGCGCTCTGAGTTCACCATCGGCCGTCGGCTCACGCGAGAGCGCGAGTCGGTCTACATGGTGAACGGCGAGGTCACGCGGCTCAAGGACGTGCGCTCGACGCTGATGGACACTGGCCTCGGGGTCGGGGCCTACTCGGTGATGGAGCAGGGCCGCATCGACGCGGTGCTCTCCGCGGACCCCGAGGAACGCCGGGCGATCTTCGAGGAGGCGGCGGGGATCAGTCGCTTCAAGCTGCAAAAACGCGAGACCCTGCGGCGTCTGGACCGCACCGAGCAGAATCTGGCGCGGGTGACCGACCTGCTCGAGGAGCGCGGCCGGCGGATCCGCAGCCTCAAGGTGCAGGCGAGCAAGGCGCGGCGGTTCCGCGAGCTGCGCCGCGAGCTGCGCGGATGGAAGGCGTCGCTGGCCGTCGACGAGGCACTGACGGTGCGGCGCGCGGCGGAGGAGCGGCAGGATCTGCTCGAGGCGCGGCACGAGGCGCTGCGTGAGGCCGAGGGCGCCCGCGAGGAGATCGTCGAAAGCCTTGCTTCTACCGAGGGCCGCATCGTCGATGTGCGCGCGGCGCTCGACGTGCTGATCGAGCGCGGCCAGCAGGTGCGCTCGAGCGCGGCCGGCGCGCGGCAGCGGGCCGAAGCCTTGGCCCAGCGGCAGACCGAGTTGCGCGCCGACGCCGAGGGCTACGCGGCGCAGCAGCAGTCGGTGCGCGAGCAGCACGAGGAGAGCGCGGCCGCGCTCGAGGCGGCGCGCGAGCGTATGGCGCGGCTGGAGCTCGAGTCCGAAGAGCTGACCGCCCAGCTGCTCGAGCGCAGCGAGGTGACCGGCGGGCTCCGGACCGAGGTGGCGGAGTTGCGGGCGCTGCGCGAGGCGGCGCGACAGCGGGCGCTCGACTGGATGCACCGCATGACGCAGGCGCGCAACGAGGCGCACGCGTTCGAGGGCGAGCTCCGGGCCCAGCGCGCGCGCGAGCGCAAATTGATCGAGCGCATCGGTACACTGGACCGCGAGGAGATCGAGGTCGAGAGCGCTCGCGAGGAACTGACGCAGCGGCAGGAACGGAACCAGACGCGCACCGAAGGGCTGCAAGAGCAGAGTGGCGCGGCGCAGGAGCAACTGGCCGCCGCCGACGCGGAGGCCGCGACGCTGGTGGCCCGCGAGGGGGCGTTGCGCGAGCGGTTGTCGTCGGTGACGGGCCGCATGCAGGTGTTGGCCGACATGGAGCGGCACCTCGAGGGCCTCGACCACGGCCCGCGCCACTTGCTGGCGGCGCAGCCCACCGGCTTGCGTGGCCGCCTGCTCGATTTGCTCGAGGTGGCCGTCGAGGATAGCCGCGCGCTCGAGGCCGCCCTGGGGCCGCTCGTGCAGGCGTTGGTCGTGGACACGCGTGAGCACGCCGACGTGATGCTGGCCGAGCTCGAGAGCGCTAAAAAGGGCCGGGCCCTGCTGCTCGTCGAGGAGGAGTTTGCCGACGTCTATGGTCGGGAGCCGATCTTCGATCTGCCGCCGCAGGCGGAGCCACTGATTTCCAAGGTGCGCTGCGACGCGCGCGCGCGGCCGCTGTTGGGCTGGCTCTTGCGCGGCGTGTGCCTGGTGCCGTCGCTGGCGGAGGCGCGGGCCGATCGCCACGACCTCTGTTTTGTAACCCCCACCGGCGGCCTGCTGTGCGGCCCCCGGATCGAGGGCGGCACCGGCGAGCAGCAGGGTGGCCTGGTCGTGCGCAAGGCGCAGCTGCGCGACCTCGGCGACGAAGAAGGCCAGCTGCAGACGGAGCTGGAGTCCCTGCTCGAAGGCAAGCGTGCCGCGATCGGCCGGGTCGACACCCACAAGCGCCGGGTCGAGGAGCTGACCGAGCAGCTAGCCGGGCTGCGCACCGAGGAGCAGGAGCTGCTCGGCGAGCAGCGGCGTCTCGACGGTCGCGCCGAGGACATCCGCCGGCAGGCCGAGTTGACCGAGCTCGAGCACGGCGAGGTGCACCGTCGGTGCACGACCGGCTATGCCGCGCTGGCCGACTGCGTACTCCAGGCCCACCTACTGTCGCGACTCGAGGAGCGGGAGAACGCCGCCGAGCGCGCCGCGGCCGCCGAGGCCACGACGCTGGAAGAGCGCGTGCGTGCGGCGAGCGAAGCCGAGCAGGAGGTGCGGCTGCGCCAGGTCGCGTGCACTACGGATCGCGAGGCGCTGACTGGCACCATCGGCGTCCACGAGCGCGGCCTCGAGGACTTGGACCGCTCGCTCCGCGAACTCGCTGACCGCGAGCAAAGCGCGCAAGAGGCGGTCCAGCGGGCCCACGAGGAAGAGCAAGACCGACGCGAGGAGGCGGAGCGCTTCGCGGCCGAGTCGGCGGAGGTCGACGCGGCGCGGGCGACCCAGCAAGCCGCGGTGGTGACGATCGAGCAAGAGCGCGAGGAGCAGCGCGCCGGCCTGAGCGAGCTCGACGAGCGGCGTTCCGCCCTGGGCGACGAAGTGAGCCAGCTGCGGCTCGAGCTTGCGGATCTGCACCACAAGTTCAGCCGGGTCGAGGACCGCCTGCGCGAGGACACGGGCATCGAGCTGCGGCGCTGCCTCGGCGAGGTCCACGGCCTCGGCCTGGTAAGCCACGCCCTGATGGGGCCACCGCCGGCGAACGACGCACCGGTGGTGCAGCTGATCGGCCCGCCGTTGCCCCCGGAGGTGAGCGATGCCGAATCTTCGCTGGACCGCCTGTGGGAGCGCGAGGATTTCGCCGCGGCCGAGGCGAAGCGCACGATCGCGGTGCTGCAGGCCAAGGTCGACCGGCTCGGTTCCGTCAACCTCGACGCCGTCCGCGAGCTCGAGGAGATGGAGCAGGGCTACGTCCAGCTCGAGCAGGATGTCGAGGACCTGCGCGAGGCGCGCAAGTCACTGATCGAGACGCTGCGCACGCTGGAGACCGAGTCGCGCGCTCTGTTCGAAGGCACCTTCGAGCAGGCCCGCGCCAACTTCCAGGGCATCTTCCGCAAGCTCTTCCAGGGTGGCCGCGCCGACATGACGCTCACACCCAACGAGGACAGCTTGGAGGCCGGCATCGAGATCGTCGCCAAGCCGCCGGGCAAGGAGCTGCAGTCGATCAACTTGCTGTCGGGTGGTGAGCGCAGCATGACCGCGCTGGCGATCCTGTTCGCGGTGTTCAAGGTCAAGCCGTCGCCGTTCTGCATCCTCGACGAGGTCGACGCGGCGTTGGACGACTCGAACGTCGAGCGCTTCCTCCGCGTGCTGCGCGATTTTGTGGGGCCGACCCAGTTCTGCATCGTGACCCACCACAAGCGCACCATGGCCGAGTGTCAGCGGCTGTATGGCATCACCATGCAAAAGCGCGGCGTGTCGTCGCCCATCTCGGTGTCGCTCGAGGAGGTCGACGGCTTGCACGCCGGCGGCGTGGCGCAGCGGGACCCGATGTCGCAGCGCATCGCCGGCGAGGAGCAGGTGGGGTTTGAGAGCTCGTGACGGGGGCCCCGTCCTCACACCGCTTGCCGGTCGATGAAGGCCTCGTGCCACAGCTCGAGGATCACGAGCGACATCACCTGCTTGACCGGCAAGAACTCGCGCGCTTCGGCCCGTTCCCGCAGCGCCTGCACCACGGCCGGGTCGAAGTAGCCGCGCTGCCGGACGCGCGCCGGATCGAGCGTGCGCCGCACCATCTCCTGGGCCGCCGGGTGGTGGTACCACTCTTCGAGTGGCAAGAAGAACGGGTTCTTGGGGCGGCGCACGACCTCGCGCGGTAGCAGGCGCTCGGCCAGTCGGCGCTCCACGATCTTGTCGCGCAGCAAGCTGGCCTTGAGACGTGGCGGCATGCGGAACGCCAGCTCGACGAGATGGTGGTCCAGGAACGGCAGGCGCACCTCGAGCGAGTGCGCCATGGCATTCTTGTCTTGGCGAATCAGCGACCAATCCTGCAGCCATTCGTCGTACTGCAGCTTCAGTAGCCGATCGAGGAACGGACCGCCGTGGTCGCGCACCGGCGGGATCCAGCTCTCGGTGGCGAGCTGCTTGAGCTGTGGCGCGTAGAGCGCCAGGCGTTGCGGCAACCCCCACAGCGTGCGCAGCGCCAGGTAGTTGGCAAACAGGTTGCGCTCGCCGTAGCGACTCAAGAAGTCCACCAGCCGGTCGCGACCGGAGCGGCCGAGGCGCGCCGGGAACCGGAAGAACCGATCCAGCATGTCGACTGGCGCGGCGCGGAGAAGGGGCAGGCCAATGCCGCGCTGCAGGAGCCCCGGCATCAGGCGGTGGTAGCGCTCGGCGAGTGGGATCACCTTGTGGAACTGGTAGCCGGCAAACATCTCGTCGGCGCCTTCTCCCGACAGCACGACCTTGAGATCGCGGCTCGCGGCTTCGGCCAGCCGATCGAACGCCACGACCAGAGCGTCGCCGACCGGGCGATCCATCTGGTAGACGACTTGGGGGAGCCGCGCGAGGTCCTCGGCGCGGCACGGCACCTCTTCGTGCTCAGTGCCGAGCAGCTCGGCGGTGCGGGCGGCGTCGGCGGATTCATCGATCGGCGAGCCAAAGCCCAAGGTGAACGTGCGCACCTGGCTCTGTTGCTTGGCCATCAGGGCGACAATGAGGCTCGAGTCGACGCCGGCGCTTAGGTAGGCGCCGACCGGGACGTCGCTGCGCAGCGTGAGTCCGACGGCCTTATCCAGGCCATCGCCGAGAAGGTCGAGCATCGCCTCGTCGCGGGTCGGCAACCCGTCTTGGCCAAGCGGGATTTCCCAATAGCGCTCGATGCGCGGTTCGGCGCCGCGCCGCACCGTCATGAAGTGGCCGGCGCGCAGCGTGTAGATGCCCTCGAACATCGTCTCGGGCTCGGGCACGTAACGCAGCGCGAGGTAGGGGTCGATCGCCCGCACGTTGCAGGCGCGCGGCACGTCGGCGCACTCGAGGATGGCTTTCACTTCGCTGGCGAACACGAGCTTGTCGCCGTGACGCCACCAGTAGAGTGGCTTCTGGCCGCATCGATCCCGCGCCAGCAAGAGCTCGCCGCGCCGTACGTCGTAGAGGGCGAACGCGAACATGCCGTTGAAGCGTTGCAGGCAGTCGGTGCCCCACTCCTCGTAGGCGTGCGCGATGACTTCGGTGTCGGAGCGGCTGCGGAACACGTGGCCGCGCGCCTGCAGCTGCTCGCGCAGCTCGACGAAGTTGTAGATCTCGCCGTTGTAGCAAACGACGACGGAGCGGTCCTCGTTGGCGGCAGGTTGGCGGCCGCCCTCGAGATCGATGATCGCCAGGCGGCGCACGGCCATGCCGAACGTCTGCTCTGGATCGGCGTAGACGCCCATGCCGTCCGGGCCGCGGTGCCGGATCCGTTGCGCCATCCGTTCGATGAGGCCCGGGTCGTCAATGCCCAGGTAGCCAACGATGCCGCACATCGGGTCGGGGCTCCGCAAGGAGTTGCTCGGGAACCGAGCGAAGCGCGGCGACGACCGCCGGTCGGCCGAAATCCCACGCGAACGTCACCGAGACGAAGCCACCGGGGCCATCCGCGCAAGGGTGCATCGAGCGCTCTCCGCCAGCGCGGTTCATGGCGCCGTGGGCCACGGCGTCGCCATGGGACCGTCGGCCGCCCCTGCGGGGTGTCCAAGAATGAGGCAGTACCCGGCGTTGCCGGCGCGCCGCCTCAAGAGGCCTCGCCGCGACGGTCGACGTAGCTCTCGGGAGCGGTATGCGTCAAGTTCGAGCCCCTAAGCCGACTCAGGACATCTCCGCGGTGACCGAGCTGCTGAGCTATGCGGAGCACAACTTCCGCCTGGCGTTCGATCAGCACTGGCACTTCCGCGTCGATTCACCCTCGTGGGAGCGCCGGCCGCCGGCCTTCGAGCCGAAGCACGCCCTGGCCGCCGCCGCGGCGGCCACGGTGTTGCCGTTGGCCTTCGGCCTCTGGCCCTGGATCATGGTCACCGCGATCACCTGGGCCGTGGTCATCGGCGTGTCGCTGTGGCCGTTCGTCAACTACGTGCGTTGGACCCGGGAGTGGCAGCAGTGTTGCCGGGTCGTGTTGGCGCACGTGGTCGAAGCGGATGAGCGCCTCTCGGGGCGCGGTGGCCCAGGGACACCGGCGACGTTGCCGGCCTTCGCGGTGCTGTCCTTCGACCGCGCGCTGCGCGCGAGCCCGTTTGGCCTCAAGGCTCTCGCGGATCGTCTGGGGATGATGGCCAACGGCGGTCAAACCGAGATCCCCACGGAGTGCGACGCGCTGGCGCGGCGCCTGCAGAAGGGCCTTGCCCGCAGCGAGAATGGGCGCTGGCAGATCCCGGCGGCGCTCGCCGGCAATGAGTCCACCTGGCTCATTCGTTTTGAGCTGGCCCGCGCCGCGCTGCCCGCCGGCTACCTCGAGGGGAAGCCGTTGCTGTGCTTCACCCTGGATCGCGCCGGCAGCTGGACGCAGGTCCTGCCGCTGGACGTCTGGTGGCGGCCCGAGCTCGAGAAGCTCCTGGCAGCGGCAGCCGCGGCGCGGTCCGCGGCCCCGGTCGCCGAGCCGGCGCCCGCCGCACGCTAGTCCGGCGAGTGTGGCCCTCCTAGCTCGCGTCGTGGACGTACGTCGCCGGGTTCGACAGACGGAAGTCGAGGGAGCCCGCCAGGGCTTGCCACGAGAAGGTCTGGCCCAGCCGGGACGTCGCCGTGGGCACGGGCACCGAGAGCGGTAGCCGGCCGGTCGGGTCCAGCGTGCCCTGCGGCGAGCAAGAGCCACAGCGATCGGGGGCGGCGCCGCCCGCCGGGATGACGTTCACGTTGGGGCTGATCACCACGGTGCTGTTGAAGCCGTGGCTACTACCATCAGGCGCGCCTGGCGTTGCAGCGCGGGGCGCTGGCCGCGGCCGCGGCGGCGCTCCGTGCCGGCTTACCGCGCAATCCCGATCACGCGGCGCTCGCGCCGCTGCGGCGCGAGCTGTGGCGCCGCCGTGCCCGCTGAACCTCAGCAATGACGACACAACCCTCGACCCCAGCCCCCGGAGCTCGCGACGGGCCCGTTCTGATCGACCTCGATGGCACCCTCGTGGACACGCTGGGGGACATCGTCGCGACGACCAACCACCTGCGGACGTCGTTCGACCTGCCAGCGGTTGCTCCTGCCGTGGCTCGGTCTTGGGTCGGTGATGGGGTCGTGGCGTTGATGGAACGGGCGCTGGCCGACGCGGGGCCGTTCGAGCCGTTGCGCCAGCGGGCACGGGAGATCTACTTCGCGCACCATTGGGAGGCGTGCGTGGTGACGGCCGCGCCGTATCCGGGCGCGGTCGCCGCGCTCGCGGGATGGCGGGCGGCCGAGCGGCCACTGGCGGTGGTGACCAACAAGCCGCGCCGCTTCAGCGAGCGCATCTTGGCGCACCTCGAGTTACTGCCGTTCTTCGGAGCACTCGTTTGCGGCGACGATCTGCCGGAGAAGAAGCCGTCACCGGCGCCGCTGCACGAGGCGCTGCGACGCCTCGGGGCCAGGCCCGGCCTTGGCGTCATGGTGGGCGACAGCATTCAGGACCTCCGTGCCGCCAGAGCCGCGGGGCTCCGCAGCGTCGCCGCCCTCTACGGATTTAGCGATCCCGCGATCCTCCGACGCGAAGGCGCGGACGAGTTCTGGGCTGCCTTCGCGGTCCGGGAGGAATCCCCGGGCTAGGCCCCTGGGCCCACCCGGGGCCGGTTGGCGGACTATCATCGCTCCCGGCCTCGTGCGGGAGTCGAGGCTGATCACAGCTCTCGATGACCTCACCTGCACAGACGCGGCGGCCGGCGCGGCCGCCGGCCGTGGACCGTTTGAGCGCGTCGCGGGCGTTCTATGGGAAGAGCCTAGCGCTCGTCGCCGTACTGCATGCGGTGCTCTACCTGGTGGATCCGAGCCCGCGATTCTTCTTTGGCGATTCCGCGGCGTATCTCGCCTCAGCGGAGCGGTACACGCCGCCGGACCGCTCGTGGACCTACGGGCCGCTCGTCGCCTGGCTCACCGCCGGGGGTGCCCGCGGCGGTTTGGCGGCCCTCGTCGTGGCTCAGGTCGGCGCCCACGTGCTGGCGACGCTGGCGGCCCTGGTCATCCTCGCGCGGCACCTGCGGGTTCGCCGCGGCCTGGCGCTCGGTGTGGCGGTGGTGATGAGCGTGTTGCCGGCCCACATGCTGTGGACGCGGTACGTGATGACCGAGGCCTTCGCGATGGCCGCGCTCAGTGGCCTGCTGCTGTGCGTCTTCGAGTATCTGCGTTCCGCCCGGGCGGCCTGGCTGCTGCCGTTGCACGTCTTTGGCATCGCCGCCATCGCCCTGCGCACGGTCATGGTGCCGCCGGTGTGGCTCGCCGGTACCCTGCTGCCGGTCCTTGTCGGGGCACGGAGAAGCGGTTTCGCGCGGCGCCATTGGGGCCGCGCCGTGGCGCATCTGGCGGTGTCCCTCGCTTGCATCGCGTCGCTGCATCTGCCGTATCGCGACCAGTACGCTGCCCGGCGCAGCTGGACGGCGTCGCTGCCGGAGCGGGCCCCGCCCGCGTACTCGTATGAGGCGGGGCAGTTCATGCTCGGCTGGGTCGCGCCGATCGTCCGCGCCGGCGACTTCCCCGCGGACCTGGATGGGGCGGAGATCCTCGCGACCAGCGTCGACGTGGGGCAGCACCGGGCCCGCAACCCGCAGCGCTTTGCGGCCGATGGGCTGGTCGCGCAGCTCGGCGCCGCGGTGGCCGCGAGCGCCGAGCCGGGGCGCCGTCACGAGCCTGTCGCCGCCTCGGTAGCGCGTCGCGCCGTTGCGCGCGATCCGGCGGGAGCGGCTCGGCTCGGGCTGACCACCGCCATGGACTTCCTCGACGCCGACTACCTGGCGGGCGAGATGCGTACGGAACTCGGGCTCGATCGCGACCCGCCGCTGGGCTTTGCCGCGACTGCGCTCGAGCGCTATGGCGTCTCCGGAGTCCCCGAGCCGCCCTCGCTCCTGCAGCGCGCCTACTTGGCCCTGCAGCCCTATTTTGCGGTGCTGCCCTGGGGCCTGCTTCTGGTGCCGCTGGCGCTCCTGCGCGCCCCGCAGCGCCAACGGTCGTCGCTATGGTTGCTCGCGGCCGCCGCGGCCTACTTTGGGCTGGCCGCGCTCTACTTCTGCTTCTCGTCCAGCACCCGCTTCATGCTGCCGTTCAGCTGGTTGCTGCCGCTGGTGGTGGCGGCCCGATGGGGAGCCGTCCCGGCGGTCGTGGCCCGCATGGAGCCGGCGGTCGGCGGCCGCGCCGAGGCGCCGGCGGCCGTGGACGCCGTCCGTGAGCCGGTCGAGGCGGGGCTATGACCGGCGGCCACTGAATGCGCGATCCAGGCCCCGTGCCGTGCTCCTGGCGGCGCTGCGCGCCGGGCGTCGATGTCTCGATCGACCTTGCGCTGCGCGGCAATTCGAGGGCTCCGCGACCCGCTGACGGGGGGTGGGCTTGCCCGGGGGCGGGGAAAGGTTTTGATTCGATGAAGCATTTGCGCCGCCCCAGTGCAAGGAGGGCTTGATGAGGACCGCGATGTGGCCCGTTCTTCTCCTCGGCCTGCTCGTGGCCGATGGGATCACCGCCCAGCAGCGCTGGCGTCCGCGGAGCATGCGGCCGCGCCCGTCGCACCACAAGATGGTGTTCGACACGGCCCGGAGCAGGCTCGTTTTGGTGACTGGCACTGCCACGTCCTGCAACCCGCTGCCGACCCCGTTCGTGCAGACTTGGGAGTGGGATGGCCTGGACTGGTCGCTGCGGCGCGTGACCAATGGGCCGGCCGTGCGCTTTGAGCACTCCGTGGCCTACGACATGCGGCGTGGTCGCCTGGTCATGTTCGGGGGCCACGACGGCTCGGGCGCGCGTTTTGGTGATACGTGGGAATGGGATGGTGCCCGCTGGGCGCGGCAGCGCCCGAACAACGCGCCCACGCCGCGCAGCGGCGCCGCCATGGCCTACGACGCCGCACGGGGCCGGGTCGTGCTGTTTGGCGGTCGCGTCGACTGGAGCACCGCGTTGCGCGATACGTGGGAGTGGGACGGCGACGATTGGCGGCAGATCTTCGCCGAGGTGGCGCCTCAGCGCCGCTCGCGGCACGCGATGGTGTACGACGCCAACCGCCAGCGGGTGGTGTTGTTCGGCGGGGCGCGAGGCGGTTCGCAGGCCCCGCTCGGCGACACTTGGGAGTGGGATGGGACGGACTGGAGATCGCGAGGCGTCGCGGTGAATCCCCCCGCTCGGCACGAGCACGCGCTGGTCTACGACCCAACCCGCGGCGTCACGCTGCTGTTTGGCGGCGGGCGCCCGGGGCAGGCCTATGCCGACACCTGGGAATGGGACGGGAACCACTGGACCCAGCGCAGCCCGCCCCAGCAGCCCTCGGCGCGGCAGCTCCACGCCATGGCGTTTGATGGCGGCCGGGGCCGCGTGGTGCTGTTCGGCGGCGCGTTTGGCGGGCAGCTTCTCGAGGACACTTGGGAGTGGGACGGTCTGACCTGGCGCCAGGATGCGGGGACGCCGCCGCCACCGCCGCGGACGTTCGCGGCGATGGTCGAGGACGGGCCTGGCAGCATCCTGATGTTCGGGGGCTTCCGTACCGGTGGAGCGCTGGGCGACGGCTGGAGCTGGGACGGCGTCCGTTGGCGCCCGACGAGCCCGAGCGTGCGACCGCTGCCGCGCGGGGCTGCGGCGCTGGCCAAGAGCGTCAGCGGCTCCGGCGCGCTGCTGTTCGGCGGCGCTGAGCGCGACGGCTTCGGCGCTCTGGTGCTTGGCGACACCTGGTCCTGGAGCGGCGCCGCATGGACCAATCTGCGACCGACCGTGGCCCCGCCGCCGCGGGCGCGCCACGCCATGGTCCTCGATCCGGCCCGCGGTCGCATCGTGCTGTTTGGCGGCCTGGGCGCCGCCGGCAATGTGCGCGCCGACACTTGGGAATGGGATGGCTCGGCGTGGACCCGGATTACGCCGATGAACAGCCCTGTTGCCCGTGCCGGGCATGCGTTGGCCTATGACGCCCGGCGCCGGCGCGTCGTGCTGTTTGGCGGTGACACGGTCCCGTTGGGGTTGGGCGGTGTGCTCTCCGACACTTGGGAATGGGACGGCGTGGACTGGGTTGAGCTCCAGCCCGCAGCGTCGCCTCCCGCACGCGGTGGTCATGCCATGGTGTTCGACGACCTGCGGCAGCGCGTGGTGGTGTACGGCGGCGCCGCCTCCTCGTTCCTTCCGCTTGGCGACACCTGGGAATGGGACGGCACGACGTGGACGCAGGGCACCTTCGTGCTGGCGCCCTCCGGGCGCGAGGGCGCGGCGATGGCCTACGACCAGAGCCGGCAGCAGTCGCTGCTCTTTGGCGGCCTGTGTGGCAACACCTGGAGCCATGGCCAAATGGTGCTCGCCGCGGCCGAAAACTCCGGCGCCGGGTGTGCGGGTGGCGCCGCGACACCGGCCACGCTGACGTGGTTTGGCCTGCCGGAGCTCGGCAACGGCTCGTTTGCCGTCGATGTGGTCGGCGCCGCGCCGACCGTGCCGATGGCCTTCACCTGGAGCGCGGGCCGCGGCAGCGTGCCGTTTGCCGGCTGCACGTTGTGGCTCGATCCCACCCAGCTCCTGGCGGTGCCGGCGCAGACGAACGGGGGCGGCTTCGCTTCGTTCCCCGCACCCATGCCGGAGACGGCGGGATTGTCCGGCGCGCTGTTCTATGCGCAGGCGGTGCTGCTCGACACGGCCGCACCGAGCGGCCTGGCGCTGAGCAACGGGCTGCGTTTCAGCGTTGGCTACTGACCCGCGGGCGAGGACCGATCTGGCGTGAGCCGGGCCGTGTCCTCTCCCTGAGCTCGCTTGCGCCATCGATCCGGCATGCGCCGGATCGATGGGAGCGTCAACCTCAGCGGGTCGTCAGCTCGATCTCGTCGAGACCGAGGCGGCCCTGCGACGAGCCGAAGCTCGGGCCGAAGTTGAAGACCACCGACGTGACGTCGGCCAGGTCGAGCATGTCGCCGTTGTGCAAGAAGTCGGTGAGGCGAATGCGGATGGTCTCGAACTCGCTGTTCCAGCCGGTGCCGCTGCCGCAGCCGCCGCGCTGGTACGGCTCTTCGATGCCGCCGCCGTAGCTGCCGATATTGATCGTGGCGCTGTTGCCCTGGCTATCGAGCAGGCTGACGCTGAATGTCAGGTCGCCGCGCACCGCCGTGGTCAGCGGGTGCCGGGTCTGCTGTGCGGCGCGGAACGACAGGTAGACGAAGCTCGAGAAGTCGCGCGTCGGCAGGTAGGTGTAGGTGACAGCGGCGTCGTTCGTGTAGCTGAACACGATGCCGTCACTGTTGGCTGTGAACGAGCCGGCGGCGTCGTTGGTGAAGCCGTTGAACACGTCCGACGTGCTGTTGGTGAAGTCGTTGTTGGCGTCGTCGAGCGAACCCTCGGTCAGCGCTGACACCGTCTGCGTCGCCAGCGCGCCCGAAGAGCTCTGGAACGTGAGTGGGCGGGTCTGGAAGTCGTCGATGTCCGCCTTCCCCGAGTCCGGGCCGTCCTGGAACATCAGGTTGGCGTGGATGCTCGAACCGGTCGGCGCGCCGATCGGCCGGAACGCTTCGTACTGGCGCCACAAGAAGTCGCGCGAGGGCACGTCGCCCTTGATGTAGTGCTCGACCAGCGGCAGCAGGTAGCCGCGCATGATCTGGTGCGTTTGGTTGCGACCGATCAGATTGGGGCCAGAAGCGACCGAGCTCCCGCCCCCGTCGTGGTAGTCGCCGTGGCCGACGCCGTAGAGCGAGATCGACTGGCGGGTCTGGGTGGCGCGGTCGTGCAAGTGGTACCAATGGACCTGCGGCGACGAGGCGCAGCCGGTCACGTCGGCGTCCGCTTGAGCGACCCACAGGTGGTAGATCGAGTCGTGCGGGTTGGAGTCGGCGAAGCCACCGAAGTCCACCGGGGCGATGCTGGAGACGATGCGGACGTCGTCGATGTTGTAGTTGCTCGGTGTGAACGAGCCGTCGAAAAGGCGGTCATAAGCGCGCGCGACGCCGTCGCCACCGCGGCTGTGGCCGATCCAGGTGATGTGGTCCGAGTCGATGTGACCGTTGAGCACACCGCCGGCGATGGTGCCCTGATTCTGCAGGATGTAGTCGGTGTTCTGCAGCGTCGAGACCGCGGCGGTGTGGCTGCCGGGCACGGTGTTGTTCTGGTGGCTCATCACCACGTAGCCGTACGAGGCGAGGTGGTAGCCGATGTGGTCGTACCACTGGTAGTTGTGACCGTTGCCGTGGCTCACGACGACGAGGGGGAGGCGGCCCAACGAGCCGATGTTGGTCGGGAAGTACGTGTCCTCCGCCAGGAAGCTGCCGCCGCTGTACAGGATCTCACGAACCGCGTAGGGGCCGCCCGAGCCGGAGCCCTTCGTGCTTCCCGTCTCGGTGTCGCGCACGACATAGAACCCGGCGATGCTCGGGTGGAAGCCGTCGCAGAGGTCGTCATCGTCGAACGTCCCGTCGCGATCGAGGTCGATGACGACGTCGTAGCCCACACCGATGCGCGTGTCGCCCGAACCGGAGGCTTCGTTGGGTCCGGGCAGGGCCCCGCTCAGGTTGAACGTGTTGGCCTGGATGGTGGTCGCCGCAAAGCTCTCGGTCTGCGGGCCGCCGCGCACGTCGGTGAGCGAGGGGTCCGCCTGCCACTGCGCCTTGGTCTTGGACGCGACGACGTAGACGTCGGCCGTCTGGCCGGCCACGACGGGGTAGCGGGTCGGGTCGATCGCGCACTGGACGGTGCTGCCGCGGTTGAACGCGCGCACGTACTCAAAGTGGGGGAACAGGGACAGGCTGTTGCCGGCGATCTCGATGTTGCGATCGAGCACCGTGATGCAGGCGCCGTTCGAGTAGTCGTCCGTGCCGACGAGGGCCAGCATGTAGACCTTGGCCTCGTGGCTGGACTTCGAGACCGGGACGTCGAAGCTGGTTGTGAGCGAGCCGCCCGCGGGCATCGCGCCGAGCGGGATCATGACCGGTGGCGGCGTGAAACCGAGCGGCACCTTTTGGTTGCCAAAGACGGTGGGGCCGGCGTCGAGGCCGCAGAACAGCATGACCGGATCGCCGGGTGCACCGGTGATCGTGACCTGCACCGAAGTGCCCATCAGCTTGCGCACGGACTTGCGGCCGTCCAGGCGCAGATCGCCAGCCGTGGCGGTGGCCGTCAGCAAAGAGAGACAAGCAGCGGTGGCCGTGGCTGCCAAACGCGTGGATCGATTCACGAGAAGCTTCTCCTGATGAGACGGGACACGAGGTGGAGACGGACCGGTAGCAATGCGATGCGGTGCGTCGCTCAGCATGCGCGTTCCTCCGGTCCGCTGAGCGCGCGCATGGTATCAAGGCGCGGCCAGCCCTGGGAAGGAGACTCTGCGAGTCTGCTATTGGAACTGCTGTGTGATCGCCGTCAGGTGCTGTCGGTACTTCGCCGGTGCCACCGACCAGACGCTCCCGTGACCTGCCGCTGGTTCGATCCACATGCTCTTGCGCGACGGCGTGGTGGGCAAAGAATCGAACAACTGGGCAATGGTGTCGGGCGGCACGCGACGGTCGTCACCACCGCCGACCAACAGCACGGGCACGTTCGGCGCGAGCTTGGCCAAGGCCGCGCCTGGGCGGACTTCGCGCATTGAGAAGTTCGACCACCATTCGATCGATGTGAACACGAGCGACCGCCACGGTTGAGGGAGTGCGAGACCCCGTCGGTTAGGGCCGCGCGAGCCTACAGTGAAGATTCGATGCGCTGTCTCGAGCACGTCGACGATGGGGGCGTCGAGCACCACACCCGCGAGGTCGTCGACCTGTGGCGCCGCCAGCGAGACCGCCGCGGTGCCGAGACTGACACCGAACAGCAACAGTGGCTGGCCCGCTTGGTCGGGCCGGGCGCGCAGCCAACGCACGGCGGCCAAGACGTCGAGGCTCTCACGCAGACCAAACGTGGCCGGTCGCCGGTCGCTGGCGCCGTGGTTGCGCAGCTCCAGGAGCAGGACGTCGCCGCCAAGCTCCCGCAGCATCGCCGCGACAGGCTCGAGCTCGAGGGCCCCGCGGAACATGCCGTGGACCAGCACCGCTGAGAACGTAGGAGCGCCGATGGCGGGGACCAGGAAGGCGCGCAGCCGCACGCCGTCCCCGGCCTCGAAGAAGACCGGCGGGACGGCGGTGACCCCGGGCGGCAGCTCGCCGTTGTCTCCTTCGCGCATGGCCTTCAGGGACGCGCGGCTCTGCGGCACCCAGGCGCCGTCGTCGCGCAGCTGCGGCCCGGCGTAGGCTGCCTCGTCGCCTCGCGTCTGCAGCATGCGCGAGCCGAGGTAGCCAAACGCCGCAGGTACCGACACGAACAGATGCAGCGGGACGAGGGCCACGTGGGCCCAACCGACCCTGCGCCAGTAGGCGCCCCCGGGCCGGCCCCGCGCCGCCCAGAGCCCGAGCCAGATGAGCAGGGCGAGGAGGAGGCCCGCAACGAGGAGAACGGCGGCCGGAATCAGGATCAGTAGCATGGCGGCGTTGGCGCGGCGATTGTGGCACTAGCCCGGGGCGGCTCAAGGCTCCGGTCCGCGGGCGCCGTTTCGGCCATCGTGTCGGCCGGCTGCCTCAGAATGGGAATGCGCCATAAACGCCGGTCCAGCCGCGTAGCGCGCCGAGCCGATGCGGCACTGGAGCCATTCGTGGTGCGTTGCTGCGGTTGATGGGCGGCGGCGCGCTTATGGGCTTGGAGGGCGCCGGGGGACGCGACCCCATCCGCAACCGTCCGAAAGGGAACGCAGTGGGTAAGTCGAGGACGAGCAGCAAGAAGAAGGGCAAGAAGCAGCGCAGCGGTCGCGCTGGCATGACGAACTCGCCGACGCGAAGGGGTGCCGCGCAGCGCCGCAGCGGCCGAGGGGCGGCGGCGTCACCGCAGGAGCCTGGCGTCGAGGCGTCGGCGGCTCCCGCTGCCGAGCAGCCGCTGCGCGTGGAGGCCGCCGACGAGGCGGCAGTCGACCTCGGCATCGCGCTCGCCAACGCGGCGATCGCCAGTGCCGATTCGCCGACTCCATCGCTCCGCGGCGAGTCGATCTCGATCGATCCGTGGTGTGATGCCGACGCGGAGTGGCTCAGCAAGGACGGCGCGACGTTCGACACCAGTGAAGAGGACGAAGGGGACTCGGAGCTGGAGTTGGACGACGAGGCCGAGGAGGGCGACTACCCGCCGCCCGTGCTGCCGACCCGCGACCCCACCGGCGAGCTCGATGACTTCGAGCCGTCACCTGCGCGACCTGTGGCGCGCCGGCGCCGTCCGCCGGCACGGCAGCAGAGCAGTGCCGGGCCCCTGTGGGCCGGTCTGCTGGTCGGCTTGACGGTTGGTTTCGGCTTGGGCGTCGCCCTGGCACCGATGCTGCGGTAGCCGCGCGCCACCATTCAGGCGCCCCGCAGGGAGCCGCTACAATCGGGGCGGCATGTTTCATTCCGACCGCCCGCCGGCGCGGCGCGCCGCCGCCGGTGAAGACACCCAGGGGCTCCTCGCGCGCCTCCAACGCGGGGATGAGGAGGCGGCCGGGTGCTTGTTCGAGCTGCACCGGGAGCGCCTGCGGCGCGCGATTCGTCTGCGGCTGCCGCCGCGTCTGCGGTCGCAGGTGGACGAGGACGATCTGTGTCAGACGACGGTGCTGAAGGCGCTGCGCAAGATCCGCGACTTCGAGTATCGCGGGCAGGGGACGTTCTTGGCCTGGCTGGTGCGCATCGCCGAGCGCTCGATCCGCGACAGCCTGCGCCGCGAGCAGCGCCAAGTGCCGTTGGCGGCGCCGCGCGGCGGCGGCGGCCTGACCGCGGAGAGTTCGGCCGAGGACCCCGACCTCAGTCCCAGTCGCCGGGCGATCCACCGTGAGGAGCTGGATCTGCTCGAGCGCGGCATGGACTCGTTGAACGATGCCGAGCGCGACTTGTTGATTGACCGGGAGATCCTCGGCGTCGATCTCGACTCGCTGGCCGACCGGCTCGGCAAGAGCCGCGAGGCCGTTCGGCTCATGGTGTACCGAGCGAAGAACCGGCTCGCGCGGTGGTTTGAGAGGAACGCATGAGCGCCAGCGAGGGCCGCGTCGAGACGTGGATTGACCAGCGCATGGTCGAGTATCTCGCGGAGCTCGATCATCGACCGACGCTGCGACCCGACGAGTTCCTGCTCCGGTCCAAAGTGCTCGCCGAGACCGAGTTTGTCGGCGAGCAGAGGATCGCCGCCGTCGCCGGGCTCGAGCGTCGTCTGGACGGCCTCGGCCGCGCCGAGCGGCTATTGACGCTGCCACACGTCATCGATCCGCTTGGCGATGGCGCGTCCCTTCCCGATTTCGAGGTCCTCGGCAAGATCGGCCAGGGGGGCTACGGGCAGGTCTTCCGGGCGCGCCAACAAAGCGTCGATCGCGAGGTGGCGATCAAGGTGCCGCTCCTCGCTTCGGCGTTGAGTGCTCGCGATCGCGAGCGCCTTCGCCGCGAGGCGGCGGCCATCGCGGGACTCAATCATCCCGGGATCGTGACGCTGCACCAACTCACCGAGCTGCATGGCACGCCGCTGCTGGTGATGGAGCTCGTTGACGGCACGCCACTGGACCAAGTCGTGGCGGACCTGCGCGACGCCACCGGCCCGTCGCTGGCGGCCCGGATCGGTCGGCCCGAGCTCGGCCACGTCGCCGCCGCGTGTGCCGTCGCGAGGGAGGTTTTGGAGGCCTTGGCCTACGCGCACGAGCGCGGCGTGATCCACCGCGATCTCAAACCGAGCAACGTGATGATCGATCGCGACGGCAGGGCGCGCCTTCTCGACTTTGGGCTCGCGCGCACCGAAGGTGCGGCGTCTCTGACCCGTTCGACCGACTTGCTCGGGACCCCGCAGTTTCTGGCGCCCGAGCTGCTCGACGACCCGACCCTGGTCGGCCGTTGGACCGATGTCTACGCCGCCGGCGTCTTGCTCTATCAGCTGCTGACGCTGCGCTATCCCTTCGGCGGCGGGCCATTGGAGGCGACGCTCGCGCGCATTCGCGCCGGCGACGCGATCCCGGCGCGCGCCGGGCGCAACGAGATCCCCGTCGACCTGGCGGCGATCGTCGACAAGGCCATGAATCGGCTGCCGGAGGCACGGTACGGCAGCTGTGGCGAGTTTCACGCCGACCTGGGACGACTCGACGCGGGCGAGCCGATCGTCGCGCGCCCGGTCGGGCGCTTGGGCCGGCTCGTGCGCAAGGTTCGGCGGCGTCCCGAAGTGGCGGGCGCCGTGGGGCTGGTGGTGGTCGCGGCGATCGTGTTCGGCGGCCTCAGCTGGAAGGAGGCGCATGCTCGTCACCTCGAGCATCACGCGCAGATCGGCGCCGCCCACGAGCGGGCGCAGAAGCTCATCGCCGACGAGCAGTGGAGTCGGGCCGCGGACGTGCTCGAAGGCGTGGCAGCGCTCTCTCTGGCTGGGCGCACCGAACCGGCCATGCGGGCGCAGCAGGAGCGGATGCAGGAGCAGCTGGCCGTGGTCCTCCGCCTCGAGGAGCTTCGCGATCTCGGCCATCCGCGGCCTTCGCCCGAAGTCGAGGCGGGCTACGCCGAGGTCTTCGGGCGCCTTGGCTTCGATCTCGACGCGCCGGTGCCGGCGGTCGCGGCGGCGGTCCGGAGCCACGCGCTGGCGGATCGCCTGCTGGTCGGTCTCGACGAGTGGATTCGGGGTTTGGCCGCTCGAGGAGCCGTGGATCGGGCGCGGGAGCTGCAGGTACTCGCCGACACGGCGGACCCGAACGCCGCGCGGGTGCGGATTCGCGGCGCTTACCTGGCGGGGGATGCCAAGGTCCTACGCGAGATTGCCGCGTCGGCGGAGCTCCTCGATCTGCCACCGCCCGTACTGGACGCCCTGGCGCAGGCGCTGGAGGACTCCGGCGCCGAGGCGGACGCTGGCCGTGTCTACCGACTCGGGCCCATCTTGCACCCAGGCGATTACTGGATGCACCGGCGGCTCGCTGCGTTCTTGACCAAGACGCCGCGTGACAACGACGACCGCGTGGCAGCGCAGAGTCTGCGCTCGGCCCTGTTGCTGCGACCGGACGAAGTGCCGCTCCTCAGCGAGCTGGCGCTCATCTTCAGCCGCATCGGCGAGGCCGAGCTGGGCCTACGGTGCGCGCGACGCGCGGTGGAGCTGGACCCGCAGAGCAGCCGGGCGCACGCCAGTCTCGCCCGCGCGCTGACCGCGGCGGGCGCCATGGACGAAGCGCTCGCGGCCTGGGGCACGGCGGCCGATGTCGCGGGCCACGCCGCCGAACGCGCGCACGCGGTGTACCGGTTCGGCATGCTCCTCGAGAACGAGGGGCGCTCGGTCGAGGCGCGGGCCAAGATCGAAGAGGCCATCGCGCTCGATCCCGACAACGCGCGGCCGTATCTGACGCTGGCCTTCATCCGCTTCGCGCGGTTTGGTGATCTGGACCGGGCCGAGGCGCTTCTGCGCCGCTGCCTGGAGCTCGATCCGTCGCGATCGGACTCTCGCGTCTTGCTGGCGACGATCCACGAGCAGCGCGGGGACGCGGCGGCGGCGTTGCCGCTCTACCGCGAGATCCTGGAACTGCACCCCTCGGAGTCACTGGCCCGGCAACACACCTACGCGCACTCGGCGGCGATCTGCGCCCTCGTCGTCGCGGAGGAGCCGATCGGGCCCGGTGGCCCCGCCGACGAGAACGAGCGCTTGGCGCTGCGAGAGCAGGCGGTGGCCTGGCTGGAAGACTCGCTCGGAGCGTGCTTGCGCCTCATCATGCAGGAGCCCAAGGAGGAGCGGTCGATTCGCCGCTGGCTGCGGTCGTGGCGCCGCGAGCACGGCGTGCGGCAGATTCGCGACGAAGAGTGGCTGGCGCAGCTGCCGGCGCCGCTGGCGGCGCGCGTGCGCGAGCTGTGGGCGCGCGTCGAGGCGGTGATGCGCCTGCCGCGCTGAAGGTGACTCCGGCGCGCGACCTCGGCTGGACGGACGGTCGCGCATGGACGTTGTGACGGTACCATCGCGACATCGCGACTGCGTTCCGGCAGTTGCCCCGATCTGGAGTCCACGATGCGAGTCCATGCCCTCTCTCTCGCCGTCATCGCCACGTTTGCAGCGGCCGGTCCCGCGCAAACCGCGCCGCTGCAGAGCGACCGCGTCCCGCACAGCCTGCGGTCCGGCGCGCACGACAACCCAAGCGGTGCTCCGCTGCTGGTGTTCGAGCAGCTGGTGAGCGTGTCGGGTGCCCCCTGGCTGCGCCTCGCCGACCTCCGCGCGGAGCTGCCGGGCTCGAGCTACCTCGAGGTCGTGGCCCTGCGCGATGGCCATCGGCAGCGGCTCGATGCCGGCGCGCTGCGCGCTTGGCGCGAGAGCTCGGCCTACTTCAACGGCGATGCGGTCTATGTCCGCCTCTTTGCCGGGCCGTGGACCGCGGGCGTGTCGCTCGTCGCGACCGCAGTCGAAGCCGGCGTCGCCGATCCCGAGGGCGAGGATTCGATTTGCGGGGCCTCGGACGACCGCACGGCATCGACGGATGCCCGCGTCGCGCGGGTGGTGCCGATTGGTTGCACGGCGTGGCTCATTGACGATACGAACTGCCTGGTGTCGGCGGGCCACTGCTGCGGCGGTGGCGGCTTCAGCACGGCCCAATTCAACGTGCCGCCATCGACCGCTGGTGGCTCGTTGCAGCATCCGCCGCCGCAGGACCAGTACCCGGTGGATTCGGCGTCACGCCGGTTTGCCAATGCGGGCCAAGGCAACGACTGGTGCGTGTTCAAGACGCTGCCGAACTCGGGCACTGGTCAGGAAGCGGGGCAACGCCAGGGCGCGTTCTTTGCGCTGACGGCCGGTCTGCCCGGCGTCGGGACGACGACTCGGATCACCGGCTTTGGCACGAGCGCCATCGGCCGTCTCAATCAGGCGCAGAGCACCCACACCGGGCCGCTGCAGACGGCGGGGACGCGGCTCTGCTATGCCGTCGATACGACCGGCGGCAACTCGGGCTCGCCGGTGATCGATGCGTTGGGTCGGGCGGCGGGCGTGCATACGCACGGTGGCTGCTCTGTCTTCGGCGGTTGCAACTCCGGGACGTCGCGCACGTTGTCGGCGTTTGCAACGGCCATCGACGACTGCCTGGCGGGCGGCGGCGGTGGCGGCGGCTGCGCGTTCGTGGCGGCGGCGGCGGCGGCGCGGGCGCCGGCGGACAGCCGCTCGTTGGGCTACCGCTTCCGGGACGAGGTGATGCAACCCACGCCGCGAGGCCGGGAGTACGTGGGCCTCTACTACCGCACGAGCCCTGAGATCGTCGACCTGCTGCGTCAGGACCCGCTGCTGCTGGCGCGCGCCGGCCTGCTGTTGAGCCGGCTGCTGCCGGTGATGCGCGAGCGCTTGGACTTTGGCGTGGCTGCACTGCCGGTGCGGGATCTCCGGGAGCTCGACGCGCTCTTGGCCCTGCTCGCTGGGCGCGGCAGCGACGCGCTGCACACATCGCTGTCTTGGTTGCGTGCGGACTTGCGCGCTCCGGAATCGTTGGCGTCGCTTGGGCTGGATGTCGGTCGCTGAGGGTTTGTTGCTCTTGCGAAGGAACCGCCCGAAGGCGCCGCGGAGCGGCGCCAGGAGCATGGCCCAGAGTCGCGCGCGTGGATTTGGCCACAGGCTCTGAGCAAGACCAGACGCATCCGCGTTGGGTCTTCCGCCAAGCGGTCATGTGGCCGCCGGTGCTCATCGCGCTCGGCGTCACTGGCGCGGGGCGGGATCACGCGGTCACCTGGCCGGTGACCGCGACGGCGGCGCTGGCCCTGCTGTCCTACCTGGCGCTGTGGCGAGTGCTGCGCGCTGGCCGCTTCGTCGCCGACTGGGTGACGCTGGCGCGCTTCCTCGTCGCCGCGGGGTGCGCCGTGGGCGCGGCGTGGACCGGTGGGGTGTCTTGGGTGCTCTGGACCGGCCTGCTCGTGGCGGTGTGTGGCGATCTGGTCGACGGCTACTGTGCGCGACGCTACGGCGGGTCCGATGCGGGCGCGGCGCTGGATATGGAGGCGGATCAGTTTGCAACGCTGCTGCTGGCGGTGCTCGGCGTGCGGTTCGCGGGCCTCGGCGGCTGGCTCCTGCTACTGCCGGGCCTGCGTTCCGGCTACGTGCTCTGGATGCATGGGCGGGGCGGCCCGGCGCACGATCCCAAGCCGCTGGACGGCGACAACCGCCGAGCGCGCCTCATCTGCGCGGTGATGCTGGCGCTGCAGCTCGCCATTCTGTTGCCCTGTCTGCCGCTCGTCGTGCGTCGTGCTGCCGCTGGGGTGGCGGTCGCCCTGCTGGCCTACTCCTTTGGCAGCGACGTCTGGCAACTCAGGCGCCGAGCGGGACGGCAGGCGACGGCGCGATGACGCTCATCGACGGCATTGTACTCGGCGCCTACGTGTCGCTGCTGATCGAGCAGACCGTTTGGTTCACGCCCAGCGTCGCGTCGACCGCGCAGCTGGTGGCCGGGCGCGAGGACGCGGTACCGGGTGCTGCCTTGGCCCGCGCCAAGACGCGATCGGTCCGGGTCAAGCTCCTGGCGTTCGTGCTGCCCGCGGCGGTGGCTCTGGTGCTCTACGCGGTGCCGCTCGTCGCCGTGTTTTGGCGGCCGGTGTTGGACTACCTCGGACCGCTGCCGATCCTGGACGCCGCGGCGGTTCGCTGGGGCGGGGTGGCCGCCGTGGTCGTGGGCCGCGCCGTCACCATGGTCGCGATCACCCAGGTTCGCGCCGCCCATGGTGTGCGGCTGCACACGAGCGGTCTCTACGCCCGCTGTCGGCATCCCGCTCTGCTGGGCCTGTTCGTGTTCTACCTGGGCGCGTGCCTGGTGTATCCGTGCGTCGCACTGTTCGCCGCGTTCGTGCCGTACGTGCTGCACATGCACGGCCGTGTGCTGTTGGAAGAGAGCTTCCTCGAGGCGCACTTTGGCGACGAGTTCCGCGCCTACCGAGACGCCACGCCGCGGTACTTGTAGCTGGCGTGATGGCCAGTGTCCTGGATCCCGCCGACCGTCAACGCGTGGGGACCGGCGCCATCTTGGTGCCGCGGTAGGTCAGCCGCAGAAACCCGGCCGCGCCGCGCAGCGCCCGCAGGGTCACGAAGCCGGCGTGTCGCGTGGTCGCCGCGCGCGGTCGGCGCTCGACCTTGACGAAGGTCGTGATCGTGTCGATGAGCTCGGGCTGCGCCACCGGCGCCTCGCCGAGCAGGATCGACGTCGTGACGCGGTGGGGCCCCAGCATGTGCCACGAGTCGTGAAAGGCGACGCGGCCGCCGACGCGGACTTTGGGGAACCAGTGCTCGAAGTCGGCGCGGACCAAGTCGAGCTCGTGGGCACCGTCGATAAACAAGAGATCGATCGGCGCGTCGAACTCCGCCGCCGCGGCAACCGAAGTCTGATGCCGCGGCGTGACCACGTCACGCACACCAGCGCGCTCCAGGTTGGCGAGAAACGCGGCGTAGGTCTCCTCGCACTGCAGCAAGTGCGCGTGCTTGGGCGAGCCGAGGTGCGGGTCGACCGCGACGATGCGCGGCGTGGGCGTTGCGCCCGCCTGCGCTCCCCGCGCCAAGCAGATGGTCGAGCGCCCGAGGAAGGAGCCGATCTCGACGATGGTGCCCCCGGCCGGGACTTGGCGCGCGGCGTCGTGGAGCCAGCGCCCTTCGCGCGCGGTCAGCCAGCCACTCACGTCGCGGGCCGCCTCCCAATAGCTCGGCGTTGCAGTCATGGTTACAGAGCGGCCAGGTAGTCGCCCAACGCGGCGTGGGTGTCGAACGAGCGGCCTGCGAACGCGTCGTTGCCGTTGGTTGCGGGTTCCGGTGGGTCGCCCAGCAGGACCGTACGCAGTCCCAACGCCGCCGCGCCGGTCAAGTCCGGGTCGTGCTCATCGCTAATCATGATGGCGCGCTCGGGCTTGCAGCCAGCGTCCTCGAGGACCGTTCGATAGGCGAACTCCGCCGGCTTGCCCACGAGGGTGGCGCGTCGTTGGGTCGCATACTCGAGGCCCGCGACCCAGAACCCGACGTCGATGAGCACCTCTTCGTGTCGGCGCCAGTGCGGCTTGCGGTGCAGGGCGACCAGCTCGGCGCCGCGGCGGAGCGCGGCAAACGCCGCCTGGAGTTGGGCGTGGTCGTAGTGGGGAAACCAATCGCCAACGACGACGAAACGCGGGGCGTCTTGCGACTGCGGCAGCGCCGCCAGCTCGTCGGCGCCGGGTGGGCCGCACAGACTGAGAATGGGGCCGCGGTCGGCCAGGAAGCGCGCCGCCAGGTAGCTCGACGTGTAGAGCTCCCGCTCCTCGACCTCGAGCCCTCCGGTGCGCAGCTGGGCGAGCCGGCTCCGGCGACTGTTGAAGCCGTCATTGGTGAGGAAGCGCAGCGCGTAGCCGGCCTCCCGCAGCCGCGCAATCAGCTCGGTCGCCGCGGGCGGCACGACGTCGCCAAACTGCAGCACGCCGTCGAGGTCGAAGATCAGCAGGTCCGCGGGCGCGGCGGCCGGCGCGGCCGTCGGCGATCCCTCAGAGCCGGTGCGCGCCGCCGCGGCGGTCGGCGCCAGCGCGTCGCGCAACCCGAGGTGGCCGAGGGTCGCGTACTTCACACGCAGGTAGGACTCGTTGTGTGGGTTGGACGGCATCACCGAGGGGAGCACCTGCTCGACCGCGACGCCTCCCTGCCGCAGCGCCCGCACTTTGAACGGGTTGTTGGTGTGCAGGGTCACGCGCTCGACCCCGTTGACGCGCAGGATGTGCGCGGCGGCACTGAAATCGCGGAGGTCGTTGGGAAAGCCCACGAGGCGGTTGGCCTCGACGGTATCGGCGCCCTTGGCCTGCTCGGCGTAGGCGCGGATCTTGTTGCCGAGGCCGATGCCGCGCCCCTCCTGGCGCAGGTAGACGACGGCGCCGCGGCCGCGCTCGCTGATCATCCGCAGGGCGTGGCGCAGTTGCGCATCACAGTCGCACTTCAGCGACGCCAGCACCTCCCCGGTGAAGCACTCCGAGTGCACGCGCGTGAACACTGCATCACCGGCGAGGTCGCCCATCCGCACCAGCACGGCGTGCTCTTCGTCATCGACCGTGTAGACGCGCACTGCGAAGGTGCCGAACTCGGTCGGCAAGTCGCACTCCGAGTGCATGGCGATCCGGTGGGCCAAGCCGCTCGGCGGTGTCCCGTGATGGCGGCAGGCGGTGGTGAACCGGGTGGCGGCCTGCTCCCAGGTCGGCAGGGCGTCGCGGCTCAGCGCCGCGGCCCGGAGTTGCTCGAGGCGCTCGGGCTCGGCCAAGATGTCGCGTAGCGTTTGCCGCAGGGCGCCGGTGTCGCCTGGCGCCACGAGATGCCCGTTCACGCCGTCGCGGATCCACGCGTCCAGTTCGCCGATCCGGAACGCGATCACGGGTAGGCCGACCGCCGCAGCCTCGGTCACCGCCAGGCCATACGAGCCGTCCAGCGCCGCGGAAGCATAGAGGTCGGCGCGCTGCAGCTGCTTGGCCACCTCTTCCGCTGGGCACACGCCGAGGATCTCGAGTTGCAGGGGCCCAGCCGCGGCGCGGACGGCCGTGGTGTACGTGGGTGCCGCCTCATGATCGCCGATGAGGGTCAGCCGCAGCGTGTCGGTGCCCTGGCTCGTCGTCGCGACTTCGGCCAAGGCGCGCACCAGCTCGAGGTGGCCACGGCTGGGGACCAGGGGACCGACGGAAATCACGTGGCGGCCGCCACGGCTCGGCCGCGGTGCCGGTCGGAACACATCGCCGATCCCGGGGCGGACCACGTAGTAGGTGCCTTCCCCAGCTAGGTCGGGGACAAAGCGGGGCGCGGTGGCGATGACGGCGTCCACCGCCGCGGCCCAGGCGCGGTGCGCGCGTGCCACATCATCGGGTGGCGGCGCGTCGGGCGACCGTCGCCCCGGCCCGTGCAGCAACAGCCGCGACGGCAGGAGGGCGGGCAGCTCGCGCAGCCACTCGGGCACGCCGAGCAGCTCGATGTACTGGCCGTCCAGGACCATGACGCCGCCGTCCTGGTCGGTGGCCAACTTTCGGACATGGGCCTCGAGCTCGAACGCTGGGATCGCGGTGGCATCACCCTGACCGCTCGCGCCGAGACGGCGGCCGATCTCCGTCAGGTAGGTCGCACGGCAGGTGTCGAGTCCGCGCTCGAGGGGCGGGTGCAGGAGGTGGATCATCAGCGTTGCGGGTCGGTGCGGTCGGGCGCGGCGGGCGAGTCCTGGGACGTCGATTCCTCGGACCTCGATGGCTCGGCGGTGGAGGGCAAAGGTCGTGCCCGGTAGGCGATGGTAGGGACTGCCGCGGTGGCGGCGGCGTCTCCGTCGTAGAGCTGCGCCATGAAGCTCGGCAGCTCGTCGAACGGCACGGGGGCACCCAGGAGCGCGTCGAGCGCCGGGGCGTCGAGCAGGCTGAGAACCGTGTTCAGGCGCTCCCGTGGCCCCAACGCGGCTCGCTTGGACGTCGCGACGGCGCCGACTTGGCTGGCGAGCAGGCGTTTACGATGAAAGTGATACGAAGTGCCCAACTGCAGGGTGACGCGCTGGGCCCCATACCAAGAGAGGTCGACGACGCGCCCCTCGAAGCCCACGGCGTCGAGGGCGAGCTGCAGGCCGGCTCCGGAGCCCGTGGTGTGAAACGCCACCGTGAAGGCACCTTGGGCGACGTCGGGCGGCTGCAGGACCTCGGGGACCCACGGATGGGCGGCGGCCGCGGCGGCGCGCTGCGGGTCGCGCTCGACCACCGGCGCCGCGCTGCGATGGAGGCGCTGCAGCGCATACGCCACGAGCAGCCCGACGCCACCGCCGCCGACGACGAGAGGCCGCTCGGCCTCGCCGAGTTCCGCGTCCCATACCGCGTTCACCGCGGTCTCCAGGTTGGGGATCAAGGCGGCGCGCGGCCCCGGCAGCGCCGGTGGCAGCGGCAGCGCGTGCTCGTCGGCGATGACCGCTAGCTCTTGGTGCGGGTGCATGACGAACACGCGTTGGCCCTGCAAGGCGCCGGCGATGCCGGTACCGATCAGGCAATAGCCGTACTTGATCGGCAGGTCGAACGTTCCAGCCATGCCGCGGCAAGCCATGGGCGCGTGACACTCGGGCGGGACGAGGCCGCGGCCGACAAGGCGCTCGGTGCCGGTGCTGACGCCGCCGTGCTCGGCGCGCACCAAGCTGCGGCCGATGGGGGGCTCCGCCACAACGCGTTCTTGGCGCAGCTCTCCTTGCCCAGCGCGAATGGTCCAATACGCGCGCGCCGGCAGCTCGGTGGGAGCGGTGGCGCTCACTGCGGCTCGGGCTCGCGGTGACAGGCGAGGAGCAGCTCGTCGCCCATGGTGAAATGCTGCGTGCGCAAGCGGAGGCCATCGGCGACCTGGCCGACTTCGGGCAGGGAGAAACTAGGGATGCCCGAGCCGAGGATGATCGGCGCGACGTGCACGTGGAGGACGTCGAGCTCTCCAGCCGCGAGGAAGCGCGACAGCGTTTGGCCACCACCCTCGAGGTAGACCGAGCGACGACCCCGGGCCGCGAGCTCGGCGCGCACGGCTGCGGGGGCGATCCACTCGCCGGTCGGGTCGAGGGGGACGACCTCGGCGCCCGCGGGAGATGAGTCCAGTCCGGTCACGGCCGTGCGGCGGCACAGTACCGTGCTCCCCGTCGCCTCGAAGACCTTAAAGCGCCGCGCCGTGCGGAGGACGCTGGCGCTGCCGTTGAGGACGATGCGGTGGGGGTCGTCGCCTTCCACGTGGCGCACCGTGAGCTGCGGGTTGTCGCGTTCGACCGTGCGGCCGCCGACCATCACCGCGTCGTGCAGCGCGCGCAGCCGATGCGCGTGCAGCAGATTGGCGCGGTTGCCGATCCACTGCGACGAGCCGTTGTGGCAGGCGATCCGGCCGTCCAACGTCTGCGCCAGGTGGCCCGTGATGAACACGCTGCCGCGTTGTGCGGCGCGCTGGGCGCCGAGCACGATGGGCAGGTAGAGGCGCAGGAACGCCGGCAGCACGTCGAGCCCGCCCGGTCTTGGCTGCACCAAGACGTCGTCGGAGCTGCCCGTGGGATGGATCGGCACCTGGATGACGGCCTCGATCCCGGACTCCGGCGGCGCCGCTGCCGGGCTGAAGGCCCAGCGTTGGTCGCGGCGCACCAGTGCCACGCGCCGCTCGGACGGTGCGCTCCGCACGTGTTCGTGGAGATAGCGGCGCAGCTCCAGGAGGGCGGACCATTGGTCGTTGACGGGGTCCTCGACGGCGCAGTACATGCAGGTGTTCGGTGTGACCAAGCCACGGCCGCGCCTCACGCGCGCGGTAGACTTAGTGCCTGTTTCGATGCGAGACCTAGCATGATGCCACGTCGCCTGGTGTGCTGCAGCCGATGACCGGCTTGTGGATCGATGAAACCGACTTCGCATGGGGAGTTGGTCCCGGTGTGGGTTTGCGGGTTTGCCCGCCGGTCGTTTGGGCGGTGGAGGGTGTGTGGTGACCGCGGCATCCGGTGAGCAGGCAGGCATCGCCGCGTGGTTTGACGCCACCTATCGGCGGCTGGGCTTTGGCTACCTACGGCCGCCCGCGGCTTACCCGATCTACCTACAGCTGCTCGGCGCCAAGTCGGGTGACTCGTTGCTGGACGTGGCGTGCGGCCCGGGTCTACTCCTGCGAGCTGCGACCGAGCGCGGGGTTCGAGCCCATGGCATCGACTTGGCGCCGACCGCGGTCGACATGGCGCGGCGCTATGCGCCCGACGCACAGGTGGCGGTCGGCAACAGCGAGGCGCTACCGTGGCCCACAGGGACGTTTGATCACGTGACCTGCATCGGCTCGCTCGAGCGCATGATCGACCGGCGTCGGGTGTTGGCCGAAGTGCAGCGCGTGGCGCGCCCCGACGCCCGCTTCTGCTTCATGGTGCGCAACGCGCAAAGCCTCAGTTGGCGCGTCTGGCGTCGGGGCATGCGCCGTCAGAATCACGACGGCCACCAGGACGCCGGGACCCTGGCCGGTTGGCGGGCGCTCTTCGCAGAGTGCGGCTTCGTCGTCGACGCGGTCTATCCGGACCAGTGGCTGCGGCAGCGCGTTCGCTCCCTCTGGCGTGGTCAGCCACGCCCTGGCCGGCCCGAGCCGGTCACGCGCGGCGTACTGCCGCTGCGGTTGGCGTTGGAGTTCGTCTTCGTGCTGCGCCGGGCTGAGTCCGGCACCTGATGCCCCACGTCGCGGGGGAAGCCGGGCTGTGTCGTCTATACGACAATCTGGCGCGCTACCACTGGCTGCGGCGGCGCCTTGCCGCCTGCGCTCCAGGGGAAGGCCTCGAGCTGCACAAGCGGCTGGTCGCGCCGCCGTCGGACACCGACGGACCACCGGCCGGCACGGCCGGGCTGCACGATTGGCTCTGGCAGCAGCTGGGCGCCCCGCCGGCTCCCACGGTCTTGGACGTGGGCTGCGGCTTCGGCGCGTCCGTGTTGCGCTGGGCGACGACCCAGCCGGGCACGTTCGTTGGCCTCGGCGCGAGCGCGTATCAGGTGCAGCGCGCGCGCCGCGAGGCCGAGCGCGCCGGCGTGGCCGACCGGTGCTCGTTTGTGCTGCAGAGCTACGATCAACCGATCGCCGGCCCGTTCGATCGCGTGGTCGCGGTCGAAGCGCTCCTGCATGCCCAGGACCTCGCCGCGACGCTGGCCAACGTGGCCGCGGCCATGGCGCCCGGGGCGCGTCTCGTAGCGGTGGAGGACGTAGCGGCGGACGACGCGGTGGCCGCCGACCCCGATGCGGCGGAGCTGTTGCAACGCTGGTCGACGGCGGGCCTGCCGAGCCTCGCGACCTGGCGTCGAGCGTGTGCGGCCGCTGGGCTTCACGTCGAGCGCGTCCACGATCTGACCGCGCAGGTGCAGCCGCGGCCGGCGTCGGTCTTGGCGCGCAGCGAGCGCCGGCTGAAGGCGCTGCGTCGCGCGATGCCCGTGGCGGCGGCGCGGGCCGTGCTCGACGCGTTCCTCGGCGGCATCGCCCTGGAGCGCCTCTACGCCAAAGGCGCGACGCGCTACGTCGTGGTCGCCGCCCGGCTGGAGGCGGGAGGGGCGGCTTGAGGGCGGCGCGGCTCCTCGCGGCGTTGCCCGCCGCGCTGCTGGCGAGCGCCTTGCTCGTCTGGATCTGGACCTGGGCGAGCGCGGCGCCTGAGCCGTCGAGCTGGCGCGTCGTGTGGCGCGAGCCGCCCTTGGTCTTCTCGTGGTCGACGTTCTTTGACTTCAGCGACCGCGACAACCACGTTGGGTTCCGGCTGCTGCGCCTCGTGCTGCTGGCGTTGCCCGGGGTCGACTTCGATCGGCAGGCCCTGCTCAGCTGGGTGCTTGCCGTGGGCTGCGTCGTGGCGGTGGGGCGAGAGGCGCGGCGCCTCGTGTCGGGAGCGGGGGTCGCGGGCCGCATCGCGTTTTGCTCCGTCCTCACGCTGGCCGCCGCCCTGCTCTTGTCGCCCGGGTTTGGTGCCACGTGGCTGCTGGCGGAGCGCGTGCGGTTGATGGTGCCGGCGGCGGCGCTCTTTGCCGTTCTGGCGGTGTTGCGTCAGCGCCGCGCGTGGCCGTTGCGGTTCGCGATCGCCGCGGCACTCACCTGGTTCGCGGTCGTCACGGCGCCGGCCGGCGCCGCGATCTGGCTCGCCGCTCTGCCGATGGTCACGGCGATGGCGGCGGCGGCCGGCGATCGGCGGCGCACGCTGGCCTGGGTGGCGGCGTGGTGCCTGCTCGGGAATCTCGGCCCGGCGCTCTGCTACGACGAGCCCCATTTGGGCCTCGGGCTCGGTGCGGCGCTGCGCGAAGCGCCGCTGCGGCTGTGCACGTTGTTGGCGTCGGTGGCGGGACGGTCGCTCCCTGAGCTGCTCGAGGACGTGGCCGTGGACCGCTGGTGCGTTGGCGCCGTGCTGTGGCTCGCGCTGGCGGGGCTCGCCACCGCCGTGGTGCGGCGTCGAGATGCCGCGTCCCGGCAGGCCTTGCCGTGGCTGTGCATGGCATTGTTCGGCGCGATTGAAGTCGTCGTGATCGCCCACTTCTCGTGGGATCTTAGTGATGCGGATCCGCTGCTCATGGAGCGGTGCTATGGCATCAGCTTGCTGCCGATCGGACTCGCCGGCGGCGTGTGGGCTCTGATGCCACCGGCGGTGTTGGCGGCGCGGTGGTGGCGGGGCGCTGCGGTCGGTGTAGCGGTGGCGTTGGGTGTGCTGTCGGTGCTGGATTGGCGTCGGGGCTTGGATCGGCTGCGCGTGGAGGGTGCGCTCCTGCGCCAGGGCGAGGCGGTCGCGGTGTTCGTCGAAGCCGACCCGCCAGTGGTCGGACCGGCGGTCGCGCCGTTGGCGCCGTTGCCATTGGCGCCGTTGCGCGCCGCGCTGCGCGCGACCGGCCGAATGCGCCACACGACGCCGGTCGGATCGTTGGCTCTCGCGGCGCTCGTCGAGGGCCCGGCGGCGCGTGGCGCGTTTCTGCAGGCGACTGCGCAGCTGGCGGTCGGCGCGGTGGCGACGAACGTCGGTGGCCGGTGCGCCGACGCGATCCTGGTGGTGCGCGAGCGCGATCACGACCGCGCAGAGATCGTGCAGGTCTCGGTGCCCGACGTTCTAAAGCGCACGCCGGTCGTGAGCTGGGCGGCGCCCCTCGACACCGTGAGCCCGTTGGTCGAAGGCGACGTCGTGCGCGCCTACGCTTTCGATGTACGCCAGCGCGTCGTGGGGCGTTTGCCGGGGGCGTTCCGCTACACCGGCGGTGCGTTCGTCTCGGTGCCGGAGGCTGGCGGGTGACCGAGCGCACGACGTCCCCGACACCGCGCGCGCCACACGCGCTCACGCTGGGCGCGGCGCTACTGGCGCTGCACGCCGTGACGGTGTCACCGTTTGCCTGGGAGGACGTGCCGTGGCCGCGCGCGTGGCTGCGGCCGAGCGCCGACCTGGTCGTGATGCTCAGTGTCGTCTGCGTGCTCACGCTGGGTGTCGGTGCCCGGCGTCGCATCGCGCACGGGCTCGCGTGCGGCGCGTTGCTCATGCCCCTGTATCGCTTCGGTGAGACGCTGCTGCCGGCGTTCCTCCACAAGGAGTTCGAACCCTGGGTCGATTTGCAGTTGTTGCCGGGTCTTTTGTCGTTGGTGACCCAGGAGCTCGGAATGGTCGCGCGTTGGCTTGCCGCTCTCGGCGGCATCGTCGCGGTCGCGCTGCTCTACGCCCTACTGGTGCGGGTCTGCGCCACCGTGGTCCGCGGCGTCGATCGGCCGCGGGTTGCGGTCGGTGTTTTGGCCGGCTGCCAGACGGTCGCGGCCGCGGCCTTTCTGCTGGCGCCGACGGTCGTCGCCGAGGGGCCATCGCTGTGGCGGCGGAGCATGCTGGGCGCCATCGTCGACGACGCCGCTCAGTATCTACGCGGCGGCCGCTTTTGGCTGGCCGATGAGGTTGAGGATGAGATCGCCGCCGTCGCCGCGCGCCTGGACCGTACCCCGCCCGACCTCGGGGTACTCGATGACGTCGATGTCTACTTCTTGATCGTCGAGTCCTACGGCCGGAGTGTGCTCAGTGGCCAAGTGCCCGAGACCTATCGGGACTGGCTGCGCGACTTCGCGCTTGGGCTCCGCGAGGCCGGCTTCGGCGCCCGCGCCGCGTGGTTGCGGCCGTCGGTGCGCGGCGGTGGCTCGTGGATGGCGCACGCCGAGCTCGTCACCGGCGTGCGTGTGCCGGACCAGTCGGTATTCGAGCTCTTGTTGGCGAGCGACGCGCGCGCGTTGCCGTGGCTGCTGCGGGAGCGCGGCCACCACACCATCAGCGTGCAGCCGGCGCTGCCGATCGAGGCGTGGCCCGAGGGCGAGATCTTCGGCTTCGAGACCGAGGTGTTTCAGCCGGCGCTGCCATACCGCGGGCACCACTATCATTGGGGGCAGATGCCGGACCAGTATGCGTTGGCCTACTTGCTCGAGCATGTGGTCCGGCCGGCCACGCGGCCGCTGTTGGTCGAGTACGTGGGCGTCACGAGCCACGCGCCGTTCAAGAAGGTGCCGCCGTTCTACACCGATTGGACGGCGGCGCTGGCACCCGGCGCCTTCGCCGGGCGGCCGGCCCTCGAGTACGACATCGACTGGGCGTCGCTGGCGACGCATCCGCAAGTGCGAGAGGCCTACCTGGCAAGCGTGCACTACAGCCTGCGGGCTTGCTTCGGGTTTGTCGCTCTCCTCCAGCGGCCCTCGCTGGTCTTCGTGTTGGGCGACCACCAGCCCCCGTTGAGTGCGCCGGAGCTCGGGGCGCAGGCGCGCGACGTGCCGATCCACGCGCTGAGCAATCAGCCGGCGTTGCTCGAACGGTTGGCGACCGCCGGCTTTCGCGAGGGCCTCGAGCCCGATCCGACTTTGGACGCGTTCCCCGGCGCTGAGTTCATCTTCCGGTTCCTGCGCGCCTTCGGCGCGCCGCCGGGCTCAGATGCGAACGACGGTGACGGTCGGTAGGTTGCGGTCGGGATGGTCGCGGAAGCCGCGGACAATGAGCGCCGCCTGGCCCGGTTGCGCGAGGCCGGTCTCTCGCGCGATCTCGCGCACCAGTGGCACCGGGTCGGCCATCGCCGCGGCTTCGACCTGACGCGGGAAGACACCCCAGAAGAGATTCATGACGCGGCAGGTCTCCTCGCACGCCGTGACCGTGAGGAGCGGTGCCGCGGGGCGCAGGGAGCTCACCACCATTCCCGACGTCCCGCTGTGCGAGACGACGAGGATGGCCCGCACGGCCAGGTCGCGCGACATCTGTGAGACGGCGCGCGCCACCGCGACGTTGGCGTGGAGTGGCGTCCCGCGCGGCGCGTCTTCTCGCGGGTCGTTGGCGGTGATGGCAGAGAAGGCACTGCCGGCCCAGAGGCCGGCCTCGGTCTGGCGCACGATGCGGTCCATCATCTGCACCGCGCCGATGGGATGCGCGCCGACCGCGGTTTCGCCGGAGAGCATCACTGCGTCGGTGCCGCTGGTGACCGCGTGGGCGATGTCCGACACCTCCGCGCGTGTCGGGCGGGCGTCGTGCAGCATGGACTCGAGCATCTGCGTGGCGATGATCACCGGCTTGTGATGTGCGCGGGCCATGGCGACGAGGCTGTCCTGCGCGGCGGGTACCGTTTCCGGTGGCATCTCAACGCCGAGGTCGCCGCGCGCGACCATGATCGCGTCAGCGGCGCGCAGGATGTCTTCGGCGTTCTCCAACGCCTCCGGCTTCTCGATCTTGGCGACGAGCCGCACCGCATCGTGCGGTTCCAGGAGCTGGCGCAGCTCGCGCACGTCGGCGGCGCGCCGTACGAACGACAGCGCCAGGTAGTCGACGCCGAGTCGGCGCGCAAACGCCGCGTCCTCGCGGTCCTTCGTCGTGAGAGCCGAGACCGAGAGCGGGGTGTCGGGGAAGTTCACGCCTTTCCGGTCGCGGAGGGTGCCGCCGTGCCGGACCACGCAGCGCAGCTCTCGCTCGGTCACTTCGGCGACCTCGAGATCGAGCTTGCCGTCGTCGATGAGCAGGCGGTGCCCCGGCCGGGCGTCGGTGGTGAGGCGGGCGTAGGCGATCGAGAGCAAGCCCGCGCCACCCTCGCGGTCGCCCGCGACCACGCGTACGGTTTCGTCTTGGCGGAGCTCGATGCTGCCGTCGGGAAAGGTGCCAGTGCGGATCTTGGGGCCGCAGAGGTCGGCCAGGACCGCCACGGGTCGGTCCGCTCGCGTCGCCTCGCTGCGGACCGCCGCGCACATCGCGGCATGCTCGTCATGGCTGCCGTGCGACATGTTGAGCCGGAACACGTCGACGCCGCTGGCGATGAGCCGCGCGATCGTGTCGGTCGCGCTGCTCGCCGGGCCGAGGGTGGCCACGATTTTGGTGCGGCGACGTTTCAGCAGCGGCGGGCGGACGTCAATGGGCATGGCGGCCCAGCGTAGCGTCGGGGCCTACCACTCAATCACCAGTTTGGCTGGCCCCAAGGCTCTGCTTCAGGCCATGCGCAGAACGGCGCGGAGGCCGAGGCCGAGGGCAGCGGACCCGAGCCCGCCCAGCCGGCTGGCGACGCGCACGCCGAATGCCAGTGGATCCCGGGCGAAGCCCGGCACTTCGCGCCGGCCAAAGGCCAGCTTGCGCCGGGCAGCATCGGCGCGTCCTGCGCAGAGGTCGTGGTAGGCGTCGAGGAGCAAGTTGTTCCGCACCGCGGCGCCGATCGGTGGTGCCGGGCGCAGGAGACCTCGGTCACGGCCGGCGGCGGCGGCGGCGCGCAGGGTGGCGAGTTCTTCTCGGTACCGATTCAGGCTCGCGGCTTCGCGCTGGGTGGCGCTGGCGGCGTGGCGGCGATAGCGCACCAGGGCGCGGTCGACACTGGCGAACCGCCAGTCGGCTAGGAGTGCACGGAACAAGAGATCCCAGTCGGGCGTGAAGCGGAGGTCGGGGCGGAAGCCCCCGACGGAGGCAAACAGCTCGCGCCGGTAGAGAATCGAGGGGCAGCAGACGAAGTTCCCGCGCAGCAGCTCGCGGTATGCCGTCGCCGGCTCGCCCGGCGGCTCACCAGCGTGGCGCTGCCACCAGCGCGCCTTGAAGTCCTCCGCCGGCGCCCGCAGCGGTTGCCCGTCGGCGTCCATCGTCGTGGCGCGGCAATGGACCAAGGCCTGCTCGCGGTCGGTGCGTAACGCGTCCAGCATCACCGCCAGGTACTCGGGGTGGTACACGTCGTCCTGGTGCGCGAGGCAGACGAAATCGCTGCGGCTCGCCTCGACCGCGCGGTTCCAATTGGCGGCGAGGCCGAGCGGCTCGTCATTGACCAAGACTTGCAGCCGCGTCCCAGCGATGGCGCGAGCCCGCGCTGGCGAGCCGTCGTCGCTGGCGTCATCGACCAGCAGCATCGCGAAGTCCTGGTCAGTCTGGGCCAGCAGCGACTCGAGTAGCGGGCGCAGGTGCTCGCCGGCGTTCCGGCAGGGGATCGCGAACGTCGTGAGGGGCGCGGTCACGACGGTCAGCGCCGGCCCAGGTGCTGGAGCAGAAAGTCGGCGACCGCATCACCGGCGAGCCGATTCCCGGCGTCGTTGAGATGCGTGTCGAACGGCTTGTACAGGTCCGTGCCCGCGGCAAGCCGCGGCCCGAGATCCAGGCTCACGTAGCCTTCCAGCGCGCCGGGCAGCCAGCGTTCGTAGCGCTCGAAGTCGTGCGTGGCCACATCCACTCGCGCCAGCACCGCGTCGCGGGTCGCCGCATCCACGCGGACTGGATCTGGGAACACGACGACGAAGAACGGCGCCTGCGCCTCGCGAGCCATCCCCGCCAGTGCCGCCGCGACGCCCTCGTAATGGGGGTGCGCGGCAGGCGAGTAGTTGGCGGCGACATGCTCGAGCACCGCGGGGTGCAGGCGGTACGGTCGCGGTGTGGCGGGCGGGGCTGGCGCGCCTGCGGCCGGCCGGGCGGATTGGGCGCTGGCGCGCCGCAACAGCGTGCTCAGAATCACCGTGTAGCGGAACGTGTGGCTGTTGAGCGGATGCAGCAGCCGCAGCGGCAGCAGATCCGGCAGCCGTTGCTGGGTGCCGCCGAGCGAAATTCGGTAGGTGTGCGGGATGTCGTCCGTGAAATCGTTCTGCGCGAACAACGAGAACACCACCGCGTCCCATTGATAGTCGCGACGTCGCAGCAGGCGCAAGAGCGCCAGCGCGTCGGCCGGTGAGTAGCCGGCGACGCCGGTGTTCATCACTTCGACGGGGCGACCTCTGGCCGCGGCCACGCGCTCCTCGACGACTTCACAATACGAGTCCTCGCGTCGCTCGGCCGACCCGTAGGTGTAGGAGTCGCCGAGGAAGAGCAGGCGCGTGGTGCCGGCCGGGGGCGTCGGCGCATAGTCGTGATCGTCGTGAAAGCCGAGCCGATTGGTCGCGGTCGGCCGCGCCAGCACGACGCCGTCGACGTTGTGGAACGTGCCGAGCGTCCCCGTCGGGCGGTCGACGAGCACGACCTCAATGCCCCACACGGCGAGCTCCACGCTGCCGAGCGCCAGCAGCCCGGCGGTGACGGCCAGCAGAACGCGGCGCGCGCGGGTTAGGGCGCACCACAGTCCCAGCAGACCGAACACGATCAGGCAGGTGAGCGACGCGGCGCGGTAGATGCCGTGCGCGCGGTTGAAGATGCGCGGGACGTAGCCGGTCCAGTCCTGCACGACGACGGCGGCCACGATCCCGAGGCACAGGGCGACGAGGAGCACCCGGAGCGGATTGCCGGCTCGGACGGGGTTGGGGTTCGCAGAGGCGCCGGGCATCGATGGAGGAGATAGCCTACTGCGGCGAGGCCGTCGAGACGGGACGGGCTGGCCGAAGTGCGCGGCGCGCTGCTTTCGTCTTCCTGTCTACTCGAGCACGGCCCCGAGGGCAGTGGCGATGGCGCCGTGGCCCGCCTCATTGGGGTGCCCGTCGGCGGTCTGGCTATACGGGGGAGTGCCGGCCGCGATCGCGGCCCGCAACGCCGGCAGCAGGTCGACGAAGTCGATGTCGTGCGTTCGCAAGAACGCGGTCGCGCGTCGCCACAACTCGGTTTCCTGCTCGATGAGCTCGTCCCATGACGGGGCGCGCGGGGGTCCGGCCGCGTCGGCGAACACGAGCTCCTTGGTCGGCACGAACGCCACGACGAAGCGCGTGTCGGTGGCCGTCGCGGTGGCCGCCATGCCGGCCAGGTCGGTGAGGGTGATGCGCAGGCCTTCGGCGATGCGGGGGTCGCTCAGGCGGAGCGCGCAGAGCCGGTACGCCGGGGTCAGGATGGTGCGCACGTTCGGCGTGTCCAGGGGTTGGCCGGCGCGGGCAGTGGCGCGTATCTCGGCCCAGTGGCGCGTCGGCGGCGCGCGCACGCCGCGCCGAACCGCGCGCACCAGACCGTAGAGCCGTGACTGGCGCGATAGCAGGCCGCGCAGCCCACCGGGAGGCGGGGGCGCGGCGCGCGTCTCGGGCGCGCCGTAGAGCGCGGTGAACGCGCGGGCGACGGCGTCGGCCAGGGGTTCCCGGGCTTCGGCGGCGCGCACCTCGGCGAGGACGGCGGGGTCCTCGCTGCGTCGTGCGTCAACGCCAGCGGTGTCGGCGTAGGCTCGGGTGAACGCGTCATAGAGGTCGTTGCCCGCGTAGAGGGCGTAGACCACGGTCGTGGGCTGAAGCTCGAGCGCGGTTGCGAGCGTGGCGCGGGCCTGCACGGGCCCGTGGCCGGGCACGCCCATGTTGTAGACCGGCTGGCCGATGCGGGCCGCGAGCTGCTGCGGCCAGGCGCGGTCGCGCGCGACGTTGGTGCCGTAGGTCTGCGAGTCGCCGAGCGCCACAACGTCGGCCGCGGCGAGCGCCTCGCGGTTGCGGAACCCGCGCGCGTCGTGGTCGGGGTGGGCCGGGTTGAGACGGACGCCGACGTCGGGGTCGGGCAAAGTGGCGGGCCGGGCGTTCGGCGGCCCGAGTAGCACGGCGAGTTGCGGCGACATTGCGCTGCCCAACTGCAGCGCTCCCTCCAGCAGCAGGAGGCTCGCGATCACCACGAGGCCCGGCCGGACCGCGGCGCCAAAACGGCGTCGTGAACGGGCGCGGGGCGGCGCCCCGGGGGTGGCAGCTGCTGGAGGGGGACTCAGAGCGTTGCAGAGGATAGTCGGCCGCTGGGGGATTTGATGCCCCGGTCGGCGGCAAGGCAGACCGCGGCGTGGGCTGGCGAGTACCGAATCTTGGCGGTGGCCCCACTAGCATGCGTAGATGCCCTCCCCGCGCGCCGGGCTTCTCGACGCCCTTAGCCCCCGCGTCGTCGGCGGCTTGCTCCTCGCCGCGTTGGTGGGCGCGGACGCCGTACGGGGCCGCTTCACGATCGGCCCGCTAGACCTTTGGGTGGGGGCGCTGGCGCTTGGTTGGCTCGTGTTTGGCCACGGTACCGGGCCGGCACGCCCTGGGCTCGGCCTGCGCGTGATGGTCGCGCTCGGCCTGGTGACGGGGTGGACCGAGGTCCTGCACTTCGCCGTGCGCAAGGCGGCGTTTGGCGCGATCCTGAAGCTGCCGACGGCGTTCGCTTGGCTGGTGCCCGTCGCCGAGCTCGGCCTGTTTGCGGCGGTCGGGCTGGCCTTCGCCGGCGCCAGCCTGCTGTGGCCGCGGGCTTTCCGCCCGGTGATGTTCGTCTTCTACGGTGCCTTCCTCGGCGCTTGGAGCCATCTGTCGATCTACCGGCTGCACGCCGCGGCCGAGCTGATCCTCGCCGTCGGGGCTGCCGTCGCCGTGACTCGTCCGCTGGCGGCCTGGTCCGAGGCGAACCTGCGGCGGTGGTCGGAGCGCGGCCTCGTGGGGCTCGGCGCGCTCCTGTTGTTGGCCATCGCGTTCGGGCAAGGGAGTCGCAGCGCCTTCGCGGTGGCCGACGACCGCCGCGAACCCGCAGTTCCCGGCGCGCCCAACGTGCTGCTGCTCGTGCTCGACACCGTGCGGGCGGATCATCTGAGCTGCTACGGGTATGAGCGCGCCACCACGCCGCAGCTCGACGCGCTGGCCGAACGGAGCGTGCTCTTCGAGCGGGCGTTCACCCCATCGCCGTGGACGCTGCCGTCGCACGCGACGATCTTTACCGGGCTCGATGCGCATCGACATGGTGCGGACTGGCAGGCGCCTCTGCCCGAGGGCATCCCGACGCTGGCGGAGATCCTGGCCCTGCAGGGTTATGCCACGGGCGGTTTCGTCGGCAACATTCGCTACTGCGCGGCGGAGTTTGGCATCGCCCGCGGGTTTGACCACTACGAGGACTACGGGTTCGAGCCGGCGGTGCTGGCCTACTGCGCCGCCGTCGGTCGGAGCATCATGGCAGCGGTGGGCGGGCAGCCGTTCCACACCCTCGTGCGCAACGACGCGACCACGGTGACCGATGGGTTCCTGGGTTGGCTCGAGCAGTGTCCGACGGACCAGCCGTTCTTTGCGTTCTTGAACTACTACGACGCGCATCAGCACTGCGCCCCGCCGCCCGAGTTTGCCGGGCGGTTTGGGCCCGGCGCCGAGTATGTGGAGCATTGGAACGCGCGGCGCCGCGAGTGGCTCGACGCCGAGATGCAGGGGTTCGTCAACGACTACGACGCCTGTATCGCCTATATCGATGACGAGATCGGTCGGCTGCTGCGCGAGCTGGCGGCGCAGGGCCGCGGCGAGGACACCATCGTCATCGTCACTGCGGACCACGGGGAACAGTTCGGCGAGCACGACTTGATTGGGCACGGGAACAGCCTCTACGTGCCCTCTTTGCACGCGCCGTTGCTGCTCGCCATGGCGGGCGTGCCGCCGGTACGGCTCGCCGAACCGGTGTCCCTGCGCGATCTCCCGGCGACGATTCTGGAGCTGGTCGACGCCAACGTCGCGCTGCCGGGCGCGTCGTTGCGCGGGCTGTGGATCCCCGGCGAGGGCGCCGTTCCGTCGACGATTTTGGGCCACGTGACGGGGCTCGACGCGCCGCCTTGGTTGCCGGTGTCACGCGGCGATGTGCGCTCGGTGATGCATCGCGGTTGGCAGCTGATTGAGCTCGGCGATGACACCGCGGAGCTCTACGACCTGAGCGCGGATTGGGCGCAGGCGGACAACCTGGTGAACGCTGCGGCACAGCAGTCGCGGCTGAAGGCGCTGCGTGAGCGCCTGCGCGAGAGCTGGGGCCGATGACCGAGCGGGTGGTTTCGCTAGTCGACGCGGCCGCCACCGAGGCGCTGGGAGTTTGGCTGGGTGAGCGTCTGTCTGCCGGGCAGGCGCTGGCGCTGTGTGGCGACCTGGGTGCCGGGAAGACCACGCTGGCGCGGGGTGTCGCCCGGGGCCTGGCCGTGGACGACCCAGCGGCGGTGTGCAGCCCGACCTATCTGTTGGTGATCGAGCACCCCGGGCCGGTGCCCATGCTGCACGTCGATGCCTATCTGCCGGAGAAGACGCGGGCGTTCTTGGCCGACGGCGGCCATGACTACTTGGCTGAGTTCGGCGGCGTCACGGTCGTGGAGTGGGCCGACCGGGTCGCCGACTTCCTGCCGCAGACGTCGCTGTGGCTGGCTCTCGCTCCGGCCGCCGGCGGCACCGGCAGGACCGCGCGGCTGGAGACGCGCGGGCAGCGCGGGTTCGGCTGGATCGAGGAGCTGGGCTGATGGCGCCCCCGGGTTGCGGAGGGCGCCCAGGGGGCGGACACTTGGGCTTGGGCGCCGTTTTTTGCCGTCGATTCGGGTGAACCTCCCCGGCGTCTCGCCGTTCAGCAGTGCCATGGGCCGATCCGCGCCGTCCCGCTCCTCGTCGCCGCCCGCGGGCGGTGTCGCCGACCTACTGGCGCGCTTTCGTGATGGGGACGCGGATGCGTTTCGGTCGATCGTCGACGAATACCAGGGGCGCCTGGTGCAGTTCTTCTTCCGGCTGTGCTGGGATCGGGATCGCGCCGAGGACCTGGCCCAAGAGCTGTTCATGAAGCTGCTGCGCGGCGCCGGGCGCTATCAGCCCGAGGGCAAGCTGTCGACGTTCATCTTTCGGGTCGCCACGAACTTGTGGATCGACCACTACCGGGCGCGCCGTCCGACCCCGCGTCTGTATTCACTCGACCAGGTGCGCCACGGCCGCCGCAGCGACGCCCATGAGCAGCAGGACGCCGAGCCGGGTCCCATCGAGCGGGCGATCGATGGCGAGGAGAAGCAGCGGTTGCGGCAGGCGCTCGAGTCGCTGACCGAGCCGCACCGGCTGGTCTTCGAGCTGGCGGTCTATCAGGAGCTCCGCTACGCCGACATTGGTCAAGTGCTGGGCATCCCGGTTGGCACGGTGAAGTCGCGGATGCACAACTCGGTCAAGGCACTGCGTGACGTCATGGCCGAGTCGCGCGACCAAGGGGAGGCGCGCGATGCGAACGCGTCCTTTCGCCGCCGAGTCGCCCGATGACGAGCTCGGGTGAACACGCCAGGCCGGACGCGTCGGCCGCCGTGGATGCAGCCTTGGGGCAGGACGATCAGAGCCTGCCAGGAGCGGGCGCGGAGTTCGTGCTCGAGGTCGCGGAGGCGCGGGTCTTGTTGGAGGACTTCCGCGCTCTGAGCACGGACCCCTCAGGCCGGGTTCCCGTGGCGATGCGCTATGCGGTGCGCCGGCGCAATGAGCTGCGCGGCCGGCGAGGGTTCGAAGGCAGCACGTGGGTCATGAAGGCAGCTCAGGTGGCCGCCGTGGCGGCGGTCGTGTTGGCGGGCTTGCTGAGCTGGCAGGACGGTCGCCGGCCGCGAGCCGCCATACAGCTCGGCCCGCTGAGCGCCGCGGCAGGAGGCCTGCCCGCGCTCGAGGATCGCGTCTCGGGCCTGGAGCGCGTCGGCAGTGCGGGAAGCGCCGCGCCGCTGGGCCCGCCGCCGCCCGCGGAGCGCCGCGGGCAGGGCTCACCGCGCGGGGCGCTGGCGAACATTGACCCGTTCACGCGGGTGGTCGCCGCCGATCGCGACTTGGCGTGGCTGCGGCTGGAGTTCGTGCAGCGGTTTTCCCGGCAGGCGCGGCGGCGGTCGATCGAGCTTTGCGGTGGGCGCCCCGACCTCGAAGACCGTATCCAGGCGTTGGCGGCGGTCGTCGCGGGGCGGCTGGAGTTTGAGCTGGACCAGGGGACGGCGACGGTGGCTGGAGTGGCGTTGGGCTTGCGGGCCCTGCTGGCGTCGGGTTCCAGCTTCCGGCTGGGCCATCGCGATACGGTCGGGCGCGCCAACGAACATCTGCGGCGCGGGCTGAACGAACTCTCGGACGCCGAGTTGGCGACGGCGCTGGCGGCCCTGACGGATGTCGCGGTGGTCGCGGGTGGCCAGGCGGCGGATTTGGTGCGCGAGCACGCCGAGCGGCTGGCGGTGCGGGTGATGGCGCCGCCGGCGCGGCGCGGGCACCACGGCGCGCCGGGGTTGGCACCGAGCGGCCAGCTGCGGTCGGCGCTGCTTTCGTTTGCGACGCCGACCGGCAGCCTGGCCGACGCTGGGCGGGTCTTTCGGCTGGCGCCGGCGTTCGGCGTCCATCCGGCGGTCGCCGAGCGGGCCCGGCAGCTCGTGGCTGCCCATCTCGAGGAGCGCTTGGCGGCGCAGGGTGACGGCCGCCCCGACCTGTTGGCGGCGCAGCTCTACGGCTTTGCCGATTTGGTGGATCGCCGCGACGTGGGCCGCAAGCTGCGGCTATGGCGGCCGGCCCTCTTGGCGCGCGACCACTACGTGGCGCTCCACCACCTGGCGTGGAGCCAGCTGCCGCCCGGTCCGGGCTGGGCGAAGTTTCAGCGTGAGCTCCGTGAGCTCGCCACCTTGCCCACGCCGCGCGACTTGGGCGACGCCGCGGCGCTGCTCCTGGGGCTGTCGGCGAACTTCGCCGCACCCGGCGTGCGCAGCGTGTTGGGGCTCGCGGACTGACGCGCGGCCGGCGCGGCCGGATCGCCGAAGAGCGAGGTTGAACTTGAGCCCTGCGGCGCGTCGACTGTCGCGTCCATGGCGACGACCCTGTTGCTCTCCAAACGCCGCGGCGCAACCTTCGCGCTGATCCTGCTGAGCGTCGCGGGGCCCGCGCCGCGAGCCCAGGACCCGGTCGACCCCGCGAACCGTAGCACGTCATCCGCCGGCGACGTTGCCCAAGTCGCGTTGCCGGTCGACCCGGACGCTGGGGCGCCGTTTCCGATCACGCTCGACGAGGCTTTGCAGATCGGCTTTCGCCAGAACACGGCGCTGCGGGTGAGTGAGATCGGTCCGTTCCAGGCTGCCGAAGACGTGCGCGCGGCCAGGGCCATCTTCGAGCCAGAGCTGTTCGGCGAGGCGACCATCCAGCGCACCGAAGACCCCACCCGCAACGTGTTTCAGCCGGAGATCACGCGGCTGTCCTACAACGGCCGGTTCGGCGTGCGGCAGCTGGTCCCGTCGGGCGGCCTGTTTGATCTGAGCTACGCACCGACGCGGTTGGAGCAGACCACCAACATCCCGGGTTTTCCGACGCGTCAGTTCACCAACGACTTCACGGCCACGTACACGCAGCCGCTGCTGCGCGGTGCGTGGAGCGACTACACCCAGCGAGACATCCGCACGCGGGAGCGGCAGAAGGCGGCGACCGAGCTGCGCCACTTGCGCACCGTTCAAGACACCCTCATCGCGATCGTCAACGCGTATTGGGACTTCGTCTTCGCGCGGGAGAACTACCGCGTGGTGTTTCAGGCGCTTGAGCTGGCCCGCCAGCAGCTCGCCCGCACCGAGCGGCGGATTCAGGTCGGCGATCTCGCGCCGCTGGATCGCGTCGCCGACGAGGCCGAGGTGGCGCGGCGACGGGAGGAGCTGGTCATCGCCGAGAACGAGATTCGGGACCGCGAGGACGACCTGCGGCGGCTGCTGTTCGACGACCGCGACGGCCTGCTATGGCGGCGCGGTCTACTGCCCACGACGCCGATTGGCCAGTTCCCGGACGCTCCCGATCTCGATTGGCGGTCGCTGGTCCAAATCGCGCTGCGGGCGCGGCCGGACGTGCGTGCCGGTCGCGCGGATGTAGCGATCGCGGAGATCGGGGCGACGACGGCGGCGCGCGACGTCTTGCCACAGCTGGATCTGGTGGGTTCGTACACGACGAACAGCACCCGCGACCGTTTTAGCGACGCTTGGGACGATGTCTTCGGTCTCGGCTTTCCCGATTGGAGCATCCAGCTGGAGCTGTCCGTGCCGATTGGCAATCAGGCGGCCCTGGCGGCGCGCGACCGCGCCAAGCTCGAGGTCGAGCGAACGCAGCGTACGCTGATTGATCTCGAGTACAACGTGCATGCCCAGGTGCGCGATGCGGTCCGGCAGCTGCGCACGCTCGCCGAGAGCATCTCCCGAAATCTCGAGAGTGTGCGTCTGGCCGAGACCAATCTGGATCGCGAGATTGCCCGTGAGCAGGCGGGGACCTCCACGCAGTTCGAAGTGCAGGAGCGCAACCAGGAGCTGCAGGAGGCACGCTCGCGGCTGCTGCGAAACCAGCTGGACTACCGCAAGGCCGAGGCCAACCTGCATTACGTGGACGGGACTCTGGCCGTGGCCGAGGAGCCGGACCGGGGGGAGCCCCAAAGTGGCGATCCCCCTGCCGAGGATCCCTAGCGGTCCGCCAGCGGGTCCCGCGGCGCCTCATCGGCAGCCCCGGGCTGGTGCCGGCCTTCCCGGCGGCCGATGGAGCCAGCCCGTGACTGGAGCCGATCAGTCGACTATGGAGCCAGCGATGAGAGCAGCCCGCCGTCCTTCCTTTCCCCTGACTGACGGAACGCATCGCCGCTGGTCCCGGCCTCAAGCCGGCGGCGCCGTGGCGGGGTCGGCCGCCGTGACTACTGTGTTGGCGGCTGTGCTGGTGCTGGCCGGGTGTGATGAATCGGGCGCGGCCGGCGCGGCCGGCGAGGGCGGCCGCACCGATGCCGCGGGGGCCACAGCGACGCCAGGCGCTCCGGCCACGCCACCGGGGGCACCGCCGGGGCCACGGCCCGACGACCTGGGCTTCGCCGTTTGGCACGAGGACTTTCCGTTCGCCGTGCATCTGTCGCCGGAGTTTGGTGGGCGCACCTACCGGCGCTCGCGCAGCGAGGCGCTGGAGAAGGTGATCAGCAATCTCAAGGGCGACTGCACCCGTCCCGCCTGGCTGTTTGCCAAGGAGTTCTTCGCCCGCGTGGACCAGCGGGCCGTAGCGCCGCTCGTCGAGGCGATGGACCGAGCGCTGCAGTCACGCAACCTGTCTGACACGGTGGAGAACATCGCCGAGGCGATGGGGCGGATGGGTCACCTGGCTGGCCCCGAGCTGTCGAACGCGCTGCTGCGCGCGCTGCATCATCACCGGTCGTCGGTGGTTGCCAAGGCGATGACCGCCTTGGGCGCTGTGGGGACGCCCGAAGCGATCCGCGCTGCCGAGGCGATGCTGCCAGAGCTGCCGCCGCGGGCGCACTTGGAGTGGTTTCGCGCCGCTGTGGCGCGACTGCCCGAGGCCGATGGCGACGCTTTACTCACCGAGCACCTCACGGTGCAGCCCGAGTCGCCGCTGCGGATTCCGGCGATCGAGGAGGTGAACAAGCTGCCGGTGGCCCGTGCCGCGCGTTTGCTCGAGCCGCTTTGGGCGAGTGCGCGTGGCACGCTGCAGATGTCCATCGCCACCACCCTGCACGGCGCTGGTGACCTGCGCGGGACCGTGTTCTTGAGGGAGATGCTGCGCGAAGACGATCCCGGCGGGGCGCGCCTGACGGCAGCGATCAATGCCGCGCGTGTCGGCGACGTCGCGCCGCTCGAAGAGGATCTCCTGCGTCTTTGTGTGCACCCCAATGCGCAGGTGCGCGCCGGCGTGGTCATCGCCGTGGCGGAGCGGCCCGGGGAGAACATCGATAACGCGCTGACGACGCTCGCCGCCGATCCGGCGGTGCCGGTGCGTCAGCCGGCGCTGCTGGCCCTCCGCGAGCGCGGGTTGCGGAGCGTGATTGACGATCTGATCCGCCAGGTCCGCGACGCCAGTGGCACGAAGCTCGCGACGACGTTGGCCGACCTGTCCGCATGCGGTGACCCCGCCGCGTTGCAGGCGGTTCTCGCCCGCATGGAGAGCGCGCCCATCGAGGAGCACCGCGGCTACATTCAGGCGATCGGCCGCTCGGGCGCACCGGGGTCGTTTGATGCGCTGCGTGACATTCTGTTGGCGCCGGAGCGACCGATCGACGCTGAAGGTGACCTCACGTCGGCGACCTACGCGGGCATCCTGCTGCCCAACGCGTCGACCGAGCGCGGGCGGTTGCTCAAGCTCTTTGGTTCCATCGATCGTGCCGACTACCGACGGCGGGCGATCGTGCTTCAGGCGCTTGCGGTCATGGGGGCCGCGGCGGAGGACGATCCGGAGTTCCGGGCGAAGGTCTTCGAGCGCTGTCGCGGTTTGCTGCAGGATCGCAGCGAGCCGCCGCAGCTGCGGCTGTTGGGACTCGAATACCTGAGACGCGACCTACGCCTCACGGACATGGAAGTCATCAAGCGCATGCAGGATCAAGAGGAGCCGCCGATGCGGCGGGCAGTTGCTCGTTTCCTCTACGAGTTCTTCTGACGAGCGCGGCCACATCGGTGGCCGGGCTGCTTGCCAAGCGCGCCGCGATCGTCTCAGTCGATTGAGTTTTTTTGGTGCTGCACAGGCGGCGGTGAGGTACGTCCCTTCACGGAAGGTTGCGATCGCACCTGCTAGACTCGCTCGCCCATGAGAGAGTCGACGCCGGAGTCTTTGTTCGCCACGTTTCAGGAGAACCGCGATCCTGAGGCGTTCCGCGCCGTCTTCGATGTGACGATTGAACGCGTGCTGCGTGTGGCGCGCAGCCTGCGCAGCAGCCGCTCGGACATTGACGACCTCGTCCAAGAGACCTACCTCGCGGCGTTGCAGTCCGCGGACCGGTTCGACACATCGCGCGATCTCACGTCGTGGTTGTGCAGCATCATGTTTCACAAGGCGCAGCTCGCGCGCCGCGTGCAGCGTCGTCGACCTGACCCGGAGCGCTTGCCTGAAGCACCGCCCATCGACCCGGTCGGGTCGGTGTCGCGCCGAGAGCTGACGTCCACGATCGAGAACGCGCTGGAGACGTTGCCCCCGGGTTACCGCGATGTGCTGCGACTTCGCTACCTGGAGCTGCAGACGCCGATGGAGATCGCGGCCCAGCTCGGCCGGTCGCCGAGCACCGTACGCACCCAGCTCGCGCGCGGCACGGAGCGACTGCGCATGGTTTTGCCGGCGGGTGTCGGGCTCGCGGGGTTGGCAAGTCTGATGCTGCCGCGTCTTCTGGCACCGCATCTGGGCGGCCCGGTCGGGCCTACATCGGCGAAGCCTTTGGGCTCGGGTGTGGGGGCGCTCAAAGCGGTGGCGGCGCTGGCCCTCGTCAGCGTCGCCACCGCGCTGCTCCTCTCGACGACGGCCGCGCCGCCGCCGGGGACGGCTGCGGTGCCCGTAGAGGATGTCGCGGTTGCCGTCGTGTCTGCCGACCAGGAGGCGTCGGCGCGGGGCGCTTCGTGGGCCCCGCCGCGTGCGTCAGTGTCGCGGCAACGCCAGCCAGTGGGGGGTCCGATGCGGCTGCGCCTCGTCGAGCGTGAGACGGGGCAGTCGGTGCCTTGGGTGTCGTTTCTGCTCCAGTCCGATCGACCCACGCGCGCCCAGACCGTCTTCCATGATTGGACGCAACGCCGGTCCATGCGGACCAATGACGAGGGTGAGGTGGCCTTTGTTGCAGAGGATGCCGCACCAGTTTGGCTTCGCTTTGGCGAGCTGGCTGGGTCGCGACGATTCCGGCGTGACTCGGAGCGGGAGGTCGATGTTCCGGTGGATCGGGTGACCCCTGTCTCCGGGCGCGTCGTCGACGCGGACGGCGTCGTGCGGGGGGCCGAAGTCTGGGCCGGTTGCGGCCGCGGCGTCGAGGGCGGGTGCCCACCCGTGTGCATCGCGACGACCGACATTGACGGCCGGTTTCGAGCCAACATTGTCGAAGTCGATGAGGTCGGGCTCTGGGCGCGGTCGGCGGGTGGGAAGCTGTCGCGTATCGTGCGATGTGGCTTTCGCGCTGGCCCGCCGCCGGAGCAGACGCTGGAGCTGCTCCCCAGCCCGGTGGTGGTGCGAGGCGCGGTCTTCGACGGTGGCCGGCGCTGTGGGAGAGTCTTGGTCTCGCTGACGCCGCTGACAGGCCGGTCCCCTCCTGACTTCGAGCCCACGGATGCGGCGGGGGAGTTTGCTCTGCGCGCCGCGGTGCCCGGCCGCTACGTCCTGTCTGCTCTCGCTGGGGATCAACGCTACGACTATCGCGAGATCGAGCTGACCACAGCGACCACGAGCATCGACCTGAAGCTGCAGACCGGCGCCCGCGTGCATGGCCGTCTCGTGGACAGGGCCGGTCAACCGTTGGTGGCCGCCCGCGTCCTCGCAAGCGTCGCGCACCAACGCGGGCGGCCTCTCTCTCGTCCCATGCTGTTATGGCGTCTGACGGAAACGGACGCAGACGGTCGGTTCGAGCTCCGCGGCGTACCTCGCGGTGAGGTGCGACTGAGTCCCGTGGACCAGAGGGGCCAGCGCTACGAGATGCCCAAGGCGCTCAGCCGCCGCGAGATCTACGACGGCAGCGAGGTGGAATGGAACCTCACCCTGGGTGACTCGAATCCGGTGGACTCCGTCCCGCGCGCCGGGCCGTTCTTTCGTTGGCAGGCGGGCGGTGCCGATCCCGAGTTCGCGGAGCTGGTCGAGCTCGGCAAGGTAACGGGCCGCGTGGAAAGGCCGTTCACGCCGAGTAGCAGTCTCGGTCTATTCCCAGCGCCTGATGCAATCGACCGCGAATCGAGGTCGGTCGTGCCGAGCCGCGATGGCACGTTTACGTTCACGGACGTGCCGGTCCCGGGCCACTACACGCTCCGGTTGATCGAGCCTGCGAGCCAGACCTGCATCGACCTCGAGATCTTCGTGCCGCGAGAGGGGTTGAGCGACGTGCGGATTCGTTAGTACTAGTGTTGCGTGTCGGAAGTTTCGTCACATATGTCGACGGCCCTCTGCGCCGCTCGCGGCGTTGCGTCTCCTCGACTTGTCCACCAACAAGCCCTGCGTCGACAGCGCCTTGCGAGCGGCACACATGGCTCGCCGACTTACGCAACCAACTTCCGACACAC